>NZ_SMMF01000941.1:0-54026 GCF_009711355.1 Roseibium sp. RKSG952 | reverse complement strand
TTGTGTTTCCAACGTCTCCAGATCGTCGACTTTGCGCGGGGCGGGCGCGTGCGGGGGTTGGCAATGGGTCAATCCGTGCCGGGTCATGACCACAATTGTTTGTCCCAACCGTGCCGCCTCGGCCGGATCATGGGTAACCAGCAGAACGGTCCGACCCTGCAAGGCCTCTGCTGCCAGATCCTGCATATCGGCCCGGGTTCTAGCATCGAGGGCGGAAAAAGGTTCATCCAACAGGACAATCGGTCGATCCTCCATCAACGTGCGGGCCAGAGCCACGCGCTGACGTTGACCACCCGAAAGTTCGGCAGGTTTCTTGTTCATGTGGTCCGTCAATCGCATGCGCGCGATCAAACGATCCCGTCGATTCCGATCGATTTTCTCGCCCCGCAGCCGTGCACCCAGCGAGACGTTCTGCGCAACGGTCGCCCATGGCAGCAAAAGATCGTTCTGCGCCATGTAGGCGATACGCTCAGCGACTGGTTTCCCGTCACTGGCGGCGATCAGGCCAGAAAAATCAGCGCCTGTGTCCAGCCCCGCGATCAACCGCAGGACTGTGGTTTTTCCAACGCCCGATCCACCCAAAAGGCAGGTCCACTGCCCGGACGCCAGCGACAGCGACAATGGCGCGAACAGGCTCGCGCTGCCGATAGACGCCTGGCCCTTGAAGATCAGATCGGGCGCTGGTGTCATGGGGTAAAGCCCATCTGCCAGAAGTTGACCTCAAGCTCAGTCGCGGTACGGAACGTCTGGCACAGGCGATCCCAGCGTGGGGATGCCTCAAAATCTGAACCAATGCGCCGTGTTAGAGCCGAATCCAACAGTTCACCAACCGCATAGCAGGCCTGTTGATACTCATCGCTCGAATAAGCGTCGATCCAGTCACGATAGGTCTCAGAGGTCGCCTCGGCAGCAAGGCGGGTGCCGATTTCACCATATCCCATAACGCAAGGTACAAGGGCCGCGAGCAGATCAAGCAGATCACCGCTGTAACCCGCCTCAAGCACATAGCGTGTATAAGCGAGGTTTTCGGCCCGCTCCGGCGTGGCGAACAGCTGATCCTGCGGGATGCCTTCGGCCTCGCAAATGCCGATATGCAGCTTCATCTCTTCACTGATCAAACCATTCACGGTGCGGGAGGCAGCCAGCATCTCATCATGTGTTTCCGATTTCACCACCGCCAGCGCCCAGGCGCGGGAAAAGTGGATCAGAAACACATAATCCTGTCGCAGATAATGCAGGAACGCCTCACGTGGGAGCGTTCCGTCCTTCATCCCTTCGACAAAGGCGTGGCGGGTGTAGTCCCGCCACGGCCCCTGTGCAGTATCACGCATCAAAGTGAAGGCTTTGCCATAATCGCTCATTGTGACGTCACATCGATAGTGATGTCGCTGACAGGGTTGATGCTGTCGATCATGCCGCTGTCTTTCAGGAAAGCCTCGAACCGGGCATAGCGGCCTGCGTCAAAACCCGCAGGGCGCAGCGCGAAGCGGGGCAATGTATCTACCCAGGCGCGGGCATTCAGCTCATCCTGCAATTCAACTGAGGTTGCGGCGAAGATTTCCCAGCTTTCTTCCGGGTTGTTGACGATGTATTGTGTGGCCTTCTCGGTTGCGGCCAGAAAGCGGGCGACTTTGTCGGTGTCCATCGTTTCAGGATTGGCGACATAGATCAGTTCATCATAGGGTGGCACACCTTCTTCTTCGATATAGAAGCAACGGCCGGCGACACCCTCGATATCCATCTGGTTCAGTTCAAAGTTGCGGAATGCCCCGATAACTGCATCGACCTGCCCGGTCATCAGCGACGGAGACAGAGAGAAATTGACGTTGATCATTTCGATGTCATCCAAGGCGACGTCATGCACGCCCAGCATCGCGGACAAAACAGCCTCTTCGACGCCCGCTACTGAAAAACCAACCTTCTTACCCTTGAGATCGGCAAGCGTTTCAATCGGACCGTCTTTGAGCACCAGCAGGCAGTTCAGCGGTGTTGCAACCAGCGTACCGACACGCTTGAGCGGCAGGCCTTCGTGAATCTGCAAGTGCAACTGCGGTTGATAGGATACCGCCAGATCGGCCTGTCCGGCTGCAACCAGACGCGGCGGGGCTGACGGGTCTGCAGGCGGTATGACCTCGACCTCAAGCCCCTGATCGGCAAAGTAACCCTTTTCCTGCGCAATGATTATCGGTCCGTGATCCGGGTTCACGAACCAATCCAGCAACAAAGTCATCTTGTCTTCGGCCCATGCAGGCGTAGCGGCCAGCAGGGCAACAGCTGTAATCAGCTTTTTCATGTCTCGCGTTTCCTTCTGTTCACGAGGTTGAGGCCGCGACGAGGACGATCTCGCCCGGCCAATCTGGTTGAATACGTTCAGCAGCGCGCCATGCCCGCAGGCCGGTCGTGCAACACAGGGCCAGTCTTTTTTCCTTGTTAGGCTCTGATATGAGATCTTCAGGAGTCGTCCGTTTGGCACTCGGATGAATAAACTCCGGCGCCTCCGCCGCATCCCTTAGCTCAACAATCACGTCGGCCTCGCTCAGCTGACTGGCGGAAACAAAGCGGAATGCCTGTGCTGGCTCGGGTGCTTGATCAAAGCGAAATCCGGTACTGTGGAACGTACGCGCATCGAACTGCACGAGATGCCCGAGGGGGCTCGGCTCAAGACCAAGGATGACGCTCAACGCCATCTGCGCCTGAAGCGAACCCAACATCGCAACCACGGGACCCAGCACCCCTGCTGTGGCGCAGCTTGCGCCACTATCAGGAGCTTCGGGGAAAACCGCGCGCAATGAGGGGGCTCTGCCACAGAACCCACCGACATATCCCGACAGCCCCAGAACAGACGCGCTGATCAGGGGTTTTCTCAGCTCCAGGCAACTGTCTGACAAGGTGTAGCTGGCCGCGTAGCTGTCCGCGCAGTCCAACACCAAATCATGTTTGGATACCAAGTTTGCCACGTTTTCACTTGTTAGAGACTGATTCAAATCAGAGATTTCGATTTCTCTGTTTAGTTCCCGGCAACGCTGAGCAGCCACCTCTGCCTTTGAGCGGCCGCAGTCTTTCTCTGTAAACAAGGTCTGACGATGGAGGTTCGATTGCTCGACGACATCCCCATCCATCACCGTCAGATGTCCAACCCCCGCCCCGGCCAACAAAGGCAAAGCAGGTGCTGCCAAACCACCAGCGCCGATCACAAGAACCCGCGATCTGGAAAGGCGTTTCTGCCCATCATCTCCAACCTCGGGCAGGATCATTTGTCGGGAATAACGCGTCATTTGCAGACCTCGATCCATTCACGCACACGCCCTTCGGGGTCGTCGTTGAGAGTGATGTCGGTGACAACTGAAACGATATCCGCGCCAGCCTCGAATACGCCGCGCGCGCGTTCGACACTCATGCCGCCAATACCGACCAAGGGGATGTCACCTACCCGTGCTTTCCATTCGGTCACCCGCGGCAAGCCCTGTTGATGCCATTTCATCTTTTTCAGGATGGTCGGGTATACAGGGCCCAGCGCGACATAATCCGGGCCCATTGCCAGGACGCGCTCGAGCTCGTCATCATCATGGGTTGAAACACCCAGTTTCAGACCGGCCTTGCGGATCGCCCTGAGATCGGCGTCATCCAGATCTTCCTGACCCAGGTGGATCCAGTCACAGCCTGCTTCGATAGCTGCCTGCCAGTAGTCATTTACCACCAGCACAGCACCATGTTCGCGACACAAGGCTTGTGACACTTCAACTTCGCGACACACGACGTCGTCTGGCTGATCCTTGATGCGCAGCTGTACCAGCTTGACGCCCAAAGGCAGCATTCGGCGCAACCAGTCAGAGTGATCAAAGATTGGATAAAATCGATCAAGGGTCATGACAGGAACGCCTTTCCAATAACGGGAGTAGAGGCCTCGGCCATGTCGCGCGCTTCGATCGGATCGGCCTGATGGGCCAATTGTCCGGCCTGAACCGCCAGCGCCATCGCCTTGGCCATCGCAGCCGGATCGCCGGCACGGGCAACGGCTGTGTTCAGAAGGACGGCATCAAAGCCCAGCTCCATTGCATGCGCCGCATGGCTTGGCAGACCGATGCCTGCATCAACAACCAAGGGCACATCCGGGAATTCAGAGCGCATGGCACGCAATGCGTATTCGTTGTTCAGCCCGCGACCTGACCCGATTGGCGCGCCCCAGGGCATCAGGACCTCGCAGCCGGCGGCCAGCAAGCGTTCTCCGACGATCAGATCGTCCGTTGTGTAAGGGAACACCTGAAACCCATCCTCGGTCAGGATACGAGCGGCCTCGACCAGCTGAAACACATCCGGCTGCAGGCTGTCCGTGTGACCGATCAGTTCCAGCTTGATCCAGGGCGTATCAAACACCTCACGTGCCATATGAGCCGTGGTAACTGCCTCTTTGACCGTGTGGCATCCAGCCGTGTTCGGCAAAACCAGCACGCCAAGCTCACGGATCATGGTCCAGAACGTCTGTCCCGCGCCGCCCGCCCCTTCACGGCGGAGCGAAACCGTGGCCACGCCTGCTGCGCTTTGGCGAAACGCCTGTTCCAGAATGGCAGGGCTGGGATATTGCGCTGTTCCCAGCATCAGGGGGTTTGGTAAATCGGTGCCGTAAAACCGTTTCATGCTCAGCCCCCCTGCATTGGTGCAACAACTTCGATCCGGTCGCCTTCGGCCAGTTTGTGGGCAATGCGCAGACTGGACGGGACGAAATCTTCGTTCACTGCCGTGGCAACGCGACCAGAGAACCCGCATTCCTTCAGTAGTTCAGACAAGGTTTCCGCGCGCACGTCGCACGATTCACCGTTAAGGACGATCTTCATCAACCATCTCCGAGTGTTTGTTTTCCAACGCCAGATCGGCAACGCCCTGAGCCAATGCAGGCGCCAGCAGATAGCCGTGGCGATAGAGGCCATTGGCATAGATTGTCCGACCCAGTCGCCGGATGCGTGGCAAGTTGTCGGGAAAGGCTGGGCGAAGATCGACACCGATTTCCAAGACCTCAGCTTCTCCGAAGGCCGGATTCAGGGCATAGGCCGCGCTCAGCAGCTCCAGCATCGAACGCGCAGTGATGCGGCTGCTGTCCTCGGATTCGATCATCGTCGCGCCCAGCATGTAGATGCCGTCGCCGCGCGGCACGATGTATAGCGGCATGCGTGGATGCAGCAGGCGTACGGGGCGGTTCAACGCCACATCCGGGCAGCGGATCACCAACATCTCACCCTTCACGCCGCGCAGATCGTGCAAGTACTCACGCGCATGCAGCCCGCGGCAGTCGATTGCATTCTCCAACTTCGCAGGTGCGAGTTTCTGATGAAACTCCACCCCCTGTTCGCGCAGCTGACGATAAAGATCGTTCAGCGCCTGCCGGGGATCGACATGCGCCTCTGCGCTAAAATGCAAACCCTTTCCGAATCCATGTAAATCAGGCTCTAATAAAGCGATTTTTGCCTGTCCGACCTGTTCAAAACCTTCGGTACGACACGCGAAACGACGCAGATCCGGCAAATCCCGGACATTGGCAACAACGAGGGTACCTTGTCTGTGTACCTGCGTCCGGTCCGCCCACCAATCGATGGCCTGCTGACCCAGTCGCAGCACAGGTTCCTCGGCGTTCTCGTATTCGCACCATGGTGCCAGCATGCCACCAGCCCACCAGGAACACCCATGTGGGCCAGGCGGGCCGCCAGGATCAAAGACCTGAACACGTGCGCCACGGGAAACCAGTTCGCTTGCAACCGCCAGACCGGCAACACCGGCACCTATGACCGACCAGACCGTCACGCCGACCAGACCTGATGGAAATGGTGCACCGGACCATGGCCCTGCCCTATGCAAAGGTCATCCGCGCGGGCAATTGCGCCCTGCAGATATCCATGCGCCTGAGTCACTGCTTCTGTCAGGTTCAATCCCTGTGCAAGTCCGGCGGCAATCGAGGATGACAAAGTGCACCCGGTGCCGTGGGTGTTTCTTGTGGATTTGCGAGGCGCTTTGAAATCAGCCACTTTACCCGACGCATCAATCAGTAAGTCGTGGCAGATTTCGCCCTCTCCATGACCGCCCTTCATCAGAACGGCACGTGCACCCATCTCACAAAGGCCAAGACCTTGGGCGATCATATCTTCGGGCGTTCTGGCTGCGGTTTGTTCCAGCAGACAGGCAGCTTCGGGCAGGTTGGGCGTTATCACCGTTGCACGGGGCAACAGCACGTCACGCAAGGTCTGAACCGCCTCAGCAGCCAACAAGGCGTCACCGGATTTAGCGACCATCACCGGGTCGAGCACCACCGGACCTTCGAAACCAGAAATCCCCTGAGCCACTGTCTGGATGATTTCGGGCGTTGCCAACATCCCGATTTTGATCGCACCGACGTCGAGGTCGCTCAGAACCGCTTCGATCTGCGCGGAGATCACCTCCAATGGAATGCCGTGTACCGCGGTCACCGCCTGAGTGTTTTGCGCCGTCACTGCAGTCAGAACGCTGGCGCCATAGACACCCAGCGCAGACATCGCCTTGAGGTCGGCCTGAATTCCGGCACCACCTCCGCTGTCCGATCCTGCGATTGTCAGGGCGATATGCGCCATGTCGTTGCTCCATATTCAAAGGGCAACGGGCATGGAAAACGTCTGTGCACTAAGACCGTTCCCTACGCCGGTATTGCCCGGATCAGGTTCGATGGGTTAGCGCATTCACGCCTCTCAGCCCTAAGACAGGGCACCCCAACGGTTCGGGCGGACAATCTCAGGGCTTGGACCGGGTTTCAAGGGCCAATCTGAGCCGGTTTCAGATCAAACTGGACCTAAGGAACAAAAAAGCCGGCTCTGACGAACCGGCCTGACATTCTTGATTGCTGGGCTCTTAGCCCTTCATCCCATCCCAAAAGGATTTGACTGATGAGAAAAAGCTCTTTGACTCCGGATGGTTGTCTTCGCCCAGATCCTCGAACTCACGCAGTAGTTCTTTTTGACGGCTGGTCAGGTTCACCGGGGTCTCGACGGCCAGTTCGATGAACATGTCGCCAACTCCGCCACCACGCAGCGCGGGCATACCCTTGCTACGCAGACGCATCTGGCGGCCAGACTGGCTGCCGGCCGGGATCTGCACGCGACCACGACCACCATCGATGGTCGGTACTTCGATCGAACCGCCCAGCGCGGCCTTGGCCATGCTTACCGGAACGCGGCAGTAAAGGTTTATGCTGTCACGCTCGAACAGCTGATGCTGCGCGACTTCGACAAATATGTAGAGATCACCCGGAGGGCCACCGCGCATTCCGGCCTCACCCTCGCCAGCTAGGCGGATACGAGTACCGGTCTCAACACCAGCAGGGATATTGACCGAAAGAGCACGCTCTTTTTCAACACGGCCCGCGCCGTTGCAGGATTTACAGGGGTTCTTGATGATCTGACCGAGGCCCGAACAGGTCGGACAGGTTCGTTCGACCGTGAAGAAGCCCTGTTGCGCCCGCACCTTGCCCATACCCGAACAGGTCGGACAGGTTGTTGGCTCAACACCACTTTCCGCACCGGTGCCATCACAGGATGAACAGGCCACGGCAGTGGGTACATTGATAGTTTTCTGCAGGCCGGAATAGGCTTCTTCCAGCGTTACGCGCAGGTTGTAGCGCAGGTCCGATCCACGTGCCGCGCGACGTCCACCGCCGCCACCACGCTGGCCACCCATGAAATCGCCGAACAGATCGTCGAAGACATCCGAAAACGCGCTGGAGAAATCACCAGAGCCAAATCCGCCACCGGGACGACCACCGCCACCCATGCCATTCTCAAACGCAGCATGACCGAAGCGGTCATAAGCAGCTTTTTTGTCGGCATCACGCAGCACATCATAGGCCTCGTTGGCCTCTTTGAACTGCGCTTCAGCATCCGGATTGTCCTTGTTGCGGTCTGGATGAAGCTCTTTGGCTTTTTTGCGAAAGCCCTTTTTGATTTCATCCGACGAAGCGCTCTTGGACACGCCGAGCACTTCGTAATAGTCGCGTTTTGACATCAGTATTTCCTTATGCCTCAACGTAATCGGGCCGGCCCGGCAACCGGACCGGCCCAAATTGGCCCGGTTACCCGTTAGTTACGCTTGTCGTCGTCCAGATCTTCGAACTCGGCATCGACAATATCGTCATCACCCGGTGCGGCATCTGCGGCGGCAGGCTCATCTTCGCCCTCTTCCGCTTGCGCCTTGTAGATGGCTTCGCCCAGTTTCATGGCCGCTTCGGTCACGTTCTGGATGCCCGACTTGATCTTGTCGGCATTGTCCGTTTCCAGCTCATCCTTGAGCGCGGCAACGGCCAGCTCGATCGCTTCGACGGTCGACGGGTCGACCTTGTCGCCATGTTCCTCGATCGATTTCTCGGTCGCGTGGACAAGGCTTTCGGCCTGGTTCTTGGCTTCGACCAGCTCTTTGCGGGCCTTGTCTGCCTCGGCGTTTTCCTCGGCGTCCTTGACCATCTTGTCGATATCTTCGTCCGACAGACCGCCCGAGGCCTGGATGGTGATCTTCTGCTCTTTGCCGGTGCCTTTGTCCTTGGCCGAAACCGAGACAATGCCGTTGGCATCGATGTCAAAAGTCACCTCGATCTGAGGCATGCCGCGCGGTGCGGGCGGGATCTCTTCCAGATTGAACTGACCCAGGATCTTGTTGTCCGCAGCCATTTCGCGCTCACCCTGGAAACAGCGGATGGTCACGGCGTTCTGATTGTCCTCAGCGGTCGAGAAGACCTGAGACTTCTTGGTCGGGATCGTCGTGTTGCGGTCGATTAGGCGGGTGAACACGCCGCCCAGCGTCTCGATGCCCAGCGACAGCGGGGTCACGTCCAGCAGAACCACGTCTTTGACGTCGCCCTGCAGAACACCGGCCTGAATGGCGGCGCCCATGGCAACAACTTCGTCCGGGTTCACACCCTTGTGCGGCTCTTTACCGAAGAACTTGGTGACCTCTTCGATCACTTTCGGCATCCGGGTCATACCACCGACCAGAACAACCTCGTCCACATCGCCCGCCGACAGGCCTGCGTCTTTCAGAGCAGCCTGGCAAGGCTTCATCGACTTCTTGATCAGGTCTCCAACCAGCGATTCCAGCTTGGCACGGGTCAGTTTCATGACCATGTGCAGCGGCTGACCGTTTGCACCCATCGAGATGAACGGCTGGTTGATTTCGGTCTGCGAGGTCGAGGACAGCTCGATCTTGGCTTTTTCAGCAGCTTCTTTCAGACGCTGCAGGGCCATCTTGTCCTGAGACAGATCGACACCGTGTTCTTTTTTGAACTCGTCCGCCAGGTAGTTGACGATGCGCATGTCAAAGTCTTCACCACCCAGGAAGGTGTCGCCGTTGGTCGACTTAACCTCGAACAGGCCGTCGTCGATTTCCAGAATGGTCACGTCGAAGGTACCACCACCAAGGTCATAAACCGCGATGGTTTGGGTTTCTTCTTTGTCCAGACCATAGGCCAGCGCAGCTGCTGTCGGCTCGTTGATGATCCGCAGCACTTCCAGACCTGCAATCTTGCCGGCGTCTTTGGTGGCCTGACGCTGTGCGTCGTTGAAGTATGCCGGAACGGTGATAACCGCCTGCGTGACTTCCTCACCCAGATAGCTCTCGGCGGTTTCCTTCATCTTGCCCAGAGTGAAGGCCGAGATCTGGCTTGGGGAGTATTTTTCACCGCGGGCTTCAACCCAAGCGTCGCCATTGCCGCCATCGACGATGGCGTACGGCACCATTTTCTTGTCTTTTTCGACTTCTGCATCATCCACACGACGACCGATCAGACGCTTTACGCCAAAGATGGTGTTGTCGGGGTTGGTGACCGCCTGGCGTTTTGCAGGCTGACCGACCAGTCGCTCATCTTCGGTGAAGGCGACGATCGAGGGCGTGGTCCGCGCCCCTTCTGCGTTTTCGATGACCTTCGGCTGCGAGCCGTCCATGATGGCAACGCACGAGTTTGTGGTACCGAGGTCAATGCCGATTACTTTTCCCATATTTTCAATCCCTTTCTCTTCAAGGCGATGTCCCGAGGTCCGGACCCGTTATGGCATCCGGCCCCGATCAGTGCTGCGCGACAGCACTACACCATCGCGCGTCCCGGCGTATATAAGGGCGGGACAAGAGGCCTGCAAGCGTTCTGAAATGCAGGTTTTCGGGATTCTGTAGCCTTTTTTGGCAAGGTTTTGGCAAGGATTGGGGATTCTTGAATGGCACGGCTGCTTTTGCGGGGGTTCGATATCAGAAAAGGCTATCTGGACGGGGCAGCGCAGACGCAGCTGATCGATGTCTTGCGTCCGATTCTGAAATCCGCGCCCCTGTTCCATCCCACCACCCCATCGGGCAAGCAGATGTCCGTACGCATGACCTCGGCCGGGGGTCTGGGCTGGGTGTCAGACAAAGCCGGGTATCGGTATCAGGACACCCATCCGAAAGGCGCGGCATGGCCTGCTATTCCGGATGTTATACTGCAGATGTGGAAAGATCTCTGCAGTCCCGATCGCGATCCCGATTGCTGCCTGATCAACTATTATGGCGAGGGTGCCCGGATGGGCCTGCACCAGGACAAGGACGAAGCGGATTTCTCTTGGCCCGTACTGTCCGTCTCGCTGGGCGATGATGCGCTCTTTCGAATTGGAAACACCACCCGGAGCGGCAAGACCGAGTCCATCTGGCTGAACTCGGGTGACGTTGTCATCATGGGAGGTCCGGCGCGTCTTGCCTATCACGGGATCGACCGGATCCGGTTTGGTTCATCCCGGTTGTTGCCCAAAGGCGGCCGCATCAACCTGACCCTGCGCGTTGCAACCTAGCGTCGCGCACTCCAGCTCTGCGATACGTGTTTGCGGGTAAAGAACACGCCCAGCAACCCGATCATCATCAACGCGAGCCCGACCCAAAGAGCGTATTCCCAACTCGTGTTTCTTGGAAAATAGTTCCGGAATACGAACCCCCGGCATTGGTCGATTACGTGAAACAATGGGTTCCACGCGAATGCCGCCAGCCAGGCACCCCCGAGCGCGTTCGCCACGACCATCTTTCCGGAAAAGATCATGTTCATCCGGCGATAGACATTGTTGAGTATCTCCGAAGTCTGCGGAATCCATGGTTTCAGTGCCATGAAGATCAGACCAACCGTACACCCAGTGAACCAGGCCAAAACAAGCATCGCGAATGCACCACCCGGATCCTGAATCTCGATCGGGGAGATCGTCACGCTGTATAGGAACAGGATCACGATCAACGATACAATTTGCGTGTAAAACGAACCGAATGCAGCGGCCAGCAACATCACCATTATATTCATTGGCGAATGCAGCATCATCGGGTTGTTGCCGATACCGACACCGGCGACCGAACCGACAGCCTTGATATGCGTCAGGAACAAAAAGACACCCGACAACAGATACAGGACATATTCACCCCGGATCTTTGCCACCCGCGTCCCGACGAGGGACATGATCAGATAGAATACAACAACAAGCGCCAGAACCTGTATGATGTTCATCACGATGGCGATCACCGCATTGGAATGCTGTGATCGCACGTTGCGCACAACGGCATGGAACACGAGTTCCGCCGTCGTGAATGCACCGCCCAGCAGCGATTGATTTCGCTTGTAATAGAACACTCGAACGTTCTTTCCTGCGTTATCGCCTGCAATCTGGCATGAAATTCTTGCCGTTCCGTATCCGGCACATCATAAGTCGGTCAGGTTTTCGGATCAACAAACCTCAGGAACGGAGCATTTTTGTGACCTACGACGCCCTCATTCCCGTCATCCGACGTCTGGCCCTGGAAGCAGGCGACAAGATCATGGAGATTTACGAGGCGGATGATTTCGACGTGAAGGTCAAATCGGATGCCAGCCCCGTCACCGAGGCAGACGAAGCCGCAGATGCCCTGATCTCGGCAGGACTGCGTACGGCATTCCCCGATATCCTGCTGGTGACCGAAGAACAGGCCGCCTCGCATTCGGAAAAGGGCGATACGTTCCTGATTGTCGACCCGCTGGATGGTACCAAAGAATTCATCAACCGCCGTGGTGATTTCACGGTGAACATTGCGCTGGTCGAGAATGGTGTCCCGACCCGCGGTGTGGTCTATGCCCCTGCGCGAGGGCGTATGTTCTATACTCTGGCTGATGGGCAATCGGTTGAAGAAACCGGTGCTCTGAACAAAGAGCAGACAGGCGAGTTGACACCAATATCAGTCTCTAACCCGGACAATACGGCGCTTTTGGTCGTCGCCTCAAAATCCCATCGTGATCAGGCAACCGACGATTACATCAACAAATATCAGGTGCAGGACAGCAAAAGCGCGGGTTCGTCGCTGAAATTCTGCCTGGTCGCCACCGGCGAGGCCGACATCTATCCTCGTGTAGGTCGCACTATGGAATGGGACACGGCCGCCGGGCACGCAGTGCTGGCGGGTGCCGGCGGTGATGTCGTGCGGTTCGACGATCACTCCCCGCTGACATATGGCAAGGACGGCTATGCCAACCCGTTCTTCATCGCCTATGCTCCGGGTGTTGAACTGAAGGAGGCCTGATGTCCGTTCTGATTGCGATCCCTGCCCGCTACGCCTCGTCGCGCTATCCGGGCAAACCTCTTGTGCCGCTGACTGGTGCGACCGGTAAATCGATGACGCTGATTGAACGGTCCTGGCGTGCCGCAAAATCGGTCGCTGGCGTCGACCGCGTTGTGGTGGCCACCGATGACGACCGCATTCGCGAAGTTGCGGAAGGTTTCGGGGCCGAAGTCACAATGACTTCGGAAAACTGTGCCAATGGCACCGAACGCTGCGCCGAGGCGCACTCGGTTCTGGGCAATGGGTATGACATCGTTGTGAACCTGCAGGGGGACGCACCCCTGACGCCGCACTGGTTTGTCGAAGACCTGATCGAAGGCTTGCGCGCTGCACCCGAGGCAGGCGTTGCGACCCCTGTGTTGCGCTGCGACGGGGATGCCCTGAACGGTTTGCTGAATGACCGCAAGCATGACCGCGTCGGGGGCACAACTGCCGTTTTCGGTACAGATCACAGCGCACTGTATTTTTCGAAAGAGGTCATCCCTTTCACCTCGGAAACCTATGCCAGTACCGAACCAACCCCGGTGTTTCATCATGTTGGCGTCTATGCTTATCGACCAGACGCTCTGTCGGCCTATCCAGGCTGGCCAACCGGGCCGCTTGAGACATTGGAAGGGCTTGAACAGCTGCGTTTCATGGAAAACGGGCGCAAAGTTCTGTGTGTCGAGGTTGAAGCCAAGGGTCGGCAGTTCTGGGAACTGAACAATCCGCAGGACGTAGCAAAGATCGAAGAGATGATGGCTGCGATGGGGCTGGAATAGCCCCCTTACGTGCCTCCGAATAACCAAATCGACATTCTGACCGGATGTTGTGGGACCAAAAATGAACAACATACTCGTAACCGGCGGCGCCGGGTATATCGGATCACATGCCTGCAAGGCTCTGGCGCGCGCGGGCTATGTTCCGGTCACCTACGACAATCTCGTTACCGGATGGCAGGATTCGGTGAAATTCGGCCCGTTCGAACGCGGAGACCTGTTGGATCGTGAGCGGCTGGACGAGGTCTTTGCCAAATACAAACCGGCTGCCGTCATGCATTTTGCCGCACTCAGTCAGGTTGGCGAGGCCATGTCAAAACCGGGCAGATACTGGTCAAACAACGTCACCGGATCACTGAACTTGATCGAAGCCGCTGTTGCAGCAGATTGCTTGAATTTCGTCTTCTCCTCGACCTGTGCCACATATGGAGAGCATGACAATGTGGTTCTGGACGAGGACACGCCACAGCATCCGCTGAATGCCTATGGCGCATCAAAACGCGCGATCGAGGATATCCTGCGCGATTTCGAGGCGTCACACCGGCTGAAACACGTGATCTTTCGCTATTTCAACGTGGCTGGCGCCGATCCGGACAGCGAAGTTGGTGAATTCCACCGACCGGAAACTCATCTGGTTCCGCTCATGCTGGATGCGATCGATGGCAAACGTGATGCGCTGACCGTGAATGGCACGGATTACGATACACCGGATGGCACCTGCATTCGTGATTATGTGCATGTCTGCGATCTGGTGGACGCGCATGTTCTGGGTTTGCATTGGCTGGAACAGGATAAGGGCAGTCGAGTATTCAACCTCGGAACCGGTTCAGGGTTTTCGGTACTGGACGTGATCAGTCATTCGAAAGCGGTCACCAATCGTACGGTGCCCTATATCACCGGTCCACGTCGTGAAGGTGACTGTACCAAGCTGGTTTCGGGCTCTGCCCGTGCTGAAACCGAATTGGGCTGGCAGCCAAAAAGATCAACGTTAGAGACAATGATTGCCGACGCCTGGCGCTGGCATCAGACTGGCGACTATCAAAAATGAGCCACGCCGAGGAACAGATGCACGACACAATCGGGTGGCTGCAGATGTATCGGTTGCGCATGAAAAGACGACGGCTGCTGTGGCGATCCTTTCGCAGCCGTCACCAGTTGAACAGCCTGTTGGACAGAACCCGATTGATCGCACAGGGCGACATCCTGTCCTTCACAACCCTGCGCAATGAACTCGAGCGCCTGCCCTGGTTCTTTCGTCACTATCGCAGCCTTGGCGTTGATCACTTTCTGATGGTGGATAATGGCAGCGACGATGGAACGGTCGCGTATTTGCAGGAACAGCCGGACGTTTCCCTGTGGCAAACCGATGCCAGCTATCGCGGTTCTCGCTTTGGTCTGGACTGGCTGACTTGGCTGCAAATGCGGTACGGCCACGACCATTGGACCCTGATGGTGGATGCCGACGAATTACTGATCTACGCCCATCACGACACGAGATCACTGCAGGATCTGACGGCATGGCTTCAAAACCACGGCCATGGCGCCTTTGGTGCCTTGATGCTGGACATGTATCCCAAAGGTCACCTGGATCAGCACGAATACGATCCGCAGTCCAATCCACTGGACCTACTGAATTGGTTCGACAGCGGCCCCTATCGCGCACAGCGTCAAAACCCATTGGGAAACCTCTGGGTTCAGGGTGGAATGCGGGAGAGAGTGTTTTTTGCCGATCATCCTGATCGTTCACCGACACTCAACAAGATCCCATTGGTTCACTGGTCCAGACGCTATGCGTATGTAAATTCATGCCATTCTGCTCTGCCACGGCACTTGAATTTTGCCTATGACGGGCCCGGGAGCGACACACCCGCCGGTGTGTTGTTGCATACAAAATTCTTGCCTCAGGTCATCAAAAGCGCGGAAACCGAAAAAGAGAGGCGGCAGCATTTTCATGATCCCGACCTATTCGGGCCATACTATGATGCAATCGTCGAAGCACCCAACCTGTGGAACGCACACTCTGTCCGTTACACCGGATGGGCGCAGCTTGAGGGTCTGGGTTTGATGAATTCAAAAGGCTGGAACTGAATGGGGAACGATCCCGTTGGAAAACCCGTTTCAGGCTAACACCTTTTAAATACATTGCTTCTCAAGGTGCTAAAGTGTCATAAAACGGTAATTGCCCGGTACGATCTCGGCTCAGGCCAGCCCGGGCATGCTCGCGTCATAGAAGGTTAGGCAGTCGCGTGAGCCTTTTGGATTCTTATCGGATGAGATTGCGGCGCAAGCGCCGCCTTTTGCGCTGTGTGCGTAAACGACGCGAGTTGAAACCTTTCAAAGATAACACCGCGAACATCCAAAGCGACAGCGTTCTGTTGATGAGCGTCGTACGCAACGAGAAGATCCGGCTGCCCTATTTTCTGTCTTATTATCGTAAGCTGGGCATCGACCACTTTCTCTTTGTCGACAACAACAGCGATGATGGCACTGCTGAGTATCTGAGCGAACAGCCAGATGTCTCGCTCTGGAGAGCCAGAGCCAGCTACAAGCGCGCTTCTTTCGGTCTCGACTGGTCAAACTACCTGCTGCGCAAATACGCGCGTGATCATTGGGTTTTGACGGTCGATCCGGACGAGTTCTTCATTTACCCGTTCTGTGACACGCGCCCGATCCGGGCCCTGACCGACTGGCTGGACAGCACAGGTGTTCGCAGCTTCGGCACGATGCTGATTGACATGTATCCGGAAGGCCCGGTTCAGGAGGCGGTGTATCACGAAGGGCAGGATCCGTTTGAAATCTCTCCTTGGTTCGACTCGGGAAACTACATGATCTCCAAGAATCCGACCTACGGGAATTTGTGGATTCAAGGTGGCCCCCGCAGCCGCGTTTTCTTTCAGGACAACCCGGAAAAGGCGCCTGCACTAAACAAAATCCCGCTGGTAAAATGGGACAAGCGCTATGTCTATGTCAGCTCGACCCACTCTCTTCTGCCTCGTGGCCTGAATCAGGTTTACGACGAGTGGGGTGGCGAGAAAACCAGTGGCGCGCTGCTGCATGCTAAACTGATTGATATTCTGGGTGAAAAAGCGCGCGAGGAAATGACACGAAACCAGCACTATCGCGCGTCGGGTGAGTATCGTGCCTATCTGGAACAACTGGAAGATCAGCCGGTCTTTTGGTGCAAGTGGTCCGAAAAGTACATCAACTGGCGGCAGCTTGAGATCCTTGGTCTGATGTCAAAGGGGAACTGGGCATGAGCACCTTGGGCATCGTCATGCTGGTTCACACTGCGCTGGATCGGGCGGAACAGGTCGCCCGTCACTGGACCGCTGCGGGCTGCCCGGTGGTCATTCACGTAGACCGTAAAGTACATGAAGAGACTTTTACCAATTTCGTCTCATCCTGTTCAGATGATCCGCTGATATTGTTTAGCGAACGGCACATCTGCGAATGGGGCGGTTGGGGCATCGTTGCGGCCTCGCAATCGGCTGCGACCTTGATACTGGAACGGTTCCCCGATGTGCGCCATGTCTATTTGTCCTCGGGTTCCTGCCTGCCGTTGCGGCCAGTGCAGGAACTGGTCGACTACCTGTCCGAACGGCCGCGCGAAGACTTTATCGAGAGCGCGACCACGGCTGATGTGAGCTGGACCGTCGGTGGCCTGGATCTTGAGAGATTTACGCTGCGCTTTCCGTTTTCATGGCGAAAACACCGGAAACTGTTCGATTCCTATGTGAAACTGCAACGCCTTCTGGGTTTTCGACGCAAAATACCCGATGGGCTGGTTCCACATATGGGCAGCCAATGGTGGTGTCTGACGCGACAAACCCTCACGGCGATTCTGCAGGACCCGAAACGGAAGGTGTATGATCGTTATTTCCGGCGTGTCTGGATACCGGACGAAAGCTATTTTCAGACGCTGGCTCGCCTGTACTCGATCCATATCGAAAGCCGGTCACTGACCTTGTCCAAGTTCGACTATCAGGGCCGCCCGCATATTTTCTACGACGACCATTTGCAGTTGCTGCGCCGATCCGATTGCTTTGTTGCACGTAAAATCTGGCCTCATGCGGATCGGTTGTACCAGACATTTCTCACCGATCAGACAGAGGCAATGAAACTGGCTGAACCAAACCCCGGCAAGATTGACCGGGTTTTTGCCAAAGCGGTCGAGCGTCGAACCCGGGGTCGCGACGGCCTGTATATGCAAAGCCGTTTTCCGCGACACGGTAGTGAAAACGGCCTGACCTCGTTTCCCTATTCCGTCTTTCAGGGCTTCTCTGAACTGTTCGAGGATTTCGAATCCTGGCTCGGCAACGCGACTGGAACACGCGTCCATGGTCATTTGTTCGGACCTGAAAGAGCTGAATTTGCAGGCGGAGAAACCACAATCAACGGTGCATTGAGCGATGGTGCAAAACTGCGGGATTACAACCCGACCGCTTTTGTCTCTAACCTGATCTGGAACACACGTGGAGAGAGACAGTGCTTTCAGTTCGGCCCTGCCGACACACAAAAGATCAACTGGTTCCTTGCACGGGACAAGAACGCGCAGATATCGGTGGTCACCGGCGCTTGGGCTGTACCGCTGTTCCGCTCGAACATGAATTTTGCCGACATCAGGAATGAAGCAGCGCGTTTGCAGCAGATTGAAACCAAGCAGCTTGAGGTGCTGGATTCAGTCTGGACCAAAGCAAAAGTCCGCATCTGGACGATGGCAGAGTTCGTTGAATCTCCGATGGAGCCGCTTCAGACGGTGATTGATGAAATCGGGACCGGTCAACCGGCTCATTTGTCCGAAGCGCCAACCATGGTTGATCTGACCGGCTTCGGAAAATTCCTGCAGAATCTCAAAAATCAGGGTATGCACCCGTATCTGGTGGGTGATTTTCCGGTGGATGATGTTTTTGGTGCTCAGACCCGGCAATTCCGCAAACCATATCTGGTTCAATAGTCGGATATGGGCACAAAGTTCGACTATTTCATCGTTCTGGCTGCTATGCGTACCGGCTCGAACCTGCTGGAAGCCAACTTGAATGCACTGGACGGCGTGGCGTGCCATGGCGAGGCATTCAATCCCCATTTTATCGGACGGCTAAAATCTGATGAGTTGTTCGGGGTTTCGCTGGAGGAACGCGACAAAGACCCTATGCGTCTGCTTGATGCGATCCGGGCTGCACCGGATGCCTTGAATGGTTTTCGCTATTTTCAGGAACACGATCCACGGGTTCTGCAGCCGGCACTGGATGATCCGCGATGCGCCAAGATCATTCTGTCGCGTAACCCGCTGGATAGCTATGTGTCACTGAAGATCGCCCGCAAAACCAAGCAATGGCAGCTGACCAACATAAAGGTACGAAAAGACGCTCAGATCGAATTTGATCCGGTGGATTTTGCCAGCTACCTGGATGAGCAGCAGGAATTCAAACAGATGCTGCAGAACCATCTGCAGAAGACCGGCCAAACAGCATTTTATATTAATTATGATGATCTGAACCTGTTAGAGGTTCTGAATGGTCTGGCCGCATGGCTGGGAGTTGGATCCCGACTGGATGCACTTGATGACAGGCTGAAGCCTCAGAATCCTGCTCCGGCCCTGTCAAAGGTGACAAATCCGGCTGAGATGGAAAATGCGCTGTCAAAAATCGACAGCTTCAATCTGCATCGAGTTCCAAATTTTGAGCCGCGCCGCGGACCAGCGGTCTCGCGGTACATTGCAGCCCTAAAAACGCCATTGATGTATCTGCCGATCCGCGGCGGACCAGAAACTGTTGTTGCACAATGGCTGGCTGATCTGGATACCGTGGATGCGCGGGACCTGTTGACCGATCGTAACCGCAAGCAGATGCGCCAATGGATGCAAACCAATCCAGGGCATCGCAAGTTCACGGTGCTAAGGCATCCGATGGCGCGCGCGCATTCGGTGTTTTGCAGTCACATCCTCAACAAAGGCCCGGGCGCATATCTCAACATCCGCAACATGCTGCGGAACAAGTACAAGATTCCCTTTCCCGGTCAGGTTCGAAAAAATAACTATTCAAAAGAACAGCATTATGAGGCGTTCTCAGCCTTTCTGGTCTTTCTGCGCCATATTCTGGCAGGCCAGACACCCATCCGCGTCGACGGTCTGTGGTGCAGTCAGGCAAGCACGCTTGAGGGGATGTCTGTTTTTGCCATGCCCGACTTCATTCTGCGAGAAGAAGAAATCGAAACCGCACTACCCGAGTTGGCCCGTAAGGTTGGGCACACAAACCCGCCAAAACTTGCCACTTCAGAAGCGGACGTTCCGTTCTTGCTGTCTGATATCTATGATGCTGAGCTTGAGGCGCTGGCGGCCGAAACCTACCAGCGCGACTACGTGCTCTTTGGGTTCAAGGACTGGAAGCCGCTGTGAGCCGGTTCAGGGCCGTAGCGTGATCAGCGTACCTTCGTTGACCATCGCATAGATCTCTTCGATCTCTTCATTCTTGACCGCGATGCAACCAGCTGTCCAATCAGGTGTCTTCCTTGCTCGCTTGAACTCGGAACGAAGATTGGGTTGCCCGTGGATAAAAATATCTCCACCCGGATCAACGCCTGCGGCCTTGGCTTGAGCGATATCTTTCGAGTCAGGATAGGAAATGCCTAGCGACAGATGATACCGGCTGCGTGGGTTTCGGCGGTCGATCAGATACGACCCTTCCGGTGTACGGCCATCCCCACGCTTGAACTTGGTGCCGCTCGGCGCAAACCCAAGATCCACGTCATACTCCTTCAGAACCTGTTCATGGTGCAAAAGATAGAGTTTGCGTGCACCCTTGTTGACGACCAGCGACGTCACCTCGGGTCCGTTGTAGGAAAGAAATCTGGGGCCTGCTGATGCGCATGCTGAAAGGCTCAGCGTTGCCATTGCCCCCAAACCAAATGCTCGACGATCCATATTTTCACTGCCTGCTGCTTTTTTTTGGCTATTATGCCAAAAAAGCTAAAAACTGAAATCACTTTTTGCTGTTTGACTGCGCAATCAGGTGTTTCTCGATGATCTCAAGCCGTTCCAGCACCTCATCGCGATAGGCATCGGTCTTTTCACCATCCTCGGCATGATGGGCGTCCTGCATCGAATTCACGATAAGACCAACCAGAAGGTTCACCACCGCAAAGGTCGTCACCATGATGAACGGAACAAAGAACATCCATGCATAGGGGTACACTTCCATCACGGGGCGCACGATACCCATCGACCAGCTTTCCAGCGTCATGATCTGGAACAAGGTATAGGCAGACAGACCGAGATCACCGAACCATTCCGGAAAGGACTGTGAGAACAGCTTGGTCGCGATCACCGCGCCGATGTAGAAAAGGATGGCCATCAAAAGGAAAACGCTGGCCATGCCGGGCAGTGCCGAGATGAACCCTTCGACCACGCGACGCAGGCGTGGCGCCACCGAGATCACGCGCAGGACCCGCAAAATCCGCAGTGCACGCAAGACCGACAAGCCGCCAGCGCCCGGCACAAGAGCGATACCGACGATCACAAAATCAAAGACATTCCAGCCATTGCTGAAAAAACGACGCCCGGTCGAAATCAGCTTCATCGCGATTTCAGCCACAAAGATAGTAAGGCAGACGCTGTCCAGAAAAACGATCACTGGGCCAGCCTTGTCCATGAGACTGGGAGAGGTTTCCATACCCAGCAGGACGGCGTTGATCAGGATCACACCGGTGATGAATTGCGAAAAACCAGCGCTTTCGACAAAGCCCTGCAAACGCTGCCTGATCCCCATTTGGGCGCTCTCCTGTTGATTCATGATTTTTTCGACATGTTGAAATAGCCTACGAGTTCGGTGTGTGACGACCACCGAAATTGGTCAACCACCTGCACCCATTCAAGGGTGTAACCGGCCTGAGCCAGAATTTTTGCGTCACGCGCAAAGCTGACCGGATTGCACGATACATAGGCGATGAGAGGGCGTTTGGCCTGCACCAGCTCTTGAACCTGCGCTTCGGCACCGGCACGTGGTGGATCCAGAACAACTGCGTCAAAGGACTTCAGTTCATCAGGCATCAGGGGACGGCGAAACAGATCGCGCGCCTCGGTTGTCACTTTCTTGAGACCTTCCGCCTTGCGCCATGCCTGATCCAGCGCACGGGTCATGGCCGCTTCACCCTCGACCGCATGGACCTCGGATCCTTCGGCCAGTGGAAGCGAGAAGGTACCACTACCGGCAAACAGATCGACAACCTGTTTAGATGATCCGACAATTTCCAGAACAGCCTGTGTCAGAGCCTGTTCTCCATCTTTTGTCGCCTGCAGAAATGCGCCGGGAGGTGGAACAACCTGCGCTTTGCCAAACCGCTGTACTGGCGGTTGGCGCATTGCGATCACCTCATCATCCCAAGTCAGGCGAGCCAGCCCATGTTGTTCCGTCGCTTGCGCCAGCGCCAGCTCCAACGGCCCATCCAGCGGCTTGCCACCTTTGACCGACACATCAAGACCCGCCTCGGACAGGGTCAGGGTCACGGCAAGAACACCCTTACGGCTGCCACCCAGCACTGCCAACGCCTCGGCAACGGGAATGGCGGCTATCAGCGCTGGGTCCAGCAGGTGACAGTCAGGGATTTCGGTGATCGTGTCAGACGCACGACCGTGAAAGCCAGCCAGAGTGCCCTTTTTCGTGCGCCTTACAGCAACGGTTGCACGGCGGCGGGAGCGTTCAGGTGAGGTATGGATCGGACGCATCGGTGCCTCCAACCCTTGTGCTGCGAGCGCTGTCCGCACCACTTCAACTTTCCAGTCAGCAACGAACGTGTCTGATGCGTGCTGCAACTGGCACCCGCCACAGGCTTTGTAATGGCGGCAGGGTGCCTTGACCCGGTCATCTGATGGCGTGTTGACGCGAATATCATTCAGCAGGGTGCCAACAAGCGTGCCGCTGACCACCTCGCCCGGAAGGGTTCGAGGGGCGTAAACTGGGCCATCGGCGATACCGTCGCCCTGATGACCAAGGCGGAGAATGGTGTAATCCTGCGTCATGGGGGGCCTGATAGCCGGGCTTACGCTGTAAAAGAACCCCTATTCCGCAGCTTCGGTCTGAATGAAGCCGCCGGACTGGCGATGCCAGAACCGCGCATAAAGCCCGCCCTGTGCCAGCAGAGTGTCGTGTGCACCGTCCTCGACGATGTGGCCTTGATCTAAAACGATGATCCGATCCATTTCGCTGAGCGTCGACAAGCGGTGTGCAATAGCAAGAACCGTTTTGCCTTCCATCACGCGATGCAGGGCGGTCTGGATGGACGCCTCAACTTCTGAATCAAGGGCTGAGGTTGCCTCGTCCAATACAAGGATCGGCGCATCCTTGAGGATTGCGCGGGCCAATGCGATCCTCTGACGCTGTCCTCCGCTCAGCTTCACACCTCGCTCACCCAGATGGGCGTCATACCCTGTCCGGCCCTGAGCATCCTGCAGGCCCAGAATAAACTCATGCGCTTCGGCCTTGTGTGCGGCCGCGATCATTTCTTCTTCCGTCGCATCCGGGCGTCCATACAGGATGTTTTCGCGCGCCGAGCGATTGAACATGGCAGTTTCCTGCGTGACCATGCCGATATGACGGCGCAGGCTGTCCTGGGTCACCTGTGAGATATCCTGACCATCAATCAATATCGCACCGTTTTCCCTGTCATAGAGCCGCAATAGAAGAGAAACCAGGGTCGACTTACCTGCACCAGAAGCCCCGACGATACCCAGCTTTTCGCCGGGCTGTACCGTCAGATCCAGATCTGTTACACCCCCGATATTCCGACCATAGGCAAAGCTGACGTCATCGAACCTGATCCCGCCTTCGGCAACTTTCAGATCAACAGCGCGCGCCGCATCCTCAACGCGGTTTCGCTTGGCCAGAGTGTTCATGCCATTTTCGATCTCGCCAACATTGGCATAAAGGCCCATCAGCGTGAAACTGACCCAACCGGTCATCTGAGCGATGCGAATGGACACAGCGCCGGCAGCAACGATGTCGCCGGTCGTTGCACTGCCGCCCTGCCACAACAGCACCGTGGCACCCAACAACAACACAGGCAGAACCCCGGCAAGCGTCATCAGGATAAAGCGGAAGCTCGCTGACAACTTTCCGAAATCCAGCGATCTTTCCCGCAATTCGACCATTGCGTTACGGGCGGCGTGATCTTCGAACTCGGAGTGCGCAAACAGTTTGACGGTTTTGATATTGGTTATGGTATCAACCACCTGCCCCGACACCATTGCCCGCGCCCCTGCGCGCGCGGCCGAGCGTTTGCGGATACGTGGCAGATACCAGCGGATCAGCCAGAAATAGATGGCAAGCCAAGCCGCGAACGGAACCATAACCAGCGGATGAATAGACCCTAACAAAAGCAATGAACCGACAAGCGACGCCAAGGCAAAGACAATCGCGCTGATGGTTTCCGACACGACTGACGCCATCGCATTCGAGGTCTGCATCTGCTTTTGGGCAATCCGGCCCGCGAAATCGTCATCGAAATAAGTCACCGACTGGCCCAGCGTCCAGCGATTGAGCTTGGCCAGAACCAACGGCGTGATGTTCGGCATCACGATGTAGTTATTCGATAGCGATGAGAGCCCGAACAGGATCGGGCGGATCAGCATGAAAAACGCGATCGCCCCGATGATCATCCAGGCATTTCGGGCGGATAAAAACTCTTCTGGTCCGCTTGCGGTTGCCACATCGATAACATGGCCAAGGATCCATGCCGTTCCGGCCTCCATCGCGCCTGCGGTGGCGGAAAAGAAGGCGGCGACAAACAACATCGGCCATGCGCCGGACAGGCACCAGCGAATAAACGCCCCCAACGTCTGCGGTGGGGGCGTTTCGGTGTCCGTGAACGGATAAATCAGATCTGCGATTCTCATTCAGCGGCCTCCGGGTTCATGAAGCCGCCAGATTGCCGCGCCCAGAACTGAGCGTAAAGACCACCGTGCGACAACAATTCCGCATGGGCGCCTTCTTCGACGATCCGACCACCATCCATCACCAGAATCCGGTCCATCTGAGCAATGGTACTCAGCCGGTGCGCAATCGCGATCACGGTCTTGCCTTGCATCATGCCGTAGAGGGTCTCCTGAATCGATGCTTCGACCTCGGAATCTAGCGCAGATGTCGCCTCGTCCAGCAAAAGGATGGGTGCGTCTTTCAGGATCACCCGCGCAAGCGTCACACGCTGGCGCTGACCACCGCTGAGTTTGACACCCCGCTCACCCACATGCGCGTCATATCCTGTCCGGCCTTGCGGGTCCTGAAGGTCCAGAATGAACTCATGCGCTTCGGCTTGCTTGGCGGCGGCAATCATCTGCTCTTCGGTCGCATCGGGGCGACCGTACAGGATATTGTCGCGCACCGACCGATGCAGCAACGCGCTGTCCTGTTGAACCATCCCGATCCGCTGACGCAGACTGTCCTGGGTGACAGAACTGATGTCCTGGCCATCGATCAGGATTGCACCGCGTTCGACGTCGTAAAACCGCAAAAGCAACTTTACCAGAGTCGATTTCCCGGCACCGGAACGCCCGATCAGACCGATCTTTTCACCTGGCTGGATGGTCAGGTTGATATGGTCCAGACCACCCGTTTCACGACCGTAGTGGTGAGACAGATCGCGAATTTCAATCTCGCCCGAAGTCAGCTGCAAGGGCCGTGCGCCTTTGACATCCAACAGATCAACAGGCTGCGCGATGGTTTCCATTCCCTCGGCGACAACACCCAGTTGGCGGAAAAAGCTGGTCAGCGCCCACATGATCCATCCGGTCATCGCATTAAGCCGCAGCGTCAGGGCAGTTGCAGCTGCAACAACGCCAACCGATGCACTGCCTTGCATCCACAAGGCAATCGCCCAACCGACAACACCGATGATCAACAGTCCGTTCAACGTGACCAGAACTGCGTCCATGATGGTGAAGATGCGCATCTCGACCTGAAATGTGCGGCGCGTTGCCTCGATAGCCTCGCGAGCATAGTCCAGTTCCTGATCCGCATGGGCAAACATCTTGACCGAATGGATATTGGTATAGCTGTCCACCACACGCCCGGTCACCGTGGAACGCGCATCAGATGCGGCTTGCGAAGCCGGGCCAACCCGCCGCACCGTCCAGCGCACCAGCAGCCCATAGAGCACAAGCCAGATCAACAGCGGCACCAACAACCGAGGATCAGCCGCCATCAATAGAATGGCCGCACCGATCAGATAGGCCAGCGAGAAGGAAATCGCGTCAAAGACCTGAAAGATCACCTCCCCCGCAGCGGGCGGTGTCTGCATGATCCGGTTTGCGATACGTCCGGCAAAGTCATTCTCGAACCAGCCAACCGACTGGCGCAGAACGTGTTTGTGCGCGCGCCAGCGGATCAGCGTCCCAAAGTTCGGCAAGATCGCGTTGTTCAGCAACAGCACATCAATCACGTGCAGCGCGGGCCGCAATAGCAGAACAAAGGCTGCCATCAGCAGCAGTTCTGTGCCGTGCGCCTGCCAGACTTCGGTCGGTGAACCCGACAGCAGGTCGACGACGCGGCCCATATAATAGATCAAGCCGATCTCGACCCCAGCCACGATGATTGACAGAAGTGCAGCCCAGACAAACACGCGCACGAATGGGCGCGAGTAGTCCAGCATGAAGGGCCACAGCCGCGTTGGTGGCGTGTCTACTTCGTCATAAGCGACAAAAGGGTCTACGAGGTTTTCGAAATAGCGAAACATGGAGATTGCTCCGATTGAGCGAGTCAAAATAAGTCATGCGAAAGAAGATGGCGTCAGAACACCACCCCAACGGGTAAAGTGTTCCAGCCTTAGCCGAACCAGATCCCGTAATACATTCGCATTCCTCCATCCATGTGACACGCGCACCCTAGCCACAAATGATCCGCTTTGTCATCCCCTTTTGAGACTTCATTTTATTCCGCCAGCAATTCATCGCGGTCCAAAAGGAAACCCGACGCAATCCAGCGCGCCTCAAGTTCGGCCAGTTTTTTGCCCAGCGCCGGACCGCTGTATTTGGGAATGAGATCATTTGCATTGATCGGAAAGCTGGCCGCAGCCCCTTTTTCAAGGGCAATGGCAAGATCATCGGTCCAGGGTTGTTCAAGAAACGCGCAACGCAGAAGCGTTTCGTGCAGCCCCCCTGTTGAACCATATCGAAAGCCAAGTTCAGCAACACCTGCGGTTCCCATGGCCTCGTCCCGCATACGAGTCAGGCGTTGCAGTTGAGCTTTGCTGAGGCGCAGAGTTCGGGCAACTACCGGTGGCGCGATTGCAGCCAATCGGCGAATCGGGTCGGGGGGTGCTCCCGCATCCTCTTCAAGTTTCACAAGAATTGGCAGGGCCTTGTCGTCAGCACCGGGCAGAATCCGGGCCAAAATGCCTGCACTTCGCATCGCAGCCACCGAAGGCGCGGGATCGGGTGCACCAAGCAGCTTCAGCATTTCAGCCCCAACCCTTTCGCGTGAGAGTTTCTCGAGACCCTCGAGGTGCGAGGCGATCGCAGACAGTGCCTCGGGGTCAAACCCGGCATCTGCATCGCCGTACCAAGCATGAAACCGAAAATACCGCAGTGACCGTAGATAATCCTCTTTGATCCGGTCCTCTGCATTCCCGATGAACCTGACGCGGCGCGCCCGTAAATCGGGCAGACCATCCAGTGGATCCAGAATGGTACCATCCGGCCGCGCATAAAGTGCGTTCATTGTGAAATCGCGCCGGGCGGCATCTTCTTCGACTGCGTCCGAATACGCAACGACCGCGCGCCGCCCATCGGTTTCGACATCGCGTCGGAAAGTCGTCACTTCGTGCGGGATACCACCGCTAACCACTGTAATTGTGCCGTGATCGATACCAGTCGGGATGGCTTTCAGACCAGCCTTACTGGTCAACTCCAGCACCCGTTCGGGATGCGCGTCCGTGGCTATGTCAATGTCGGAAACCGGGGCATTCAAAAGCGCGTTGCGCACACACCCACCCACGAACAAGGCCTGCGCACCGGCGTTGGTCAAAGCCGAGCATACATCCTGTGTTGCTTCAACTCTGATCCAGTCTTCTGTGATCTGCGTCATTCACTCACTCGCGCCGCCAAACCCCGAAGCATCCGTGCCGTTGCACCCCAAATGTAATAGGGGCCGTAAGGCACAGCGAAATAGTACCGTCTTTGGCCGCGCCAACGACGCGACTCGACGACATAATTCGCCGGGTTCAGAACATGCGCAAGCGGAACTGAAAAGACTTCTTCCACTTCTCCGGGTTCCGGGATTGGATCAAAACCATTCTCTAACACCGCCACGACAGGTGTCACGGTAAAGGACGTTACGGTTTCATGGGTTGGCAAGTGGCCTAGAATTCGCGGCAGATCTGGCGGTAAACCAATCTCTTCCTGCGCTTCACGTAAGGCTGTTGCAGTGACATCTGCATCGCCTTCGTCCTGTTTTCCACCGGGAAAAGCAATCTGGCCCGGGTGATGTTTCAGGGCCGACGAGCGCTTGGTCAGGATCAGGCGCGGTGTTTCACCGGACAACAATACCGGAACCAGAACACCAGCGGGGCGCAGCTTGCGTCCCGCTGGCAAAACGGTTTCAGGATTCAGATCAAAGTCGCTCGACCCGTCACCGGGGCGGCTCAGCGCCGCCGTCAGTTGCGAAATCGGATCAGGCACGATCCGCATCTTCGGCGTCGAAGCCAACTGTGCTTGGATCCAACACGTAATGGGCACCGCAGAACTGACAATCGGCAGTCACGGTTCCTTCGTCAGTGGTCATCTTGGCAATGTCCCGTGCCGAATAGATCGACAGGCTTTGGCGCACGCGATCTTCGGAACAGGTGCAGCCGAACTTGACCATCTGCGCATCATAGACACGCGGCTGTTCCTCGTGAAACAGTCGGATCAACAAGTCAGTTGGTGCAATCGATGGCCCGATCAGCTCGAGGTCATCGACCGTATCGAGCAGGATGTTGACCCGGCCCCAATTTTCACCTTCATCGCCATCAACCAGATCCGAAGCCGAGAGTATCTCGCCACTACCTTCCCCAGATGCCACAAACGGGGACGCTTTGGGCATGTGCTGCAGCATGATGCCCCCGGCGCGCCAATGTTCACCCACGCCAGGCTCGGTCGATTTGCCAAAGCTCAGCGAAAAGCGGGTTGGCAGCTGCTCGGACTGCGCAAAATAGGCCTCGGCACAGGCGCGAAGTGAACCGCCCGCCAGCGGAGTGATCCCTTGATAGGGTTGGGTTCCCTCACCCTGGTCGATCATGATCGCAAAATACCCTTCGCCCACCTGGTCAAAGGGTGCGCCATCGGTCAGGCGATCCCGATCAAAGCTGGCATAGGCACGGATCTGTGCGGGCTCTCCGTCTTTCTGCGGCGCATAGTAGTCGGTCGCAATCATGCGTACCGCGCCCTTGGACTGAACCTGAAGGGACAGCTTCCAGCGCAGCGCAACGGTCTGGCCGATCAATGCGGTCAGCAGGGCCATCTCGGCCACCAGGGCTTCGACCTGTTCCGGATAGTCGTGCTGTTTCAGGATGCCGTCCAGCACCCCGTCTAAACGCGCCACACGGCCACGCATATCCGATACATCAAGTTGAAAGGGCAGGACGGTATCGTCCCACGCGATTTTCGTTCCAAGAGACATGGGGTTTCCTTACACGCCACAGGTTGGCATACCGCCACCATATAGGTCGAACAAACCGGGTTGAAAGGGGCCATACATGATCAGAAGGTTCGGTGAAACCCCGGAACCGGGGCGACGGTACATTCGGAGGCCCGGAGTGTATGCTTTGTTACCGCGAGGCAGCTCATTGCTCGTAACCTGGTATGATGACGGTCTGAACCCGGAACTCCAGCTTCCCGGCGGGGGAATTGACCCGGGTGAATCTCCAATAACGGCCCTTCACCGAGAGGTTTTTGAAGAGACCGGCTGGCTAATAACAGCACCGCGACGTGTGGGTGCATTTCGGCGTTTCACCTATATGCCGGAATACGATCTTTGGGCCGAGAAAGTCTGCTATATATACCGCGCGCGGCCAGTCCGCCCAATGGGACCGCCCTCCGAAGAATTCCACGAGGCCGTTTGGATGGACACGTCAGACGCCACCAGAATGCTGGGCAATGAAGGTGACCGCCACTTTGCCATACGTCATATGCAAGGGCTTTAGGACTGATTGTATTCGAAGAAGACGGCTGAAACATCGTCTCCCATACCATCATCAGGCGACATGACCTGCGTTAATCGCCAGAACATGTCGTCCAGAAAATCCGAGCCGCCGCCATCGGAAAGACAGTCCTGCGCCATGGCCTGAAGACCTTCTTCATCCAGAAGGCTGCCGTCCGCCAACCGACACTCGGTAAATCCATCTGAATGGAGCAACAACTTGTCACCCGGCTTCATGTAGACATCCGTTTGCTGAAAAACCGCGTTTTCAATCAGACCGATAGGCAGACCACCTGTGCCCAGAAATTCGGTACTGCCATCCTTGCGCAGCAGCAGTGGATGCGGATGCCCGGCCTGAACCATTTTGAGGTGACCGTTGCGCAAATCGACGATGGCGTAGACCATCGTAAAATACTCTTCGATCCCGGCATCGGCCATCAGGCGCGAGTTAAGTGTCGCGGCAACATTCTCGGGCGGCAACAGTGCATAGAATTTATCAAATCGCTGCTCCATCGCGACATTCTGATCGAAATGCTTGCTGGAAAGATAGCTGCCCAAGCGCGCCGTCATCATGGCCGACGTAATACCGTGACCCGAAACATCGATGCTATAAAATCCCAGACGGTTTGGACCGGGCGAGAACATACCGACCAGATCACCGCCAATATGGCCACAGGGCTTCAGCAACATACTGACCCGCGAGTTCCCGAAGTCGCGCCGAAGCTCGGGCACCAGTGAATCCTGAATTTTACGCGCCTGCATCAGATCCTTGTCGATGGCATCATGGGCCAACCGCAACTCCTCAAAGGCGCTTTCGATCAGCCGGTTCTTGTCAGAGAGTTCGCGCTGCATATCCAAAATGCGGGCGCCTGCGGAAATCCGGGCCCGCAATTCATCCGCCTCTAACGGTTTGATCAGGAAATCATCTGCGCCTGCATCAAGGCCCCGTGCGACCTCCTGCTTTTCGCTCTTGGAAGTGAGAAGAATGAAGTATGTGTACTGATCCATTTCCAGCGCACGGAAAGCCCGACAAAATTCAAGCCCACCCATGCCAGGCATCACCCAGTCGCTGAGAACCAGATCTGGTGGATCAACCTTACACAACGCGATCGCATCTTCGCCGTTGTCAGCCTCGACAACCTCAAAACCCCACTTTTTAAGCGAGGCCACAAGAATTCTTCGTTGAAGGCGGCTGTCATCAACAACCAGCACCTTCTGGATTGCACCAAATTTCGGTTTGCCCACAGTGTCTGTCTTACTGGCTGGCGTCACCTTTTACCCCACGCATTCCCTGAAACCGAGATGTGGAGAAGCTAAAATCTGCAGCTTAAAATTGAGTGAAAGCGGGTTGGCTACTTCGCATGAGCGATTTTAATCAGCTGTTTACGCGTTACGCCCTATCAGAGAGGTAAGCAGGTCCAGACGGAGGGCATGATGATACATTGGCCCCGGGTAAATCAGCTGCGCGATGAAGTGGGCGCGGATGAGTTTGATGAGGTTGTCCAGATTTTCATGGACGAGGTGCAGGAAGTGATCTCGAAACTGCGTGAGGACACCTCCAGAACCGAGATTGAGCAGAACCTGCATTTCCTCAAAGGCAGCGCACTGAGCCTGGGTTTCGACAGATTTTCAAAGCTCTGTCAGGACGGGGAAAGAAAAGCCGCGGCCGGAGAAGGTTCTGACGTCAACCTTGCCGAAATCTATTCTGAGTTTGACCAGTCCAGATCCGTGTTCGAGGCAGGTCTGGCAGATAATCTGAAGTGAATCAGATTACGAACTGGGCAAGCGTCTCATCCTCGGTGATATCCGTGTAAGTGAATCCGGCCTCATCCAGATGAGCAAACAGGCGCATGAAATTCTCGGGTTTGCGGGTTTCGATTCCGATTAGGACCGAACCAAAATTGCGTGCCGATTTCTTCATATATTCGAAGCGGGCAATGTCATCTTCCGGCCCGAGTATGCCGAGAAATTCCTTCAACGCGCCTGGACGCTGCGGCAGACGTAAGATGAAGTATTTCTTCACACCGGAATAACGCTGCGCCCGCTCTTTGACCTCGGGCAAACGCTCAAAATCAAAGTTCCCGCCCGAGGTCACACAGATAACCGTTTTGCCGCGAACAAAACTCTGAACGTCACCTATCGCTTCGACAGCCAAAGCGCCTGCTGGTTCTAAAACGATGCCCTCGACATTGAGCATCTCGATCATGGTTGCGCAGATGCGATCCTCGGACATGACCAAAACGTCTGAGAGGTGTCGTGAACGCAAAAGCTCAAATGGCTTCGCGCCAATGCGACCGACAGCAGCGCCATCTACAAAGGTATCCACGTGATCCAAGGCAACGGGATGACCTGCCGCAAGCGCAGCACGCAGACACGCCCCACCTGCGGGTTCGACAAACAGGCAGTGCGAGCGATCCCCGAACCATGTCGCAACACCAGAGGACATGCCGCCCCCACCTACCGGTAGGATCACGTGATCCGGGACAGCACCCAACTGGGCTTCGATCTCAACCGCCAGCGAAGCCTGGCCCTCAATCACGTCATCATCGTCAAAAGGTGACAGGAAATGCCCGCCCTGCTGCGCACACCAGCTTTGCGCGGCCGCCAGCGTGTCATCAAAATAGTCGCCGGTCAGATGAATTTCGATGTTATCCCCGCCGAATATCCGGGTCTTCTGGATTTTCTGCTGCGGGGTCGTCACCGGCATGAAGATCACGCCCTTCACGCCCAGATGCTTACACATATAGGCCACGCCCTGCGCATGATTGCCTGCGCTGGCACACACAAACAATTCCTGACCCTGCTGCTTACGCATGGCATTAAACGCGCCGCGGATTTTGTAGGACCGCACCGGGCTGAGGTCCTCGCGCTTGAGCCAGATATCAGCCCCGTAGCGATCGGACAGATGAGCATTCCGCTGCAGTGGCGTTGCAGGAAACACAGTGCGCATCGCCTGTTCGGCAGCGCGGGCGCGGGTCATGAAATCGGTCATATCGGTCTCAGTGTCGTATCGCTGCCCAAAGGGCAAGGAATACATATGTGTACGGGTATCAGGCCAGCTCGCGTTTTTCGACGTAAATACCGTACACCGTGGTCAGAACGCTGACATTTACCAGCGAAATGACCAACCCGATAATCGTTTGGCTTGCTATTCCCACTATAGGCAAGATCTGACTGGCCTGAAAGATCAGAAGACTGAGGACAACCTGAACAAACGCCAGAAGCAACACAACAATTGTGATGGTGCCGTTCGAGCCTTCAGTTGCTCTTTTCGCGTCCATAAAACCAAGCGGTTCCCCAATCGCCGCGGCTGGCAAGGCTGCGCCAAGCCTTATGAAAAGCACATAAACAACAAAGAAGGCGGCAAACGGCAGAAGTTGAAGCAGGTAACCCAATGGCGGCACGATGGCGGCCAAAATTGAGCCAATCAAAAGCAGCGGTACCAGAATTACCACCGATGCGATCACACAAACAACGATAAGCTGGACCGTACACCAGATGTAGGCTCCAATCCGGTCTAAATTGAACGATGGGATCCAACCTTTGGGATACTCCTCCAGCAGTACGAACCGATGCCAGGCGACGAAAATCCACAAGCTCACAAGGACATTGATCAACGCTGCTACAACGACGTTCAGCGCGTCTTTCGCAGTCAAGTGCATTGCTGGATCACCCGCATCAATCCCGTTCGCACTCGTCAGGCCCAGGACGAGGGTACTGAATATCGCGGCGGCAACTGATGGTATCAATCCAATCTGCAAAGCTTCCTGTAGATTACTGAACACCATTCGAACTGAATGGATGAAAATCTGCCAACCAAGCATTCTGAACCGCCCTCTCAACCAATCCTTGTTATCTTTGCAATCGTTTCATCCCAATTCCCGTCCTGCGTCAATGCTCGCAACTTGCCCCCGGGTCGAAAACCCGCTAGGGGCCAATCGTTCTACGCATAAAGGGAAGTCAGATGTCCGCGCCCAAGAAAGTTGTTCTGGCCTATTCCGGTGGCCTTGATACCTCGATCATTCTGAAATGGCTGCAGACCGAGTATGGCTGTGAGGTTGTAACCTTCACCGCCGATCTGGGTCAGGGTGAAGAGCTTGAACCGGCACGCCAAAAGGCTGAAATGCTGGGGATCAAGCCCGAAAACATCTATATCGAGGACATCCGCGAAGAGTTCGTTCGCGACTTCGTCTTCCCGATGTTCCGCGCCAACGCACAATACGAAGGTCTGTACCTGCTGGGCACCTCAATCGCGCGTCCGCTGATTTCGAAACGTCTGGTTGAGATCGCAAAAGAAACCGGTGCTGATGCCGTTGCGCATGGCGCGACCGGCAAAGGCAACGACCAGGTTCGTTTTGAGCTGGCCGCGTATGCACTGAACCCCGAAATCAAGGTCATCGCCCCGTGGCGCGAGTGGGATCTGACCAGCCGTACCCGTTTGATCGAATGGGCAGAAGCACACCAGATTCCGATCGCCAAGGACAAACGTGGCGAGGCCCCCTTCTCGGTCGATGCCAACCTGCTGCACACCTCGTCCGAGGGCAAGGTTCTGGAAGACCCCGCCGATATGGCGCCCGACTATGTCTACCAGCGCACCGTCCATCCCGAAGACGCGCCGAACGAGCCCGAGTTCATCGAAATCGGATTTGAAAAAGGCGACGCAGTCAGCATCAATGGCGAAGCGATGAGCCCGGCCACAATCCTGACCAAGCTGAACGAATACGGCGGTAAGCACGGCATTGGTCGTCTAGACCTGGTCGAAGGTCGTTTCGTCGGTATGAAATCGCGTGGCATCTATGAAACTCCTGGCGGCACCATCCTACTGGAAGCGCACCGCGGTATCGAATCCATCACCATGGACCGTGGCGCGATGCACCTGAAAGACCAGCTGATGCCGCAGTATGCCGAGCTGATCTATAACGGCTTCTGGTACTCGCCCGAGCGGGAAATGCTGCAAGCAGCCATCGACAAGTCGCAAGAACATGTCACCGGCACCGTTCGTGTGAAACTGTACAAAGGTCTGGCTTCGACCGTGGGCCGCTGGTCGGATCACTCGCTGTACTCCGAAGCGCACGTGACCTTCGAAGAAGACGCCGGTGCTTATGACCAGACCGATGCGGCTGGTTTCATCCAGCTGAACGCTCTGCGTCTGAAACTTCTGGCCGCTCGTGACAAGCGTTTGTCCAAGTGACTGAAGACGAAGGCATAAACGAAGAGCTCGAAATGTTCATCGAAGCGCAGGACACGGTTTGGCCGGATGTCCTGCGTGAACTTGAACAGGGGCAGAAAACCAGCCACTGGATGTGGTTCGTTTTTCCGCAACTGGCAGAACTGGGCCAATCTCATATGGCCCAGCTTTACGGAATCGAAGATCTGGATGAGGCAACCGCCTATCTTGGGCATCCGGTCCTGCGTGAGCGCCTGATTCAGGTGTCCCGCCTGATGCTGTCGCACAAGGGCTCGGACCCGGCTGGTATTCTGGGAAAGGTCGATGCCAAGAAGCTACGCTCGTCCATGACCTTGTTTGCGGCTGTACCCGGCGCACCATCCGAGTTTCAGGATGTCCTGACAGCTTTTTATGACGGTCAGATCTGTGAGCCAACCAAACAGGCGTTGATCAACGGCTAGCCTTGGCTGGTTCCAGTAGGGTCATGCTTGCCTGAAGCTGAGACTTCTCTTTACGCAGGGCACAACTGCGAAAGGAATTCATATGCTTCAGGAAATAGCAGACGGTATCCAAAAGGGTCTGGGCGGCAAAACCTTTGACGGATCGCTCAAGTTCGATTGCGGTGAGGATGGTGTCATCGTCCTCGCCGACAACACTGCAACGACACAGGATCGAGATACCGACTGCACCATTCGCATCTCTCGTGACAATCTGGGCAAGTTGCTTACCGGTAAACTGAACCCGATGACGGGTGTGATGATGGGCAAGCTCAAGATTTCAGGCGACATGGGTGTCGCTATGAAACTGGGGCAGTTGCTGGGCTGACCGATAAACTCGTCTCACCAGCACGTGACAAATGATGTCAGTGGATTGCCAACTTCCGGGTCGCACGGCAGCCTGATCTCAAAGGAGATCTCCCATGACCCGGAATTACAGTTTCGATCATTTCAAGTCCGCTCTTCTGTTTGTTCTGATTGCTCTGGTTGCGTTGTTACGCGCGATGCCTGCACCTGCTGCAGGAACTGAAACACTGACCGTTGCCGGCGGCTGTTTCTGGTGTGTTGAATCCGATTTTGAATCGGTACCCGGCGTGATCGGCGCAGTCTCGGGTTATACCGGCGGCAAATCTGCAAACCCGACTTACGATCAGGTTTCCAAAGGCGGTACAGGCCACTATGAGGCTGTACAGATCACCTTTGACCCCGCCCGCGTCTCACGTGAAACACTGTTGAACATGTTCTTCCGCTCGGTCGACCCGACAGATGCTGGTGGTCAGTTCTGTGACCGTGGTGAAAGCTATCGCACGGCAATTTTCGTCTCTAACGCAGGCGAAAAAGCACAGGCGCAGAAGGCTAAGGCAAATGCCCAGCAGGCATTGGGACAAACAGTCGTGACGCCAATCCTGCAACAATCAACCTTTTATCCTGCGGAAGCCTATCACCAGGATTACTACAAGGGAGACAAGCTGGTCTTCACCCGTTTTGGTCCCAAGCGCCAAAAGAATGCGTACAAAGCCTATCGCAAGGCCTGCGGTCGCGACGCCCGGGTAAAACAGCTTTGGGGCAGTGCAGCACCCTTTGTCGGTTCCTAATCGAAACGAGCCGCCTGAACTTCCTTGAGATCAGGGATCACATCAGCCGTACCGTGTCGCGTCACCATTAAAGCCGCGGCACGGTTTGCCTGTGTTATGGCCTGCGCCAGCGGCATGCCTCGGTCCATCCCTGCCAGGACATAGCCGGTAAAGGTATCACCTGCCCCGGTCGTATCCACGGCCTGAACTTTGTGGGCATCAAACACCACCGGATCTTTGCCGCGCTTATGATAGCGGGCGCCATCGGAACCTAGTGTCACGACCACATGCTCGACCGGCAAGTCTGCAGCGCTGAGACCGGTGGCTTGCTGTAGCTGTTCCGCTTCAATCTGGTTCAGGATCAGAAAATCCAGATAGGGCAAGACAGCCTCAACCGCATCCGCCTGAAACGGCGCTGCTGCGTAACAGACTGTAAGACCAAGCTCATGCCCCAGTCGGGCAGCCTCGACCTGTGCATTGGTTTCGTTCTGCATGACCAGCAGATCGCCTGCCGAGGCCAAAGACAGCGCCTGTTCCAGCTGCTGAACCTCAAGCGCGTGGTTGGACCCCGGGTAAAGAACGATCAGGTTCTCACCTTCGGCATCGACCGCGATGATTGCATGCCCGGTTGGTACATCCACTTCGGTGATATGGCGTGTATCCACACCATACTCGGTCAGACGGTCCTTGGCCCAGCGCCCGTCAGGCCCGACAGCTCCGATATGGCTGACCTGAGATCCGGCGCGTGCGGCGGCAACGGACATGTTCGCACCCTTGCCGCCCAGAAACCGTTCCAGCCCCTTGGCCGCAAGGGTTTCCCCCGGACCGGGCAAGTGCGGCAGGCCGTAGACCATATCGGCATTGATTGAGCCAAGGTTCCAGATCGTCATCGCTTATCCGATATCGCAAGAGGCCAGGATGGCCATGTTCAGGATGTCGTTTGCAGTCGAAACGGTCGAACAGATCTGGATGGGTTTATCGACACCCGACAGGATCGGACCGATTACGGTCGCGCCACCCATTTCCTGCATCAGCTTGGTCGAGATGCTGGCCGAGTGCCGTGCGGGGACTATCAGAATGTTCGCAGGACCGGTCAGGCGCGAGAACGGGTAAGCCTCTTGCTGATCCATGTTCAGGGCAACGTCGACGGTCATCTCGCCTTCGTATTCGAAATCTACGCCGCGCCCGTCCAGAACTTCGGGGGCGACATGCATTTTTTCCGCACGTTCCGAGACCGGATAACCAAAGGTCGAGAAGCTGACGAATGCAACACGCGGCTCCAGTCCCATATGACGGGCAACGGCTGCTGCGCGCTCTGCGATATTGGCCAGATCGTTCTCATCCGGCCATTCGTGAACCAGCGTATCGCCCATCAGGACGATCCGGCCTTTGTGCAGCAATGCGGTGACACCGGCAGCGCCATGGGCCGCATCCGCGTCAAAGACGTGATTGATCCGATCCAACACATGCGCTGATTTCCGGGTTGCGCCCGTAACCAGACCATCGCCATGTCCATGGGCCAGCATCAAAGATGAGAACACGTGCCGGTCACGCGCGGCCAGACGGTGGATATCCTTCCGGTCAAATCCCTTACGCTGCAGACGTTTATAGAGGAACTCCTTATAGGCATCGAGGTGCATGGTGTTGGCGGCGTTCACCACCTCCAGCTCGCGAACAGCATCGCCAAGCCCTGCGGCCTCAAGCTTGATTTTGACGTCATCGGGACGACCAACAACCAGCGCCTTTCCGAAGCCCGAGCGCTGATACATGACCGCTGCGCGCAGAACGCGCGGATCATCGCCCTCGGCAAAGATCATGCGGCTTTGCGCTGCGCGGGCACGTGCGTTCAGGCCGCGCAGGATGCTGGCAGTCGGGTCCATGCGGGATTTCAGGCTCAGCTCATAGGCGTCCATGTCGATGATCGGACGCCGCGCCGCCCCGGTATCCATACCAGCCTTGGCAACAGCGGGTGGGATACGGTGGATCAGGCGCGGGTCAAATGGCGTCGGGATGATGTAATCGCGACCAAAGGTCAGCGATTTTCCATAGGCCATCGCAACCTCATCCGGCACATCTTCGCGCGCCAGACGCGCCAACGCGTGGGCGCAGGCGATCTTCATCTCGTCATTGATGGCACGGGCATGAATGTCCAGCGCACCACGGAACAGGTATGGGAAACCCAGAACGTTATTCACCTGGTTCGGATAGTCGCTGCGCCCGGTGGCGACGATCGCATCGACCCGCACCTCATGCGCCTCTTCCGGCGTGATCTCGGGATCAGGGTTCGCCATGGCGAAGATCACCGGATTATCTGCCATTGACGCAACCATATCCTGCGTCACAGCACCCTTAACCGACACGCCAAGGAAGACGTCCGCGCCCTTCATGGCCTCTTCCAGAGTGCGTAGATCCGTGGTGATGGCATGCGCCGACTTCCACTGGTTCATACCCTCGGTGCGGCCCTGATAGATTACACCCTTGGTGTCACAGACGATGCAGTTCTCATGCCGTGCGCCCATCGACTTGAGCAGCTCGATACAAGCGATCCCTGCCGCACCCGCGCCATTCAGGACGATCTTTACGTCTTCGATCTTTTTGCCCGAAATATGCAGCGCATTCAGCAGACCCGCCGCACAGATCACCGCCGTGCCGTGCTGGTCATCATGGAAGACAGGAATATCCATCTCTTCCTTCAGGCGCTGTTCAATGATGAAACACTCGGGCGCTTTGATATCTTCAAGGTTAATGCCACCAAAGGTCGGCCCCATCAGGCGCACAGCACGACAAAACTCATCCGGGTCTTCGGTATCCAATTCGATATCGATCGAGTTCACATCAGCGAACCGTTTGAACAGGACTGACTTGCCCTCCATCACCGGTTTCGAGCCCAGCGCACCCAGATTGCCAAGACCCAAAACCGCTGTGCCGTTTGAAATCACAGCAACCAGATTGCCCTTGTTGGTATAGTCGTAGGCTGTTTCCGGGGATTCCGCGATTGCTTCACATGGAACAGCCACGCCGGGGCTGTAGGCCAACGACAGATCACGCTGAGTGGTCATCGGAACGGTGGCTTGAACCTCCCACTTGCCGGGAGTTGGTTCGAGGTGAAAGGCCAGCGCCTCTTCTTTAGTGATCTTCGCTTTGGGCATGAGATAGGTCGTTTCTTTACATCTGTTGGGCTTTCGCCTCATAGCGCAGCAAGAGGCGCGCCTCAACGAGAATACTTTTCACCTTTCGTCGCGGGTGGGGGATTTGTAAGGTCGCGTCCGGAATACGCCAGAAGGGGTCAGCCTTGTCCACAGTCACGCCGATGATGGCGCAATATCTCGAGATCAAAGAGGCCCATGCCGACGCCCTGCTGTTTTATCGCATGGGTGACTTTTACGAGATGTTCTTTGAGGACGCTGTCAACGCAGCCGAAGCGCTGGACATCGCCCTGACCAAGCGCGGCAAGCACAACGGATCCGACATTCCGATGTGCGGCGTCCCTGTTCACGCGGCCGAAGGCTATTTGCTGACACTGATCCGCAAAGGGTTTCGTGTCGCCGTCTGCGAGCAGATGGAAAGCCCCGCTGAGGCGAAGAAAAGGGGCTCTAAATCAGTGGTAAAGCGCGATGTCGTGCGTCTGGTGACGCCCGGCACACTGACAGAAGACGCGCTGTTGGAGGCCCGCCGCCACAACTTCCTTGCCGCATATGCCGAGGTCCGGGATGAGGCTGCTCTGGCTTGGGCCGATATCTCGACCGGGGCGTTTCACGTGATGCCTTTGACGTCCGTGCGTCTTAGCCCGGAGCTGGCACGGCTGGCACCATCCGAGCTGATCGTGGCCGATGGGATTCAGGACAAACTGAACGAACCGGTTGCGGATTTGGGTATCTCGCTCACACCAATCGGGCGCGCCAGCTTTGACAGCACTGCGGCGGAAAAACGCATATGCGGATTGTTCCACGTGGGTGCTCTGGACGCGTTCGGCAGTTTTGGACGCGCGGAAATCTCGGCCATGGGTGCGTTGATCGACTATCTGGAGATCACTCAAAAGGGCAAACTGCCGCTGCTGCAGACCCCACTCAAGGAATCCGAAGACCGAGTTGTTCAGATCGACGCTGCAACTCGACGAAATCTGGAACTGACTCGCTCCCTGTCCGGAGGTCGCGCAGGTTCGCTGCTGTCTGTGGTCGACCGAACCGTGACACCGGGTGGCGCGCGCCTGTTGGAGCAACGCCTTTCAAGCCCCTCCCGCAATCTGGACGTCATCCATGGACGGTTGGATGCGGTGAGTTTCGCTGCCGAAGATAGCCTGATCGCATCGGATCTGCGCGAAGCGCTGCGCAAAACTCCCGATCTGGACCGTGCACTGTCCCGCCTGTCGCTGGATCGCGGCGGCCCCCGCGATCTGGCGGCCGTTCGCAATGGTATGACACAAGCATCCGCAATCGCCGAACTCTGCGCCAATCAAGACGTACCTGTCCTTCTCGCAACTGCACTGCAAAACCTGACCGGTTTCGATGATCTACTGAACCTGCTCGATGACGCCCTTGTAGCAGAACCCCCGTTGCTGGCCCGCGACGGTGGTTTTGTCGCGCCGGGGTACGATGCCGAGCTGGACGAAGCCCGCACCCTGCGCGACGAAGGCCGCTCGGTCATCGCCGGGTTTCAGCAGAAATATGCGGAACACACTGGCATCACATCACTGAAGATCAAGCACAACAACGTGCTGGGTTACTTCATTGAAACCACGGCCACCCATGCCGAGAAAATGCTGAACCCGCCGTTCAGCGAAACCTACATCCATCGGCAGACCACAGCCAATCAGGTGCGGTTCACCACAGTCGAGCTGTCCGAGATCGAAACCCGTATTCTGAACGCCGGAAATCTGGCGCTGGAGATCGAAAAGCGGCTCTATCAAACGCTTTCTGATGAAATTCTGGGAAAAGCCGCCCGCCTGAACCAAGCCGCCCGAGGGTTGGCTGAATTGGATCTGACCACCGCTCTGGCCGATCTGTCGCGTGGAGAAAACTGGTGCCGTCCTCTAGTCGATGCCTCGCGCGCCTTTGATGTTCAGGGTGGCAGACATCCGGTTGTCGAACACGCCCTGCGCCAGCAAAGCGGCGACGCCTTCATCGCCAATGACTGCGATCTCAGCGCCAACGATGGCGCGGCGATCTGGCTGCTGACCGGTCCCAACATGGCCGGTAAATCGACGTTCCTACGTCAGAATGCGCTGATCGCCCTGCTTGCCCAGATGGGCAGCTACGTCCCGGCAGAGCAGGCGCATATCGGCCTTGTCAGCCAGTTGTTCAGCCGCGTCGGAGCGTCGGATGATCTGGCGCGCGGACGCTCGACCTTTATGGTCGAAATGGTCGAGACCGCTGCCATCCTCAATCAGGCAGATGACCGTGCCCTCGTCATTCTGGATGAGATCGGCCGCGGCACAGCCACTTATGACGGATTGTCCATCGCCTGGGCCACGCTGGAACATCTTCACGCCTCAAACAAATGCCGTGCGCTGTTTGCAACGCATTACCACGAATTGACCGTGTTGGCCGGAAAACTGGAAGGCGTCGAAAACGCTACTGTCGCAGTGAAAGAATGGGAAGGTGAGGTCATCTTTCTGCACGAGGTCCACAAAGGTGCGGCAGACAGATCCTATGGTGTACAGGTCGCCCAATTGGCCGGACTGCCGGTATCTGTGGTCGAACGCGCGCGTATCGTGCTGGATCAGCTGGAAAAAACCGAACGCGAAGGCGGTAAGCAAAAAGCCCTGATCGACGACCTACCTTTGTTTTCGGCTGCGCCCCCTCCACCACCACCTGCGCCCAAGGCATCACCTGTCACCGACATGCTCGATGAAATCCTGCCGGACGAATTGACTCCACGTGAAGCATTGGACCTGATCTACAAACTGAAAGAGGCGGCCAGAACCTGACCGCCTCAATATTCGTTTGAACTGAAATCGTTCAGCTTGCCGGGGTCGAAGATACCCCGACCTGCGCCGGGCGCAGCAGGCGATCATGCAGCATGAAGCCCTCGGCCGAAACCTGAATAATGTCACCAGCACGGGTACCGGGGACCGGTGCCTCAAACATCGCCTCATGCACATTCGGATCGAACCGGTCACCAACTTCGGGCGTGATCACTTCGATCCCGTGCTTTTGGAACACGTCTTTCAATGCGCGCATGGTCAGCTCGACGCCTTCCAGAAGCGGACCTGCCACCTCTTTCTGCTCGTCGGTTGCGGCTTCGAGCGCTCGTTTCATGTTGTCGTAAACCGGCAGCATGTCGCGGGCCAGTTTCGATCCGCCGTACTGTTCAGCATCCCGACGGGCCTTGTCACCACGCTTGCGCGCGTTTTCGGCATCCGCCAGTGCACGCATGAACTTGTCCTTGAAATCGTCCCGCTCAGCACGCAGCGCATCAATTTCCAGCGCCTCTTCGCTGATCTCGGCAAATTCCTCGGCCAGCTCTTCCGCCTCGGCGGTTGCGATATCGTCCAGAAAATCTTCGTTCTTGGGCTCTGCCATCTCTTACCCTCTAGCTCCGGTCGGAAATCAGTTTGCCGACCAGTTGCGCCGTATAATCCACGATCGGCACGATCCGTCCATAATTCAGACGCGTGGGTCCGATGACCCCGACCGCACCGATTATCTTTCGATCAGCGTTCATATATGGAGACACCACCAAAGAGGAACCCGAAAGTGAGAAAAGTTTGTTCTCAGACCCGATAAAAATGCGCACACCCTCGCCTTCCTCGGTCAATTCGAGGAATTCAGCGATGTCCTGCTTGCGCTCGAGGTCATCAAACAGCGTTCGGATTCGGTCCAGCTCTTCGGCTTCGCCGGGTTCTCCCAGCAGATTCGCTCGCCCACGCACGATCAAACGGGCTGAGTCGGTGCCGTCCCCATCCCAAGCGGCCATGCCACTTTCTACCATCTCACGCGCGAGCACGTCGATTTCTTGCCGGCGCGCTGTGATCTGGGACTGCATCTGACGCCGCACTTCACTGAGCGTGCGTCCTTCGATCAGCGCGTTCAGGAAGTTCGCCGCTTCGCGCATCGAACTGGGCGTCTGTCCTGGAGGAGGCGTAAACAGGCGGTTTTCAACATGCCCATCGGCAAAGACCAAAACCACCAAAGCGCGGTCGTGGGCCAATGAAACGAATTCGATATGCTTGATCTCGGATTCATGTTTGGGCGTCAGAACCAGCGATGCGCCATGTGTCACGTGTGACAAAGCCGAACCGACACGATCCAGCATTCCGCCCACATCGCCTGCATTAGAGCCTAATGTTTCGTCCAGCTTCTGCCGATCATCCGCGCCCAGATCACCCACTTCCAGCAATCCGTCCACGAACATCCGCAGCCCTTGCTGCGTGGGAATCCGCCCCGCACTGACATGAGGGCTGTCAAGCAAGCCGAGAAACTCCAGATCCTGCATCACGTTGCGCACGGTCGCGGCGCTGACCTTCTCCGACAAAGTGCGGGTCAGCGTACGGCTGCCAACCGGTTCTCCGCTATCCAGATAGCTCTCGACGATCAGCCGGAACACCTCGCGTGACCGGTCATTCATCTCGTCCAGAATTTTGCGCGCTTCGCTCATGCGTCTTCCCCTGCTGGACCGGCATTAAATCGCAGGCAAATGAAAGGTCAATCGGGGTTGCATCCTAAGGCACGGGGACGTTATCCCCAACCCAGCAAACAAAGGATTTTCCATGCGACCCTCTGGACGAGATTTAAGCGAAATGCGCCCGGTTTCAATCGAAACAGGGTTCACCAAACATGCCGAAGGTTCCTGCCTGATCAAAATAGGCGACACCCACGTACTGTGCACCGCCACGATCGAGGATCGCGTGCCACCGTTCATCAAGGGATCGGGTTTGGGCTGGGTCACTGCCGAATACGGCATGCTTCCCCGCGCAACCAACACCCGGATGCGGCGCGAGGCAGCCAGTGGCAAGCAAGGTGGTCGCACGGTAGAAATCCAGCGGCTGATCGGCCGTGCCCTGCGCGCCGGTGTGGATCGGGTTGCACTTGGCGAACGTCAGATCACCGTGGACTGTGATGTAATTCAGGCCGATGGCGGCACCCGTTGCGCTTCGATCACCGGCGGTTGGGTTGCGCTGCGTCTGGCCGTGAACAAGCTGATGAAAGCTGGCGACGTGATTTCTGACCCGCTGGTCGATCCGGTTGCAGCGGTGTCCTGCGGTATCTATGCAGGCCAACCGGTGCTGGACTTGGACTACCCAGAAGACAGTGAGGCCGGCGTCGATGGCAATTTCATCATGACCGGTTCGGGCAAACTGATTGAAGTTCAGATGAGTGCCGAAGGTTCTGTCTTCAGCCGCGCACAGATGGATCAGCTGATGGATCTGGCTGAAAAAGGCGTTGCCGAGCTGGCCGCTGCTCAAAAGGCTGCCACCGCATGACCCGCAAGTTCGACGGGGACAGGCTGCTGGTGGCCACGCATAACAAAGGCAAGCTTGAGGAGATGACTCATCTCCTAGAACCTTTTGGTGTGACGGTTGTTGGCGCAGGTGAGATGAACCTGCCGGAACCCGAGGAAACCGAAGATACATTCGTCGGCAATGCCCGGATCAAAGCACATGCCGCTGCCAAGGCCACCGGCCTGCCTGCCCTGTCGGACGATTCCGGGATTACCATCGACGCGCTGGACGGCGCGCCGGGCGTTTATACTGCCGACTGGGCAGAAACCGGCAATGGCCGCGATTTCCTGATGGCGATGACGCGCGCGCATAACGAATTGGAGGCCAAAGACGCCCCGCACCCGCGCACCGCTCAATTCCGCAGCACGCTGGTTCTGGCCTGGCCCGATGGTCATGATGAAGTGTTCGAAGGCGTCGCGCCAGGCCACCTTGTCTGGCCGATCCGCGGTTCCGAAGGGTTCGGCTATGACCCAATGTTTGTCCCTGACGGATACGACATTACCTTTGCCGAGATGGATCGCTGGGAAAAGAACAAGATCAGCCATCGCGGTCGCGCGGTGGAGATGTTCGTGAAGGGCTGCTTTGGCGGATGATTGGCGCAACGGGGGCTTTGGCCTGTATGTGCATTGGCCTTTTTGCGAGGCCAAGTGCCCCTATTGTGACTTCAATAGCCATGTATCAAAGAAAATTGATCAAAAACAATGGCTTGATGCATATCTGAGTGAGCTGAAACGCTCAGCATCTGAAACGCCAGACCGGGTCTTGAATACGATCTTCTTTGGCGGTGGCACTCCGTCTCTGATGGACCCGGAAACAGTCGCAGCAGTGATTGATGAAGCGCGGGCCTTGTGGCGCCCTGCCAACGACATGGAAATCACGCTTGAGGCCAATCCCGGATCAGTCGAAGCTGGTCGCTTTGCCGCCTACCGTGATGCCGGGGTGAATCGCATTTCCATGGGTGTTCAGGCTTTGAACGACGAAGACCTGAGGCGGTTGGGTCGCATTCACACAGTGGCTGAAGCGCGCGCAGCATTTGACATCGCGCGGAATTGTTTTGATCGCGTCAGCTTTGACATGATCTATGCGCGCCAGCATCAAACTGTAGAGGCGTGGCGCGCAGAATTGAACGAAGCACTATCGATGGCGGTCGACCACCTGTCCCTTTATCAGTTGACGATCGAAGACGGCACCGCGTTCGGTGACCGCTATGCAATCGGCAAACTACGCGGTCTGCCCGAGGATGACAGCGCGGCTGACATGTACCTTGCGACTCAGGAAATCTGCGAAAGCCACGGCATGCCAGCCTACGAAGTCTCGAACCATGCTCGGCCCGGAGCGGAATCTCAGCACAATCTGATCTACTGGCGCTATGGTGATTATGTTGGAATTGGCCCCGGAGCCCATGGCCGCATCACATCACAAGGGCGCAAATTCGCAACTGAAACGCACCTGTCCCCGAATACATGGATAAATGCCGTCTCAGCAGGTTCCGGTGAATCCCATAGAGAAGAGCTCAGTCGCTCGGATCAGGCCAATGAATACCTCATGATGGGTTTGAGAATTGCAGAAGGTCTAGATGTTGATCGATTCAAACTACTGTCTGGTACCTCTCTCGATCAGGACAAAGTAGATGATCTCTGCGAGATTGGCATGTTGTGCCAGGAGGATAACCGTATAAAGGCGACAAGAGATGGTCGCGCAGTTCTGAATGCCGTTATTCGGGAACTATTGGGGTAAAGCATGCAGTTTCTTTGGGCAGGATTGGGATTGCTTTGCGTTGCGCTGGCGGCAATCGGTGTAGTGCTGCCCTTATTGCCAACGGTTCCCTTTCTGCTTCTGGCGGCTTTCTTTTTTGCACGCTCATCGTCCCGCCTGCACAACTGGCTTTTGAGCCACAGAACATTTGGCCCCATGATCATAGATTGGCAGCAATCCGGGGCAATTCGACCAGCCGCAAAAAAAGCGGCCACCATATCGGTCGCCGCTGTCTTTGGGTTGTCCCTGATTTTCTCAGTTCCGTCACATGTTCTGATCATTCAAGCTGTCGTACTGAGCGGCGTGATGATCTTTATCTGGACCCGGCCTAACGGCTGAGTTTCGCGCAAAGATCGTCTAGCTGATCAAGGTTTTCGTAGGTGAGAACCACCTGCCCTGTCTCAGTACCCGCCTTGTGGTTAATCGCAACCTTCATGGCCAGGATCGCAGAAAGGTCCTTTTCCAATGCCCGTGTATCCGCATCCTTGCCCGCATTCAGGTTCCGCGACTTTGGCGCAGGACGATCTGCATCACCTTGCTGTTGCTTCTTCACCAAAGCCTCGGTTGCACGCACTGACAAACCGTCACGGACAACAATTTTTGCCAGTTCCGACGGATCTTCTGCCGTAATCAACGCCCGAGCATGACCGGCAGACAGTTTCCCTTCGATTACAAGGGTTTGCACATCAATCGGCAATGATAACAAACGCAGCAAGTTGGCGATATGGCTTCGGCTTTTTCCCAAGGCCTCGGCCAGCTTTTCCTGCGTATGGCCAAATCGATCCATCAGCTGCTTATAGCCTGCCGCTTCTTCAACAGCGTTGAGATCCGCGCGCTGGATGTTCTCGATAATCGCGACTTCCAGTACTTCGGTATCGTCAAACTCGCGTATAATTACCGGGATATCGTGCAACTGCGCCATTTGCGCAGCGCGCCAGCGACGTTCACCGGCAACAATCTCGTATTCGCTGTCGTTCACAGCGCGCACGATCAGTGGCTGAATGATCCCTTTTTCCTTAACCGATGCCGCTAGTTCATCCAGTTGTTCAGGGGCAAAAGTGCGACGCGGCTGATTTGGGTTGGCGCGAAGCTTTTCGATTGGAACTTTCATGTCCGGGCGGCGCGGTTCAGCAGAAACGCGGCCTTCAACATCCTGTGTGACATCCGCCATCAATGCGGACAGCCCCCGCCCCAAACCTCTGGGTTTTCCTTTCTTGGCGCTCAACTCGCCCTCCTGACAGCCGCTCAGGCGGCCACTTTGTTATTTTTATGCATGATCTCGCGCGCCAGATGCCGGTAAGCCATAGCGCCCAAGGACCCGGAATCATATTGCAGAACCGGAAGCGCATATGATGGCGCCTCGCTGACCCGCACATTTCTGGGTATTTTGGTTTTAAATACCATCTCACCCAGATTGTCACGTGCGTCCTTTTCAACCTGGCGGGACAAGTTGTTGCGGTTGTCATACATGGTCAACACAACACCTTCGATTCTGAGATCCGGATTCGCGGTCTGCCGAACCTCACGAATTGTCAGCATCAGTTGTGACAACCCCTCCAGAGCAAAGAACTCACTTTGCAGTGGCACAAGGACGGAATGCGCCGCAACCATTGCGTTTACAGTGAGAAGATTCAGCGAGGGTGGGCAATCGATCAGTACAAAATCGAACGAGAACTCATCAATTGCAGTCTGTCTGAGCGCATCGTGCAAAAGATAGCTGCGCTTTTCATTGGAAATAAGCTCAATATCAGCTGAGCTAAGATCGACGGTTGCAGGAACCACATAAAGACCACCGATTTCGGTTTCCTGAACAACCGCTTTCAACGGGGCGTCGTCCAGAATCAGATCATAGGTCGTCCAATCCCGATCTTCGACACCTAAACCTGTCGAGGCATTTCCTTGTGGATCCAGATCCACCACCAGAACCCTGCAACCTGCCTCGGCCAATCCAGCTGCTAGGTTTATCGCCGTCGTTGTCTTTCCCACCCCACCCTTTTGATTGGCAACCGCGATAATCCGGGGCCCTGAAGGGCGAGACAGATCAACCACGTGAGACTCCTTTGATCTTCAGGATAACGGCCTGGGGTTCAGTTAAACTTGTAATAGGCTCCGCTTCGAAATTCCATTCCTCGCGGGCATCAGACAGCTCTTTTTTCCAGATCGCGCCTTTTGGGAACAAAGCTGTGCCATTTTCTCCTAAATGCCTATCACAAAAGGACATTAATTGGCGCAGATCCGCCAACGCACGTGCAGAAAGTATGTCGGCATTCAATGGCTCAACAGCTTCGATTCGTTTGGAGATCACTTTGCAATTAGCTCCGCATTCTCGAGACACAGTTCTCAGAAAAGCGGATTTTCTCTGATCGCTTTCAACAAATGTAAACCGCGTTTCGGGTGAAGTCTCAATTGCCATGATTGCGCAGACCATTCCCGGGAAACCCCCACCGCTTCCCAGATCAACCCAGTGGTCTACTTTGTCTGCAAGACGAAAGACCTGAACAGAATCCAGAATATGCCGATCCCAGATATCTTCCAGGCTTTTGCGCGACACCAAGTTGATCTTTGGGTTCCAACGAGCAACTAGATCGACGTAAGTCGACAGGCGGTCTAATGTTTCACGTGAAACATCTAAACGCTTAAGAACCGCATTGTTTTCAGGGATCATGCCTTGAGCGCTTTCTGTTCACGCCGCAATTTAGCGAGGACCAGCGTCAAAGCTGCGGGTGTTACACCTTCAACCCGCCCTGCCTGCGCTATGTTTGCAGGCTTCGCATTGGACAGCTTCTGCTTCATTTCTGTGGAAAGACCGTCCAGAGCAAAGAAGTCAAAATCACGTGGAATTACATACGATTCATCCCGCTTCATTGCTTCGACATCGCGCTTCTGCCGTGCAATGTAGTTTGCGTATAAGGCATCCCGCTCTACTTGCCGACGAATTTCATCTTCGGTTTCACCCAATCCCTCAACGAGAGGAAGCAGATCATCGAAGGTTACGTTCGGAAACGCCAAGATCGCCATCCCATCGCGTCGGTTCCCGTCCTGGTTAACCTCAATTCCGGCTGTGCGAATTTCTTTAGGCGTATAGGTTTGATCTGTGAGCTTTCCCTTAGCTTTATCAAGCTTATCCATCTTATCGTTGAATGAGGTCTGCCGTTCACTTCCAATGCAACCAATCTGATTCCCGATTGGCGTCAAACGTTGATCTGCATTGTCAGCGCGCAACGACAATCGAAACTCGGCGCGTGAGGTGAACATACGGTAAGGTTCCGCGACTCCACGGGTGGTCAGATCGTCCACCATCACTCCGATATAGCTATCGGCACGCGTGAAATGGACAGGATCTTTCCCTTGAACCTCCAACGCGGCGTTAAGACCAGCAACAAGCCCTTGGGCTGCTGCTTCCTCATATCCTGTGGTTCCATTGATCTGACCTGCAAGATATAGTCCAGGAATCTCTGGAAGAGCCAACGAAGCTGTTAGTATGCGGGGATCGATGTAGTCATATTCGATGGCATATCCCGGCTGAAGAATCTCGGCCTTCTCCAATCCCTTTATCGACTGGACATATTCCACCTGCACATCTTGGGGGAGCGATGTTGAGATACCATTGGGATAAATAGTATGATCATTGACCCCTTCTGGCTCAAGGAAGATCTGATGCGAATCCTTATCCGCAAATCGCACGATCTTGTCTTCGATCGAAGGACAATATCTCGGCCCCACCCCATCGATATGACCACCGTACATCGCCGAACGCGAGAGGTTCTTTTCGATTATTTCATGTGTCTTGGCGTTCGTATGTGTGATTCCACAAGCAATCTGTGGAGCAACAACGGTTTTGGACAGGAACGAAAACAAGGTAGGTTCTTCGTCACCATCCTGCCTTTCCAAATCTGACCAATCGATTGTCCGACCATCCAGACGTGGAGGTGTACCCGTCTTCAAGCGCGCCATAGGTAGTGAATAAGTATCCAGCCGCTCTGCCAGCTTTACAGATGGTCGATCGCCCATTCTACCACCGGGGCGAGATACATCTCCGATATGAATAACACCGCGCAGAAAGGTACCCGAGGTGAGAATTACTGATTTTCCCGGGATTTCCGAACCATCTGCAAGCTTCACACCTGAAACACGGTTCCCATTCATCAGGAAATCAACAACTTCACCGGTAATCACCGAAAGATTTTCTCGATTGCGCGTTTCTCTTTGCATCGCCGCACGATACAAGGCTCGGTCTGCCTGAGCCCGTGGGCCTTGAACAGCAGGGCCCTTTCGACGGTTCAATAGACGAAACTGTATACCCGCCTGATCCGCAACACGCCCCATGACGCCGTCCAGCGCATCAATCTCGCGCACCAGATGCCCCTTACCCAATCCGCCAATAGCCGGATTGCAGGACATCACACCGATATCTGTTTCTGACAAGGTTACCAAAGCAGTGACTGCACCCATACGGGCTGAAGCATGCGCGGCCTCAGCACCGGCGTGACCTGCACCAATAACAATGACGTCGAACTGTGAATGTTTCACGTGAAACACTCCTTACTTACCAAGGCAGAAGCTGGAGAATATCTCATCCAGAAGATTCTCGACATCTATTCTGCCAACCAAAGATTCAAGTGCCCGAATGGCTGTGCGCAACTCTTCGGCAGCAATATCATACAGGTCAGGTCCTGATTCCAGAACCGTCATAGCCTGGCTAAGCGCGTCCAGTGCTTTTGTCATTGCAACGCGGTGGCGTTCCCGGGTTGCAATACCAGTGCTTGTGGTTCGGTCAGACAAAACACGCGAAATCTGGGAAATCAGTTGATCAATCCCTTGCCCTGTCTTTCCCGAGATCCCGTTTTCACCACTGCCCCTGAGATCTGATTTAGGCAATACCTGCACATCTCCCGGCTGCATCTCGACCCCAAGCTCAGTTGGATCATCTGTCAGAAACACACGCAGGTCCGCTGTTTCAGCGCGTTTCCGGGCCAGCGCTATCCCCAATCCTTCGACATGATCTTCGGTTTCCCGCAACCCGGCAGTATCCAGAAGGGTAACTGGTAGCCCGGCTAAATCCATTCGCACTTCAATCACATCTCGGGTGGTTCCAGCGTACTCAGACGTTATCGCCGCTTCCCGTCCTGCAAGTGCGTTCAGAAGCGTAGATTTCCCAGCGTTCGGCAGCCCAACAATGGCGACTTCGAAACCCGTACGAATACGCTCCGCAATCTTTACCCCGCGCGCTTCACGCTCCAGATCGCCCATTACCCCTGTAATCAGTTCGCGAACTTCGGGTGATACATCCGTTGGCACTTCTTCATCGGCAAAATCAATCACTGCTTCCAACAGTGAGGCAGCCCGGATCAGATCCCGCCGCCAGCGTTCGGCCAGATCCCCAAGCTCACCTGCCAGAATGGTCTGGGCCTGCTTTCTCTGCGCTTCGGTTTCGGCATCGATCAGATCGGCAAGGCCTTCGACCTGAGCCAGATCCATCTTGCCGTTTTCCAATGCCCGGCGGGTGAATTCACCGGGCTCTGCCATTCGCAAGTCTTTCATATCGGACAGGCAGCGCAACACTGCATTGACCGAAGCGGTGCTTCCGTGAATTTGCAGTTCGGTGACATCCTCGCCGGTAAAGCTTGCCGGTGCTGCAAAAGTCAAAACCAGCCCATCGTCCAACCTTGATCCATCACTTGCGTGCAGCTCACGCAACCGCATTCCCCTGGGTGGTAAATCGGAACCAGTCAGCGCGCCCGCGGCTGCATGAGCCTGCGGGCCAGAGAGGCGGATGACCGCCACCCCTGCTTTGCCTTGTGCGCTGGCCAAGGCGAATATCGTATCCATTCGAAGGCCTCGCGTCGTTTAAGACCTGTGTCAGGTGTTCATCGAATCGAAGAACTCACCGTTCGTCTTCGTCTGTTTCAACTTGGACAACAAGAACTCGATTGCGTCGGTGGTGCCCATCGGGTTGAGGATGCGGCGCAGAACGAAGGTCTTGGCCAGATCACCCTTGTCGACCAGCAAATCCTCTTTCCGGGTACCGGACTTGAGGATGTCGATCGCCGGGAACACGCGCTTGTCTGCGATCTTACGGTCCAGAACGATTTCCGAGTTACCGGTGCCTTTGAATTCTTCAAAGATCACTTCGTCCATCCGGCTACCGGTGTCGATCAGGGCGGTGGCGATGATGGTCAGCGAACCACCCTCTTCGATGTTCCGCGCCGCGCCAAAGAAACGCTTGGGACGTTGTAGAGCATTTGCGTCTACACCACCGGTCAGAACTTTACCCGAGGATGGCACCACAGTGTTGAATGCTCTACCAAGTCTTGTGATCGAGTCGAGAAGAATAACAACATCTCGTTTATGTTCGACCAAGCGCTTGGCTTTTTCGATCACCATCTCAGATACGGCCACGTGGCGTGTTGCCGGCTCGTCGAAGGTCGAGGACACGACCTCACCCTTCACCGAGCGCTGCATGTCGGTCACCTCTTCCGGGCGTTCGTCGATCAGCAGGACGATCAGATAGCACTCAGGGTGGTTCTGTTCGATCGAATGCGCGATGTTCTGCAGGATGACGGTTTTACCGGTCCGCGGAGGCGCCACGATCAGCGAACGCTGACCTTTACCGATGGGTGCCACCAGATCGATCACACGGGCCGACTTGTCCTTGATAGTGGGATCTTCGATTTCCATCTTCAGACGCTCATCCGGATACAGAGGCGTCAGGTTGTCGAACAGGATCTTGTGCTTGGCCTTCTCAGGATCTTCAAAGTTGATCTTGGTGACCTTGGTCAAGGCAAAGTAGCGCTCGTTATCATCAGGGGCTTTGATCTCACCTTCCACCGTGTCCCCAGTCCGCAGCGAATGCTGGCGGATCATTTCAGGTGAGACGTAGATGTCGTCCGGACCCGGCAGATAGTTCGCCTCAGGCGAGCGCAGAAAGCCGAAGCCGTCCTGCAGGACTTCCAGCACACCGTCACCGCCAACGGTCCAGCCCTCATCCGCGCGTTCGCGCAGGATCTGGAACATCATTTCGCCTTTTCGCATGGTCGAGGCGTTTTCGATCTCCAGCTCTTCGGCCATCGCCAGAAGGTCTTTGGGGCTTTTGGCCTTCAGGTCGGCCAGATTCAGGGATTCAGTTGTCATGATGATACGAACCTTGTCCGCATAGGTCGCGGCACAGAGTGGAAATTCAATACGGAAGATACGCCGCCCGGACGGGCGTGTTGATCTCTACATAAGCGTGACAGCAGTCGGAGTCAAACAGGCCCTCAGAACTTCAGAACGACCGCCAGAACGATGATAACCATCAAAACGGTCGGTACCTCGTTCATCATGCGGTACTGGCGCCCAGTGAGCTTATTTCGTCCCTCTAAGAAGTCTTTGCGTCGCGCCATCAGCCAGTGATGGAACCAGGTCATTCCAATCACGGCTGCACCTTTGACCCAGGGCCATGACCAGTCCCATCCGACAATCCCCGGCGTGAAGACCATGATCAAACCGCAGACCCATGCCACGATCATTGCAGGGCGCATGATGACGCGAAGCAGCTTATCCTCCATTTCAAAGAAGATTTCCTGCGCTCCGTCGACCGATTGTG
>NZ_SMMF01000425.1:0-926 GCF_009711355.1 Roseibium sp. RKSG952 | reverse complement strand
AGTTCTCCGCCGGATAGGCGGCTCTGAAGTGGTAATCCGTGGCCGAGGTCTTCGACACCGCGTTCTCCGCCGGATAGGCGGCTCTGAAGTCTGAACTGAAGTTAATTTGTTGCGCTTTACGCGGATTCAAGTCAGCACCTTGAAATCAGAAATGAAAAACGTCCCCAGATTTGGCGATCATTCCCGGAGGCGGTTGCCAGGGACGCTGAAGCCTTAGACAGGATTGGAATTGATTCTTGCCTTTCATGCCGCCACCTTACTCATAATCAATCATGGAGGCATCACGCATGAAACTTTGGCACGGCGGACGCAGGCTCCACTGGCCCGTCGAAATCAGGCCCGCATCGGCCGATCGGGCCCAGGCGGGCCCCGGTTTTTATCTTACGAATAGGTACGAGCGCGCCTGTCAATACTCCCGCGGGGGAGGTACGACTTACATCGTCGATTTCAAGAAAGACATCACCCTGTCATCGGATGTCTCAATTCCTGTCGATGAGGTCCTCCGGTTTATGGATGGAGTTTCCCGAATTCCGAATCGAAAAGCTCTCCGCAAGGACCTTGAGTTCAACATTATCACGGGTGATCGCCACAAGGAGATCATCGCCGAGCACGTAATCAACCTCTTTGTGAATCACGACGCCTGTCGAGGCAAGGCGTATGTCGAGCTTGCCGAATTCATGACAGAACAGGGCGCAGACGCTTCAATCCAGAGGATCAGCGCGCGGGAAGAGTGGTTGGTTGTTCACAATCCGAGAGTAGTTAGTAACATAGCTCCGGTTCGCGCCGCCGACGTGAATCTCGAGGAACGCGAGCTGCCTCTGCCGTCGGAATTTTTGGCCGACAAGGCTTTGACTCCAGGTATGTAAATGTAGCAACTTGCATTTACGCCATGATCCATCCAGAGGCGCGGCAAACCCCTTCCTTCA
>NZ_SMMF01000920.1:47100-60904 GCF_009711355.1 Roseibium sp. RKSG952 | reverse complement strand
TGGCAAAATCAGTCCTCGACGAACCTGACTTTGCCAATAAACGGCAGGTTTCGGTTTCTTTGAGCATAGTCGATCCCATAACCCACGACAAATTCATCAGGGATCTCAAACCCGATCCAGTCAGAGCGGAAATCAACCTCGCGGCGGCTTGGCTTATCCAGCAGGGCAATCGATTTCAACCGCGTGGGCTTGCGGCTTTTTAGCAACTTGGTGACGTGATTCAGAGTATGGCCGGTATCTACGATGTCTTCGACCACCAGCACGTCTCGCCCTTCAATGGCACCACGTAAGTCTTTGAGAATGCGCACTTCCCGGCTACTTTCCATCGAGTCGCCATAAGATGACGCCTCAAGGAAATCCACCTCGATAGGCAGATCGAGTTCGCGCACCAGATCAGCGATAAATACAAAGCTTCCGCGCAAAAGGCCGACAACAACCAGCTTGTCTGTGTTACCAAACTCTTCGGTGATTTTGCGGCAAAGCTCTTCTATTCGGGCGGCAATCGCCTTGGCCGAGATCATCTCATCTATCACATATGCGCGTTGGCTCATCGCTGCCCCCTTGATCTTTGGCGCGCAACATACGACATGACGCGCCATTGTCACCTGCAAATACCTGATACGCCATGCCAGTACATTCGGAAACTCGCCACCTGCAATACACCGCGCAGCAGATGTATGATCTGGTTGCGGACGTGGCCAAGTATCCCGAATTTCTGCCCTGGTGCGCAGCCGCCAGAATCCGACGCACCTATGCGGTTGATGAGGCCAAGGTGCTTGAGGCTGATCTGGTCATCTCGTTCAAAGTGTTTCGCGAGCGCTTTGGCAGCAGAGTTACGCTGTTTCCGGAGCAAAAGAAAATCGACACGGAATATCTGGATGGCCCGTTCAAATACATGAAATCCGACTGGCATTTTGAGGACGCGCCGGATGGCGGTTGCAATGTGTTCTTCCATGTGGATTTCGAGTTCAAGAATGCGGTTTTGCAGGGTATTATCGGGGTCGTTTTCAACGAGGCCATGAACCGGATTGTTCGCGCGTTTGAACAACGCGCTGCTGACCTGTACGGCTGAGGCTTTACCCCGGCTACGCGCGCGCTAGACTGCGCCGCATGACTGATCTGACCACTGCATTTGCCGAGTTTGCGACGGGGCCTGTTTCGACAACGCTCCAGACCCGCATTGTCACTTCTTTGTCCGCGCTGGATTGGCTGGCCGTGGGAAGGGCGGGGGCCGAAGAACCGGTTTCGCGGATCATCCGGGAAATGGTTCTGGCTGAAGGCGGCGCAGAACAGGCCAGAATCTTCGGCGGTGGAGCGGCTCCTTTGCGGGCTGCGGCTCTGGCGAACGGAACCATTTCGCATGCGCTGGATTATGACGACACCCATTTCGCGCATATCGGTCATCCATCTGTTGCGGTGTTTCCGGCTACTCTGGCTGTTGCCACGTGGGAAGATAAACCAATCGTAGATCTGCTCGAGGCAGCACTTGTCGGGATGGAGCTGTCTATTCGCCTTGGGCTATGGCTGGGCCGGGATCATTATCAGGCCGGGTTTCACCAGACCGCCACGGCAGGTGCTTTTGGTGCAACGGCAGCTGCAGGGCGTGTCTTGGGCTTCAATTCCTCGCAAATGCGACAGGCTTTGGGGCTGACTGCTACACGTGCGGCCGGCCTAAAGGCGCAGTTTGGAACGATGGGTAAACCCTACAATGCCGGTCTTGCTTCATCCGCAGGCGTAGAAACGGCATTGCTGATTCACCGGGGTTTTGAGCCGAACGAGGGTGCGCTGGAGGGGCAATACGGCTTTGGTGCGACTCATAAAGGCGCTGATGACCAGTCAGCCGCTCTCGATGGGATCGGGGATGAATGGTTGTTTGAAAGTGTCAGCCATAAGTTTCATGCTTGTTGCCACGGCCTTCACGCAGCGCTGGAGGCGGCGCGTGATCTGGACATAGCCGAGCCCGAAGTGGCCGAGATCAAGGTCAAGACTCATCCGCGTTGGATGAGTGTTTGCAACCAGTTGTCGCCAACAACAGGTCTGGGGGCCAAGTTCTCGTACCGTACGGTGATCGCGATGCTCGCAATCGGGTATGATACTGCCTTGCCAGAAAACTTTTCGGATAAAACATGCGCCGACCCACGTTTGCGTTCCCTGCGGGATCGGATCACGGTCGAAGCTGATGACGGGCTGTCTGAAACGCAGGCCCATCTGTCATTGCTGCGTCGTGACGGTATTCGTAGGGAGGCTACGCATGACTTGCTGGCGCCGATGTCACTGTCAGATCGCGAGGATCGGGTGCGCGAAAAAGCGTCGAAGCTGATTGGCGGCGAAGAGGCCGACGCGATCTGGTCAATGCTGCGCACCGGAGGGCGCGCAGCAGAACTGTCTGACAGGCTAGAGGGTTAGACCACGCGCCAGTGCAGAGGGAAGCCGGGATCGAATACCGTCACCGGGCCATCACCGCTTTCGATTTTTGAGGGATACTCAACGGGTTCACCTTTGGTCAGGGTGATGCTTCCCTCGTTCACAGGCAGACGGTAAAATGCGGGACCGTTCAGCGAGGTGAAGCCTTCCAGCTTGTCCAGCGCGTCAGCCCGGTCGAACATTTCTGCCACCAGTGACATCGTGTTTGTTGCCGTAAAGCAGCCGGCGCAGCCACAGGCCATTTCCTTGTTCGCATCGGTGTGCGGCGCACTGTCAGTGCCAAGGAAGAACCTCGCATCGCCTGAGGTCGCCGCAGCCAGCAATGCCAGCCGGTGCTCTTCCCGTTTGGCAACAGGCAGGCAGTAGTAGTGCGGTTTGATGCCGCCCACCAGAATGTGGTTGCGGTTGATGATCAGGTGATGCGCAGTGATTGTGGCACCCAGATCAGTCTCATTCGCCTTGACGTAGTCGACGCCATTTGAGGTGGTGATGTGTTCCATTACCACACGCAACCCGGGGGTCGATTTTCGGATCGGATCAAGCACACGGTCGATGAACACTGCTTCGCGATCGAAGATGTCGATTTCTGGATCGGTCACCTCACCATGAACGCAAAGGGGCAGACCGATTTCGGCCATCTTCTCGAGTACGGGACGAACCTTGTCGAAATCGCGAACACCCGAGGCCGAGTTGGTTGTGGCGCCCGCAGGGTAGAGCTTGACCGCCTTCACCAATCCGCTGGCATGTGCTGCGGCGACATCTTCTGCGTCAGAATCCTCGGTCAGATACAACGTCATCAACGGTTCGAACGTCATGTCGTCAGGTAGCACAGCCATAATGCGGTCGCGGTAAGCAGCGGCCTGATCCCCGGTCACGACCGGGGGCACAAGGTTTGGCATGATGATGGCGCGGCCAAAGTGGCGGGCGGTTTCGGGCAGGACGGCCTGCAGCATGGCGCCATCGCGCAGATGCAGATGCCAGTCGTCGGGGCGGCGGATCGTGAGGGTATCGGTCATGCACCTTCCGCTAGCACAGCCGCCGGGGGCATTAAAGGCAAACCAATGCCCTGGCGCTCAAATGATTGGCGGCTTGGTGCGACTGAAGTACTTGCCAATCCACCATCGCGCCGTAAGTCCTTTGGGGAACACGGTCTTGACGCACAGGCGCTGGCATGACCTGTTGTGCGAGGAGGAGAGACAAGGTCATGACGCAGGCGAATTCTATTGATGCGGTTCAGAACATGCTTGGCGAACAGGGCTATGTGTGCGGGCGATCGCTGGCGACGGTGGTTTTCTTGTCTCTGAAACTGGGGCGCCCCTTGTTTCTTGAGGGTGAAGCGGGTGTTGGAAAGACCGAGATTGCCAAAGCGCTGGCTGCCGGGCTGAACCGACGACTGATCCGGTTGCAGTGCTATGAAGGGCTGGATGCATCCTCGGCTGTCTACGAATGGAACTTTCCGGCGCAAATGGTGGCTATTCGAACTGCCGAGGCATCAGGTGGTGCAGATCGCGGATCGTTACAGTCAGAGTTGTTCTCGGACGAATACCTGATCGAACGTCCGTTGTTGCAGGCCATGCGGCCGGATGAAAATGGTGCACCTGTCCTGCTGATTGACGAACTGGATCGCACGGACGAGCCGTTCGAGGCATTTCTACTAGAAGCTTTGAGTGATTTTCAGGTGACGATCCCCGAGTTGGGAACGGTACAGGCACCCGAGCCACCTATCGTCATCGTTACCTCGAACCGTACACGCGAAGTGCACGACGCCCTGAAACGCCGTTGCCTGTATCATTGGGTCGACTATCCGGATTTTGATCGCGAGATCGAAATCCTGCATGCACGTGCACCGGAGGCTGCCGAGACGCTCAGCCGAGAGGTGGTCGCCTTTGTGCAGCGGTTGCGTACAGAAGACCTGTTCAAGAAGCCCGGTGTGGCCGAGACCATCGATTGGGCGAAATGCCTACTGGCGCTTGATGTCATCAATCTAAGCCCCGAGGTCATCGGTGACACGCTGGGCGCGATCCTGAAATATCAGGACGACATTCAAAAGCTGCAAGGATCTGAAGCCAAGCGTATTCTGGATCAGGCGAAAGCTTCGCTGGAACCAGCATGATGCTTCATCTTTATTCAGAAGCTGATGGGGTTGGCGGCGGAGCCTCCATAAGGTCTGATGGCTGAACAGCTCCCACTGGATATCCCCTCCGATCCCAAGCTGGCGCAGAATATCACCCATTTTGCGCGGGCATTGCGAAAGGCGGGACTGCCGATCGGAACAGGAAGGGTTGTCGATGCAATCCGCGCCGTCGAGGCAGCAGGTTTCACCAAGAAACAGGATTTCTACTGGACGCTGCACGCCTGTTTTGTGAACCGCCCCGAACATCGAACTGTTTTTGCGCAGGTGTTTCGCCTGTACTGGCGTGACCCTCGATATCTGGAGCATATGATGTCGATGATGCTGCCAGCCATTCGGGGTGTTCAGGAAGAACGCACGGCGGATGCCGGAGAAAAGCGGGCGGCTGAGGCTTTGCTGGATGGGGTGGATCGCGATCTTCCTGATATCGCTGAACAAGAGGGTGAAACAGAAATCGAGATTGATGCGACGCAAACCGCGTCTAGTGAAGAACGCTTGCGCAATCTGGATTTCGAACAAATGAGTACAGAAGAGGTGGCTCAGGCCAAACGTATTCTGTCGCGTCTCAACCTGCCGGTAAAACCTATTAACTCGCGTCGCGGACAGGCCAGTCATCTGGGGCATCGAATTGATCGTGCCCGAACACTCCGTTCGGCAATGCGTCAGGGGGGCGAGCTGCGGGATATAGCCCGTCTGCAGCCCAAACCTCGCTGGCCCAATCTGGTTGCCTTGTGCGATATCTCAGGGTCAATGAGCCAGTACAGCAGGATCATCCTGCATTTCCTCCATACGGTTTCAAATGCCAAAGGGGCGGGTTGGGCCAAGGTGCACGCTTTTACCTTTGGAACGCGTCTGACCAACATTACCCGTCATCTGCATCAAAGGGATGTCGACGCTGCACTAAGTGCCGCTGGTGCAGAAGCACAGGATTGGGAGGGGGGCACACGGATCGGGGATTGCCTGCATCAATTCAATCGCGACTGGTCGCGCCGTGTCATGGGGCAGGGCGCAGTTGTTCTGCTGATCACTGATGGCTTGGAACGTGGCGCACCGGAGGAACTGGAAAAAGAGATTGAGCGGCTACATCTGTCGTCACGCCGACTGATCTGGCTCAATCCTTTGCTCAGATGGGATGGATTTGCGCCCAAAGCTCAGGGGATCATGACGATGCTGCCACATGTCGACAGCTTCCGTGCAGGTCATTCCATCGCCTCTCTCGAGGATCTGGCGAACGTCATCTCAAAGCCTGATGATGAGGGAGAGAAAGCGCGACTGCTGGCCGCGCTTTCTGCCTGATGGATTACCCAAGCTGCTTTTCGTTGCACTCGCGCGCCATTTCCATGGCTTTGTAAGTGCCGGTTAGATCAACAGTAAACGCGAATTCCTTTTCGGGAAACACGACCATGACTTTCTGTTTTGCAATGTCATCAGCGAATTGAGGATCGTCTGACAAGACATATCCACCCGAATAACCCTTGGTGATGTTGCCTTTCATGCCAGTAGCTTCGCCAACATAGATATTGTCGCCCAGCAGAATGGCCACGGCCTCTTTTTCACCGCGCTTGATATCGGTTTTGGCCTTGGTGAAGACACCGACATAGCCAACGCTGCGATCTTCGGTCAGACCCATCTGAACCACGTTTTCAGCGTCATCAACGGCTTCGATCAAGCAGGATTTCTTTTCGTTATCGACGAAGACCTTCCAGCCTTCGACCTCACCATAGCGTACAAATGTATCAGCCCAAGCGGCAGTCGATGCCAAAAGACCAATTGCCGTTCCCAGTGTAAGAATGCGTTTCAACTCTTTGTCTCCATTTTAAAATTCTTGGTGGTGTAACGAGGGCGGAAGTCACCCTGTACAAGCGCAAGCTAGTGTTTGCGTAAGTCACAATCAATGCTCAGAACATTTGAATGCGACTTGATTTATATCATTCACAAAGTGGAATGTATTATGTATTCCGTATTTAGAATGTAATAGCGCGAAGGAATCAAACCGTGCCACTCAACTGGAAACTAGGCGGCGTTCTGCTGGGCCTTGTCTTTTTTATGGCGGTCCTGCTGGTCAAGCCAATTGGTGTGTCAACGCAGTTCGTCATTCTCGACGGCATCGTGGCTGACGCCGTAAACCCGAGCCTCGTGACCGCAACGGACCAGGGATACACTTCGACAAATGCCTATCTGGCCAAATCTGATGGCAAGTATGCCAAGGCTGTCTCAAACCCGTTGAACTATTCCTTCGTGTTTGTGGTGGCCATGATGCTGGGTGGGTTTTTGTCTGCAATGCTTCGTGGCGGCATTGAAGCTTCCGATCGCAGCATTCCAGCGCTTTGGAGGGCTAACTTCGGCGACTGCGCAAAGAAGCGATACGCAGCAGCTTTTCTTGGTGGTTTTATCGTCCTGTATGGTGCGCGGTTGGCAGGCGGGTGCACCTCAGGCCACATGATGTCCGGCATGATGCAGACAGCTGTCAGCGGCTACATATTTGCTGCCGGTGCCTTTGCCGCTGCGATCCCCGTATCTCTGATCATGTTCAAAAAGGAGGCCTGATCCATGACCTCGATTCTACTTGCTTTGGTGATTGGTGCAGCCTTCGGCGCAGTGCTTGATCGTGTAGGTGCATCCAACCCTACAATCATCAACCGGATGCTGAATCTAACGAACATCAACCTTGCGAAGTCTATCTTGCTGGCCATCGGAACGGGTTCCATCCTTATGTTTGGTGGACAAATGCTCGGGCTGGTCGATGTGGGGCACATGTCTGTGAAAACAGCCTATGTAGGCGTGTTTATCGGTGGCCTCTTGCTGGGCGCAGGCTGGGCCGTTTCCGGATATTGCCCGGGGACTGGTGTGGTTGCTGCAGCGTCAGGGCGCAAAGATGCACTGTTCTTTATCGCCGGAGGATTGCTGGGGGCTGCTGCGTACATGATGACCTACCCGGCCTGGAAAGCGTCTGGCCTGCTCGACAAGATCGCAGGTGGCAAAGTGACCTTGGGGACGGTCTCGGGTTCTGGATACGAGGGTCTGACATCATTGCCCGGCGATATCGTTGGCATCGTGATGGGATTGGCCTTCGTCGCGATCGCGTTTGCTCTGCCAGAAAGGCTTATTGGACAGACGGTACAAGCGCAACCTGCTGAATAAACCCAACGAAACATGCGAGGCGCAGTGAGATGGACACGCCCTCGCATCGCGGCCCGGCGTCCCGTGATACTGCCGGGCCGCTTTTCATTGCGCCAAACCTACCTATGTTGGTCCATGAAATTCCCGGAGGTTTTCATGGATCGATTCGACAACAGCCCCGAGACAGCGTTGGATTGGTATCGCAATGGGAGTGGTGCCGCGTTGGCCACGGTCGTTCAGACCTGGGGCAGTGCGCCACGTCGTGTGGGATCGCAGCTGGTGATCAGTGGCGACGGCCGCATCGAAGGTTCTGTTTCGGGCGGTTGTGTCGAAGGCGCAGTTATTGTCGAAGCACTGGAGGCTATCGAAGAGGGCGAGGCGCGTCTGCTCGAATTCGGGGTCAGTGACGAAGACGCCTTTGCGGTCGGTTTGGCCTGTGGTGGAACGATCCGGGTGTTGGTTGAACCTGTGGGGTCAGTCCTTCCCGAACCGATGTTGGCCGAACTGGTTGCAGCACGCGCTCGGCGCGAGCCGTTGGCGTACGAGGTCAACGTGGAGACCGGGCAACGCGCATTGCGCCGAAATGCATATGCCGACCGACTGCGCATGGACCGGTCTGGTTTTGAAGAGGATGGTCAGACATTTGTGGCCGTTCACAACCCGCCATTGCGTCTGATCGTAGTGGGTGCTGTTCACATCGCGCAGGCCCTTGTACCAATGGCCCGGATAGCCGGATATGATCCGGCGATCGTGGACCCACGCGAGACATTTGCATCCAGTTCGAGATTTCCGGGCGAGACGATCCTGACAGATTGGCCGGATGAAGCGGTCGCCAAACTGGGGCTGGACACGCGCACTGCAGTGGTTTTGCTGACCCACGATCCCAAGCTTGATGATCCGGCGTTGGAGGCCGCTCTTGAGGCAAACGTTTTCTACATTGGGGCGCTGGGTTCGACACGCACACATGCCAAGCGTGTTGAGCGTATGAAGGAATCTGGCTTCACGGTTGAACAGATTGACCGGATTCATGGTCCAATTGGCTTGGATATTGGCGCAGCGGGGCCATCGGAAATCGCGGTGGCTATTCTTGCACAAATGACAGCCGTGCTTCGGGGTAAAGCATGAAGTTTGGTCCGGTACCGGTTTCTGAGGCTGCAGGCGCAATTCTTGCACATTCCGTCAAAGCCGGAGACCAAAAGCTCCGCAAAGGGCTTGAACTGACAAACCAGCATATCAGCATGTTGGAGCAGGCAGGCCATTCTGAGGTCATCGTCGCGAGGCTGGAGCCAGGTGATTGCCACGAAGATGAAGCAGCCCGAATGCTTGCTGCTGCATTGGCACCGGAACCAGCACAGGTGAACCTTCGCGTGACAGAGCCGTTTACCGGTCGTGTGAACCTTTTGGCCGATGGACCGGGGGTTGTTGTACTGAATACCGCTGCACTGCAACGATTCAATCTGGTTAACCCGATGATCACCGTTGCTACTGTTCCGCAGTATCAACAAATGGGTGCGGGGGGGATGGTCGCGACAATCAAGGTCATTTCCTATGCTGTACCCGGTTCAGACGTCATGCATGCTGCGCGTTTGGCTCAGGATTCGATCCGTTTGGCAGCGCCCGTTCACAGAACAGCAGGCCTGATCGTCACCGACATTCCGGGTGGACCACCCAACGAAAAGGGCATCGCTGCGATACGGGGGCGGGTAGAGGCCCTGGGTATGGACCTCAGCGATATCAAGATTGTTCCGCACCGTGTTGATGAATTGGCCGCTGCTGTATCTGACCTGCAGGGCGATGTCGCAATGATCCTGACTGGATCCGCAACGTCGGATGAGAACGATGTCGCACCAAGCGCGGTGAGGGTAGCCGGAGGGTTCGTAGACCGATTTGGGATGCCGGTCGATCCCGGCAATCTTTTGTTCATAGGGGCGCTGGAAAACAAACCGGTCATCGGTCTGCCGGGCTGTGCGCGATCACCGGCGCTGAATGGGGCTGATTGGGTGCTGTCCCGGGTCGCCTGCGGTATTGCGACCACAGGCGAAGACATCGCTGGCATGGGAGTCGGCGGTTTGCTCAAGGAAATTCCCACCAGACCTCAGCCGAGGGCTGGCAAAGGAAAGTGACGTAGCGGCAGATTTGACCGCTGCGACTGCCACTATAGCTGGTGGAGATCATGAGACTGAAATGCCTCAAAAAACGGCAAATATTTTTGTTCTCAAACAAATTTTCCCGTGTTTAACTCGACGTGAGGAAAAAATACCAAATGGGAGGAGCTTATGACACAGGTCTCAATGACCGTGAACGGAAAGTCCGTGAGCGGTGATGTCGAGGGCCGGACTTTGCTGTCCAGCTTTCTACGTGAACACCTGTCGCTGACCGGAACACATGTCGGATGCGATACTGCACAATGCGGCGCATGCGTGGTGCATGTGAATGGCGAGGCGGTAAAATCCTGCAACATGCTGGCGCTTGAAGCAGACGGCGCGGATGTGGGCACGATTGAAGGGCAGGCCAACGCGGATGGTTCGCTGAATGTGATCCAACAAGCGTTTCAGGATCATCATGGTTTGCAATGCGGTTTTTGCACACCGGGAATGGTGATGAGCGCAGCGGCCCTGCTGAAAGAGAATCCGCGCCCGACAGAATCCGAAATACGTAAGTATCTGGAGGGCAATCTGTGTCGCTGTACCGGATACCACAACATCGTCAAAGCGATCATGGCCGCATCCGGTCAGGACGTCAGCAGCATCGCTGCGGAATGATGCCGCTGCGGGCGTGAGGAGGACGCCCGTGGGATGACATAGGGTGCACCAGCATCCGTTTATGGGAGGAGAACAAGCAATGCCCAAAGACAGTGGCATCGGAGCCAGTTCCAAGCGGCGCGAAGACGTACGCTTTCTGACCGGAGCGGGCAATTATACCGACGACATCAACGTACATGGCCAGGCCTATGTACATTTCCTACGGTCCGACATCGCGCATGGACGGATCAAAAGTATCGACACGTCTGCAGCTGAAGGCATGCCGGGCGTGGTCAAGGTTTTCACTGGCAAGGATTTCGAAGGTGTGGGCGGGATGCCCTGCGGTTGGGAAGTGACCGACAAGCACGGCGCGCCGATGCAGGAGCCGCCGCACCCCATTTTGGCACAGGGCAAGGTGCGCCATGTGGGCGACCCGATTGCGGCCGTTGTGGCCGACAGTCTTGAACAGGCCCGTGACGCGGCCGAGGCGATTGATCTTGATATCGAAGAACTGCCGGCAGTTATGAACATGAAAGCAGCCGCGCAAGATGGCGCGACGCTGGTTCACGACGATCTAAAGAACAACATCTGCTATGACTGGCAGTTGGGCGAGACCGACGACGCCAAGGTCGATGAGGTCTTTGCCAACGCGGCGCACGTGACGACGCTGGATTTGGTGAACAACCGCCTGGTCGCCAACCCGATGGAGCCGCGCGTGGCGGTGGGCGAGTACAAGCGCGGGACGGATGAGTATACTCTCTATACCACCTCGCAAAACCCGCATGTGATCCGACTGCTGATGTGCGCCTTTGTTCTAGGCCTGCCCGAGCACAAGGTCCGCGTGGTGGCCCCGGATGTGGGCGGCGGCTTTGGCACCAAGATCTTCCACTATGCGGAAGAGGCGTTTTGTACCTTTGCCGCCAAAGCCTGTGGCCGCCCGGTCAAATGGACGTCCAGCCGGTCCGAGGCGTTCATGTCGGATGCCCATGGCCGTGACCATGTCAGCAAGATCGAACTGGCGCTGGATGCAGATAACAACTTCATCGGTCTGCGGACTAACACCTATGCCAATTTGGGCGCGTATCTGTCGACCTTCTCCAGTTCGGTTCCGACTTGGCTGCATGGCACGCTGATGGCGGGCAACTACAAAACACCGGTCATTCAGGTGAATGTGAAGGCGATGTTCACCAACACGGTACCGGTGGACGCCTATCGTGGCGCTGGCCGTCCCGAAGCGACTTATCAGCTGGAACGTGTCGTCGATAAAGCAGCACGAGAGTTGGGCGTCGATCCGATTGCCCTACGCCGTCAGAACTTTGTCACCCAGTTCCCCTATGACACGCCGGTTGCGCTGACCTATGACACCGGGGACTACAACGGCACGATGGACAAGCTTGAGGCTGCTGCCGATCTGGCTGGATTCGCCGCACGCCGCTCTGCCAGTGAGGCCAACGGCAAGCTGCGTGGCCTTGGCATCAACTGCTATATCGAAGCCTGCGGCATCGCGCCTTCAAATATCGTCGGTATGCTAGGGGCCCGCGCGGGTCTTTACGATGCCGCGACTGTTCGGGTGAACGCCACCGGATCGATCAGTGTCATGGTCGGTGCACACAGCCACGGTCAGGGGCATGAGACCGCCTTCCCGCAAGTTGTGGCAGACATGATCGGTATCGACGAGTCGATGGTCGAGATCGTTCATGGTGATACTTCCAAGATCCCATTTGGTATGGGCACATACGGTTCGCGCTCGCTGGCCGTCTGTGGCTCGGCCATGGTCAAGGCGACCGAAAAGGTGATCGAGAAGGCCAAGAAGATCGCGGCCCACCTGTTGGAGGCTTCCGAGGCGGATATCGAACTCAAGGATGGCCAGTTCAGCGTCGCAGGCACCGACAAGTCGGTGGCCTGGGGCGATGTGACCCTGACGGCTTATGTCCCGCACAACTACCCGCTGGAGGTTGAACCCGGGCTGGAGGAGACCGCGTTTTACGATCCGGCGAACTTTACCTTCCCGGCAGGCGCCTACGCCTGTGAGGTCGAGGTTGACCCCGAGACCGGTCAGGTGACCATCGAGGCCTTCACTGCCGCCGATGACTTTGGCAACATCATCAATCCGATGATTGTTGACGGTCAGGTCCATGGCGGTATCGGTCAGGGCATCGGACAGGCGCTTCTTGAAAACTGTGCCTACGATGAAAACGGTCAGCTGCTGAGCGCATCCTTCATGGACTATGCAATGCCGCGTGCCGATGATCTGCCGTTTTACGAGGTTGATCATTCCAGCCAGACCCCATGCACCCACAATCCGCTGGGCGTGAAAGGGTGTGGTGAGGCAGGAGCCATCGGTTCCCCGCCGGCAGTGGTCAATGCTGTTATCGATGCGTTGAACTCGGGTGGAAAGGCTGTCGATCACATCGATATGCCTGTCAGCCCATCGCGTGTCTGGGCAGCAATGAACAGTTGAATGGAGAGGGTGGGCTGGGGGCCTGCCTCCCGGACCTCCGAAGTATCTATAGCCAGATGAAGAACGGAGCTGCGTTCTTCGGAAAGGAAAAGCGAAATGTATAGTTTCGAGTTCGAAAAACCCTCGACCATCGCGGACGCCGTTGCCGCGCTTGGGGCCGAGGATGCTCAGGCATTGGGAGGTGGGCAGACACTCATCCCAACGTTGAAGCAAAGATTAGCCGCACCAACGACTTTGGTCAGCCTAAGCAGTATCCCCGAGATGCAGGGTGTTTGCGTCGAAGATGACGGCTCACTTGCTATTGGCGGGGCAACGACACATGCAACAGTCGCTGCAGAGACAGCAGACAAATATGCGGCGCTGTCCGATCTTGCCGGTCATATCGGTGATCCCGCCGTACGTAATCGGGGCACTATTGGCGGCTCACTTGCCAACAACGACCCGGCGGCCTGCTATCCGGCTGCGGCGTTGGGGTCGGGTGCAACGATCATCACGAACAACCGCAGTGTGTCAGCAGATGATTTCTTTCAGGGCATGTTCACAACTGCTCTGGATGAAGGTGAGATCATCACGACCGTCCACTTCCCGATTCCGCAAGCAGCGAGCTATCAGAAGTTCCTGCAACCGGCGTCCCGATTTGCACTAGTTGGTGTTTTCCTCGCTCGATTTGCCGATGGGGTACGTGTAGCGGTGACTGGTGCCAGCGAAGATGGCGTGTTCCGCTGGTCAGAAGCAGAAGAGGCGTTGAACAAAGAGTTTCGACCTGATGCGCTGATGGATCTGAAGATCAATCCGATGAACATGATCGGGGATTTGCATGGCAGCAAGGAATACCGTGCGCATCTTGTTGGCGTCATGACCAAACGTGCTGTTGAAGCCTGCATCTGAACGGTTGAACAAATCGATCCAAAGCCCCGGAGTTTTCTT
>NZ_SMMF01000920.1:14231-46949 GCF_009711355.1 Roseibium sp. RKSG952 | reverse complement strand
CCGCATCGCCGTTGGCTTCGAAAAGATGCCCTAACAGGCACTCCAGAACGGCCATAGCGCCAGAAAAGCTGGAGAAATGATGTTGAGAGCGGGTGCTGATTTTCAGAACGACGTCAGGCTCAAGCCCAGGTGCGACTACATCGCTATCGGACAACATTATGATCTTTGCACCCCGATCACGGGCGAAACGCATCGATTGAATGGTATCGGCGGAATAGGGATGGACCGTTATGGCAAAGAGGCAATCATTCTGATCTGCCTTAAGCAAATCGTCGATCGCTGACCCCATATGCCGTGGGATCAATTGAAGCCCCGGATGCGCCATGCGACCGGCATAGTGAAAGTAATAGGCCAAGGAGTAGCTGGCGCGGGTCGCGGTTACAAAGCATCGGTCTGCGGAAGTGATCAATTCCACAGCCTGCTTTACTTTGTCGGGTTCAGACAGACGAAGTGAACGCGTGACGACATTCAGTTCGTTCCGGGCAAATACTGCTTGAGATGCGGTAAATGAATCACCGCCCTGCATTCTGGATAGCCAATCTTGTCCAAGCAGGAGCTCGCGGTCGGTTACAAGATCCTGCCGAAAGGGGTGGCGGAAGGCTTCGAACCCTTCAAACCCCAGATAGTGCGCCAGCCGCACTATAACATTTGTGCTGACGCCAATCTTATCTGCGCTAACCCGTATTGGATCGATCCCGAAATCAGCAGGATGATCTATGATGTACTTGGTCGCCGCCTGAAGTTGCGCAGGCATCTGGTCGATTTCGCGGCGTAGCCGGTCGATCAGTTGGGTCGTTGTCTGTGTCATAAAGTGAAAAAAACATATGTTTTGAAATAAGCAAGTTGAAAACGTACTTCCAACAGATACATCGGCTTTGACCCATGGAGGCGGAGCTATGTCTGGCACCAAGCAACAACACGAAGATTCAAACAACGGAGTGGTTTTGCCGTATATCCTGGTTGCTCCGAACGGAGCGCGAAGAGGCCATGATGATCACGCTGGTCTTCCGGTAACTCTGGATGAAATCGTCGATACAGCTCGTGCGTGTTCCGAGGTTGGGGCAAATGGATTGCATTTGCATGTGCGCGATGACCTGGGTGCACATTCACTGGATGCAGGGAGATACCGCGAGACAATCGCCGAGGTGCAGCGCGCGGTTCCCTCGATGGATATCCAGATCACCACCGAAGCTGCCGGTGTTTTTGACGTTCCGGCTCAATTCGAATGCCTGAAGAGAGTGCAACCCAGTTGGGCCTCAATCTCGGTACGTGAGATTGCGCGAGCGCCCGAAATGGCTGAAAGCGTTTACGCGTTGTGCGCGGATCAGGGTACGCGCGTTCAGCATATTCTGTATGACGCTGCTGATGCAGAGTTGTTGAGTGAGTGGCAACGCATCGGAACTGTTCGTGCCGATCAGGTCGACCGTCTGTTGGTGCTGGGACGTTATTCCACAGATCAGGAATCAACGCCTGAAGATCTCGATCGGTTTCCGACGCATCAAGACCCATGGATGATCTGCGCGTTTGGATCGCAGGAGCATGATTGTCTGCAAGCGGCTGCGTTCCGCGGTGCGGATGTAAGAGTTGGATTTGAGAACAGCCTGACCAACCCAGAGGGTAAGCCCTGGAAGGATAACGCGGCATCGGTCGCAGCGCTGGTCAATCGTTTGAAAGGAATTTGAAATGAGCCACGTATTTCCACGCCACACAAAATCGGTGCTTCCTGTCGCAGCGGGTGGAGATGGATGTTACCTGATTGACGATCAGGGCAGACGGTATCTGGATTGTGGTGATGCCGCAGTTTCCTGTCTTGGACACTCCAACCCTGCGGTGGTCAAGGCGGTGCAGGATCAGGTTGAACAAATTGCCTTTGCGCATACCGGGTTCATGACCTCGGAACCGGCCGAAGAACTGGCGGACTTGTTGATTGAACATGCGCCCGGTGATCTGGACCGAGTGTATTTTGTTTCGGGCGGATCAGAAGCAACCGAAGCGGCGATCAAACTGGCGCGTCAGTACTATCTCGAGATCGGTCAGCCTGAACGCCGTCATGTCATCGCTCGGAGACAGAGCTATCACGGGAATACACTGGGCGCTTTGTCGGCTGGCGGCAATGCGTGGCGACGCGCGCAGTTCGCGCCTATGCTGATCGACATGACCCATATCTCGGCTTGCTACGAGTATGCTGAGAAGCCTGAAGATGAGAGCAGTTTTGACTATGGCCAGCGGATCGCCAATGAACTGGAGGCTGAAATTCTGCGTCTGGGTCCGGACACCGTGATGGCCTTTATGGCCGAACCGGTGGTTGGGGCAACTCTTGGTGCTGTCCCCGCAGTGGATGGGTATTTCAAGCGGATCCGCGAAATTTGTGATCAGTACGGGGTGTTGCTGATCCTTGATGAGGTCATGTGTGGTATGGGTCGGACAGGACATCTGTTTGCCTGTGATCACGACGGGGTGGCGCCGGATATCCTGTGTATCGCCAAAGGTTTGGGGGCTGGTTATCAGCCGATCGGTGCGATGATGTGCACCGGTAAGATCTATGATGCGATCCGTGATGGTTCGGGATTTTTTCAGCACGGACACACCTATATCGGTCACCCGGTTGCAACAGCTGCCGCTCTGGCCGTGGTTCGCGAACTGACCGGGCGCGAACTACCTGCGCGTGCCGGTGTGATGGGCGAAAAGCTACAATCCGCGCTGGAGGCCGCTTTCGGCCAACATCCCAACATCGGCGATATTCGCGGCAGGGGGTTGTTCCGTGGGATTGAGATTGTAGCCGACCGTGAAACACGTGCCCCGTTTGATCCCGCGTTAGGGGTTGCCGGAAAGATCAAAAAGGCAGCCTTGGCCGAAGGTTTGATCTGCTATCCGATGTCCGGGACGCGCGATGGTAAGAACGGCGACCACGTTTTGCTTGCGCCGCCATTCATCATCGAGGATGCGCAGATCGACGAGCTTGTCAGCAAGCTATCGAAGGCAATCGACGTTTCGCTGCCAGCTTAAGAGAACAATAAAATCAGAGGGCGGTGTCGCCCATGGCCCTCTGATAATGCTCATTGAATGCCATGATCGGATGCTCAGACTGAGATGAGCATGCATCGTCAACCACAAGTGCACCGTAACCTAACGCTCCGCTTTCGAGCCCACGCTGCACCGAATCCACGATAGGGCCGTCTTCGGCAAACGTGGTAGTGCGATGCTGTAGAATGATCTCGCGCTCGACGTCGTTTGGTTCGGAGGCGGGCAGCCACCAGTCAACCTCGATCTTTGTCCTGTTCACGCCAAGCGGTTTCCAGCGGTAGGTGTTCACGATGCCGCCGGGATAAACCTGAAGTGCGAACAGAGGAAAGAACCACCAGGTTAGAAACTTGTCGGTGCGCGCCTCGGGGTCGGCGACATAGCTGTAGGATTTTTGCGAGTCCGGTCGGGCAGGGCTGGCGTGTCGAATGCCATAGTCAAAGCCACGGGTCCGGTATTGGTCAGGATCGACAACGCCGGAAGTCAGCGTCTTGTGAACCACCGCGCAGTGGTAGCATTCGTTGAAATTCTCGGCGACCACCTTCCAGTTGGCCTGTGCAAGCCGTTCCGTCCGGTCCGCGCGTTTGTAGCTGGCAAGATTGGGGGCATAGTCCGAAATCTCGCTTAGGGCGCTTTGAGCCAGATCTGCCATCGGTCGCGCTTCGGGGTCGAGGTTTACCAGAATCAATCCAAAGAACATTTCAACCCGAACCGGTCGCAGCTTGTACTGGCTTTTGTCGAACCCCGGAAAGGCCGTAGCGTTTGGGGCGGCGCGCAGCTGACCCGTCGTGTCGTAGGTCCACGCGTGATAGGGGCAGGTCATCTTCTTGGTGCAGCCCTTGCCGTTCAGCAATTCGTGGCCGCGATGTACACAGACATTGTAGAAGGCGCGGATTTTGCCATCCTGCCCGCGAATGACAATCACAGAAACACCGCTGATATCTTCGACGACATAGTCTCCAAAGTTCGGAATATCTGTTGCGTGCCCAACCAATTGCCACGCTCGCTTGAAGATCATGTCGCGTTCTTGGGTGAATATGCCTTCGTCACAATACGCCCGGGCAGGAAGCGATTGATACACGCCGCCGGAAAAAGACATCTCACCCATAGCCGCCTCCTTTGTCTGGTCGCACCAGATTGAGGCAAAAGAGGATTCTGAGCTTTTCACTTTGCGCCAATCAATCGTCGAAATCAGAGTGCCTGAAATCGACACTCCGTCGGTTTCAGACTTTCTGAATTTGTTGATTGGCTGCTGGCGTTACAAATCGCGCCAATTGAATTTCCGGTGAACAAAAAACCCTGCCAGAGTGTCTCTGACAGGGTTCGAAACTGGATATCCGCAGCAATTACTTTTGCGGAAGAGGGCCAATCATCATGATCATCTGACGGCCTTCCATCTTCGGCATGTTTTCAACTTTGCCGATTTCCTTGATATCTTCAGCAACGCGTTCCAGCAGTTCACGGCCCAGATTCTGGTGTGCCATCTCACGTCCGCGGAAACGCAGGGTCACTTTGACCTTGTCGCCGTTTTCGAGAAACTTAACCACGTTGCGCATTTTGACGTCATAGTCATGAGTGTCGGTGTTGGGCCGGAACTTGACCTCTTTCACCTCGATGATTTTCTGCTTCTTACGGGCTTCGCTTTCGCGCTTCTGCTGCTCATACTTGAACTTGCCGAAGTCCATGATCTTGCAGACCGGCGGGTTCGCGTTGGGCGAGATCTCGACCAGATCAAGTCCGGCATCTGCAGCCATCTGCATGGCTTTGGCGGGATGAACCACTCCGACATTTTCGCCTTCGGCACCAATCAGTCGAATTTCGGGGGCACGGATCTTGTCATTGACGCGAGGGCCGGTGTCTCTTTGCGGCGGCGCGTTGTGAGGTCTGCGGGCTATGGGTTCATTCCTTTGATGATTGCAGAATTTCGAGCCCGGAATTTAGACTGCCCCGGGCGGTGTTTCAAGCGCCATAAACGCGGAAATAGCTGATTTTCGCGGGTTTCACGATAGTTAGTAGACCGGTCAGAGATCGATTCTCTGACCGGTAAGCAATTTAACCTACAAAGGCTTTTTCGATAACGAACTCTTTGGGATCCGAATTTGCGCCTTCGCGCAGGCCGAATTCCTCAAGGATCGCCTTGATATCGTGGTTGAACGCGAGGCTGCCACAGACCATTGCGCGATCCGTCTCCGCCTGAATGCCACCTTCGATGCCCAGATCTGCAAAGACAGTACCGTCTTTCAGCAATTCGGTGATGCGGCCCATCTTGGGGCTCTCTTCCCGTGTGGTGGTCGGGTAGTAACGGATCTTGTCGGCAAAGCCTTCGCCCATCAGTTCAGCCAGCATCTCGTCCTGACGGATGTTTTCAATCAGCTGACGACCGTATTCCAGTTCAGCGACCTCTCGGCAGGTATGGGTGATGATGATCTCGTCGTAGTCCTCGTAGGTCTGCGGCTCGCGCAGAAGCGAAGCAAACGGCGCAAATCCAGTACCGGTCGCAAAGAACCACAGACGCTTACCTGGCAGAAGCGCGTCGTGCACCAGTGTGCCAACAGGCTTGGGCCGCAGGATGATTTGATCACCCGGCTTGATGTGCTGCAGTTTCGAGGTCAGCGGGCCATCCTGAACCTTGATCGAGTAGAACTCCAGTTCTTCGTCCCAGGACGGCGAGGCTATGGAATAGGCCCGCAGCAGCGGCTTGCCGTTGTCGCCCAGCAGGCCGATCATCACGAATTCGCCCGAGCGGAACCGCAGCGAGGCAGGGCGTGAGACCTTGAACGAGAACAAGCTGTCGGTCCAGTGCTTCACATCAAGTACGGTTTGTGCGTCCGGAAGGACAGGGGCCTTTACGGCGGTTGCTTCGGTCACGGATTTCATCTCTGTCATCGTTTCACTATCGGTCTGCTTAACCGACATCTCCGTTTAATCTTTGATCCAAGTCAGGAAAAGGGGGCAAGTTGCCCCCATTTCGTCACAAGCTGGCGATTGGCGGGATTATCCGCGCAGGCGGGCCTGATAGTTATGGCTTTGCCAATCAGAACGGGCAAGCCACTGATCCTCGGGCTGGCGGGTGGCCAGAGCGTTGTCGATTTCAACCTCGTCGAATCCGCTGCGGCGCGCCATTGCATATTGGTCAGCCAAGACATGACCTTTGGCGCGTAGACGACCGGTGTAGCCTTTCAGGCGCAGCACGCGTGCGATTGTGAACCCACGTCCATCTGCCGAGGATGGAAAGTCCACACGCACCATCTTGGCGCTGCCCAGTCGGTCGATCAGCTCATCCGGGTCGGTATCAGATGCCACGTCCAGCGCAACGACGTCGTTTGCGGCGTCTTCCAAAGTGACGTAGCCATCGGTCCAGTCATCAGGCGAAAAGCCTTCATCAGTTACGATTACGTTCATTGTATCTCTCCTGCGCGAACCATCTTGCCGTCGACAAAATGGATGCCGCATTCTTCCTTGTTCTGATCACGCCAGCGTCCGGCGCGGGGGTCTTCACCTTCTTTGACTGGCGAAGTGCAGGGGGCACAGCCGATCGAAGGGTATCCTTTGGCCACCAGCGGGTGCCGGGGCAGGCGGTTTTCGTCCATATAGGCGCGAACATCTTCTGGCGCCCAATGGGCCAACGGGTTGACCTTGATGCGTCCGGTGCCGTCCTCGACCTCAAAGAACTCAAGCTCGGCACGGGTACCGGACTGAAATCGCTTGCGCCCTGAGATCCAGCCGCAATACCCACTCAGCGCCCGTTGCAGAGGAAACGTCTTGCGCAAATTGCAGCAAGCGTCTGTATCGCGCAGGTGCAGCGCACCATAAGGATCGTCACGCTCAACATCTTCGTCATCAGCCCGGATGATTTTGACGTTGGTCAGACCCAAACGTTCGCTGACTTCCTGCTGATACTCTAATGTTTCGGTGAACAGCATCTGCGTGTCGATGAACAGGACAGGCGTGGCTTTGTCGACCACTGCCGCCATATGCAGCAACACAACCGATTCCGCACCAAAGCTGGAGACCAGAGCAAGCTCTTCGATTTCCTGCAATGCGCCATGCATAACGTCATGGGCACTGTGGTGGCGGAACTGGGCGTTCAGCGCTTCGACCTTTTCGGTCAGTTCCGCGCGGTCTGCACCCAGTTCCGTCTGGATCAGGTCAAGCGGCATTGGCCTGCGCCTCGGGGTAAAGCGCCGCTTTGAACGGTGCCATGCCAACGCGGCGGTAGGTCTGCAAGAACGTCTCCTCTGCGCTGTCACGCTGGTTCAGATAGGCGTCGACGATACGTTCCACGGCAGGCACGATCTCGTCGTAAGCAAAGCCAGGACCGGTGCGATCACCAACAGCGGCGGTCTCTGTAGCGTCTCCACCCAGAGTGATCTGGTAGTTCTCGACGCCTGCGCGATCCAGACCCAGGATGCCGATGTGACCCACGTGGTGGTGACCACATGCGTTGATGCAGCCTGAAATCTTGATCTTCAGGTGACCGATGTCATGCTCAAGCTTCAGCTCGTCAAAGCGTGTTGCAATTTCCTGTGCGACCGGGATCGAACGGGCGGTCGCCAGCGCGCAGTAGTCCATGCCAGGGCAGGCGATGATGTCGCTGATCAGGCCGATATTGGCGGTGGCCAGCTCATACTCTTTCAGCTTGGCATGGATCGCCGGCAGGTCCGATTTGTGGACATGGGGCAGGATCACGTTTTGCTCGTGGCTGATGCGCAGCTCGTCATAGGCGAACTCTTCGGCCAGGTCGGCCATCACGCGCATCTGCTCGGCAGTCGCATCACCCGGTGTCTGACCATGCTTCTTGATCGAGATCGTGACGATCGCGTGGTCCGCGTTCTTGTGCGGCGCGATGTTGGTGTCGACCCAAGAACGGAAGACCGGATCATTGGTATAGGCGCTTTCGAACGACGCAACCGAAGCTTCACGGAAGGCCGGAGGCGCAAAGTGGCCTTTGATCTCATCCAGCAGAGCCATATCGGCGCCCTTGAACTGCGGGCGAACTTGCAGGAATCGCTCATTCACCTTGGCGCGGATGGCGTCAATGCCATGCTCATGCACGGTGATTTTGATGCGCGCTTTGTATTTGTTGTCGCGGCGGCCGATCTGGTTCCACACGGAAACAGTGGCTTCCAGATAAGCCAGCAGGTCGTCAAAGGCGACGAATTCGGACAATTCCTTACCGATCATCGGGGTACGGCCAAGACCACCACCCACGATAACGCGGGCACCCAGAACGCCGTCACGCTCAACCAGTTGCAGGCCGATGTCATGTGCCTTGATCACGGCACGGTCGTTTTCCGAGCCGGTGATGGCGATCTTGAATTTGCGCGGCATGAACTGGAATTCCGGATGGTCGGTGGACCACTGGCGCAGAAGCTCAGCGTATGGGCGCGGGTCAGCGATTTCGTCCGCGGCGGCACCAGCGAAATGGTCGGCAGTCACGTTGCGGATAGTGTTGCCCGAGGTCTGGATGGCGTGCATGCCAACCTCGGCCAGCGCGTCCAGCATGTCTGGCACGTCGTTCAATTTCGGCCAGTTGTACTGGATGTTCTGACGCGTGGTGAAGTGGCCATAGCCCTTGTCCCACTTCTCGGCCAGCAGGGCCAGTTGGCGCATCTGTGCGCTGGAAAGGGTGCCGTACGGGATCGCAACGCGCAGCATGTAGGCGTGCAGTTGCAGGTACAGACCGTTCATCAGACGCAGAGGTTTGAATTCGTCTTCGGTCAGCGAGCCGTCAATGCGGCGCTCGACCTGAGCACGGAATTGGGCGTTACGCTCTGCAAGAAAATCTTTGTCAAACTCGGAGTAGCGATACATGTCTAGCTGTCCTTTTTTGCAGCCCCGGATCCGGGGCCATATAGGGGAGAGAGGGGCCTGAGGTCAGACCCGGGGCTGCTGGGAAGATTCCTGTTTGCCGTGGGCATAGTTGGACGGACCAGTTCGGCGGAAGTCCTCCCGAAAATGGGTGGGTTCCGGGCCGTTCTCACCAGCTACGGCGTCAGCTAGATAGGCACCCACGATCTTGCTGACCTGACGCTCGGCATCCAGCAGGCGCACCTGCGCATGTGCTTCGTCAGTGATCAGCTCCGCTTCGCTCAGGTCACGAGACCAGCGATCATCTTCGGTCAGATAAATCACGTCGCCTTCCAGCAAGTCATTTGCGGTGACGACTTTGGGGGTAAAAGCGCGGGCCATCAGGCAAGCTCCTTGTTGAATTCAGTTGCGGCTTTGGCCGCGTCGCGCGGGGCAAGGCCGTAAAATGTAAGGGCAGGGCCATCGAGTTCGGCAGCTGCCAGATCGATGGGCAATTGGTCGAGTGTTGTCGCCACAACGCGCTGGTCCGGGCGTGAGGCATTTTCGACCAGTGTCACAGGCGTGGCACGATCAGCGCCGTGCATGATCAGACGACCCTGAATGAAACGGGCGGATTTCTTACCCATGTAGATTGCGGCCACAGAACCGGGGCGCGCCAGCGCCGTCCAGTCGTGATCTGCAAATCCCTTCATGTCATGGCCAGTCAGGAACCGGACCGAGGAGTTGCGCCCGCGCCGTGTCAGGCTTTGACCAATTCCGGCGACTGCGGCTGATGCAGCAGTAATGCCGGGCACGATGTTCCACGAGACGCCCGCTGCGTCGAGCGCATCGATTTCTTCGTCCAGTCGTCCAAAGATAGTGGCGTCACCCGATTTCAGGCGAACCACACGCAGACCTTTAAGTGCATATTCGACCAGAAGCGCATCGATGTCTTCCTGTTTCCAGGAAGGGCCAAAACCAGCTTTGCCTACATCGACCAGTTCAGCGGTTTGGCCTGCCAACAGCAGAATCTCATCGCTGATAAGGCGATCATGCAATACGACATCCGCCGCTTCGAAGGCGGTCAGCGCTTTGAGGGTCAGCAATTCGGGATCACCGGGGCCTGCGCCGACGAAATCGACGTGACTTGCGTGCCCTTGTGTCTGCGTAACCTGCATTGGAGTGCCTTGGCGTTTGTTTGACTTGACCTGCAATATAGGAAATATTCCCGGTCATACGCCATATATCCGCGCAAATAAGGACATACGTTCTGTCTGCGGTGTAAAGCGGGACACGAGTTTTGAATTGGAAGGAAAATTGGGATGTCAGTGCGAATAGACGACACGGATCGGAAAATTCTGGCCGAGTTGCAGCGCGACGCCAGTCAGTCGTTGGATGAGATTGCGGCCAGAGTTGGCAGTTCCAAGACGCCGGTCTGGAATCGAATTCGCAAGCTGAAGGGGGCCGGTGTCATCGGTCAGCAGACCGTGCTTTTGGATGCAGAGGCGCTGGGTTTTGAGGCGACGTTCTTTGTTCTGATCAGAACTTCTGAACACGAAGCGGAGTGGCAACGGCGTTTCTTGAAAGCGCTGCGTGACCGACCCGAAGTTCAGGAGGCACACAGGCTTGCCGGTGACATTGATTACATCCTGAAAGTACGTGTGAAGAACGCCCGTGCTTATGACGCATTCTACCAGACACTGATCTCAGAAGTGCGCGTGCACAATGTGACGGCATTGCTTTCCATGGAAGAAATCAAATCCACCACGATGCTGCCCTTGAATGCACTGACTGAATCCTGAATCCCGATCCGCAGATGATCAAAACATCAGGGGATATCTGAAGTCAGATCTGAACCATCAGCTTTGTCAGCCCATGAAAATGATAGCTGTTGGAATACTCAGTTGCCTCGGCCAAGCGAAGGCCGGGGCAACGCTCAAACAGGATTGGCAGCGCAATACGCATCTCTAGCCGGGCGAGTGGTGCGCCGACGCAAAAGTGAAGACCACCGCCAAAGCTGGTGTTGGTCTTTATCGAGCGTGTCGGATCAAATTTATCCGGATCGTTCCAGATCGAGGGATCGCGATTTGCAGCGCCCAATAACAAGGCGACCTGATCACCGCGAGAGAACCGGTGCCCGAAAAGTTCCACATCCTCATATGCATAGCGCGTGAACATATGAAGCGGTGGATCAATTCTCAGGATTTCCTCAATGGTGTTATCGATCGTGTCTGGCATCAAAGACTCTGCACCCGTCCCGGTTTCCAGCAGCGCTTTGACACCATTTCCCAACGAATGGACCGTTGCCTCATGTCCGGCATTGAGCAGCAGGATGCAGGTTGCAATCAGTTCATCACGCGAGAGCTTCTCACCATCTTCTTCGGCTGCAATCAGGCGAGTTATCAGATCATCGCGGGGTTCGGATCGACGTTTTCCGATGTACTCATCAAGGAAATCTGTGAATTCCTGTGAAGACTGCGCTGCTACATCCTCGGTCTGGCGCGTTCTGCTGGCCTGATACATTGCCACCATGTCATGCGACCACCGCAGTAGATGCGGAGACATCTCTTCCGGCACACCCAGCAATCGACAGATGGTGATGACCGGAACTTGTGTGCAATAAGCGTCGAGCAGGTCGAATGGTTCTTGTGGAAACGTGTCGATCAATTCGTTGCAAAGATCTTCGATTCCGGGCGCAAGGGCCGTTATTGCCCGTGAAGTAAATGCCCGAAGTACTAATGAGCGCAACCTTGTGTGGCGAGGTGGCTCAGCCTCCAGCAATGAGTGCCTTTCGACCAGTAACCAAGGGGCGAGGTGAGCGGGGCCTTCAACCGTCAGTTCCTCTGGAACCTCACGTCCAAACCTGCGATCCCGAAACAGAGACAGAACCGCCTCGTGCGAAACGGCCGCGGGCATTTCGTATTCATCCCAATAGACAAGATCGCCATAGCCGCGGGCCCGGTCATAGAACGGGTAGGGGTTCTGCACAAATTCAGGATCAGTCGGGGATTGGGAGAGTGTCTTCATGCGGCGCAGACTTGCCATGGGGCGCAGCGAATGCAAGACCCTATGTCATGCATAGGTTTTGGATCATTGTCGGGTACTTGTTCGCCGTCGCACTGTTATCCGCGATGGTCTGGTCTTATGGCTACCGTCAAGCGCTCACTCAACTCAGCGAAAAGGCTGAGGCGGATCTTGCACTGGCATCGGACGGGCTGAGTTCGCAGCTGCAGGTGTATCAGGAACTAGCGGTCCTGATGTCGGATCATCCGGCCCTTAAACAGCTTGATAATCCAGCGGATAAATTTGCCGCACGTGAGTTGTTGCTTGAAGTGGCTGACAAAACGGCGGCCATCGACGTGATCTACGCTGATCGTGATGGGCAGGTTCTGGCCGCCGCTCATGATGTTGTTCAGGGAAATGTTAAGGGCCAACCTGCATTCGAGCGTGCAATGCACGGGGCATTGGGAAGCTCGCATGGTGTGCTCTCGGGTATTGGAAACCGCATATTCTCATATGCTGCGCCTGCTTTTGGTCCTGATGGTCAGGTCATCGGTTCCGTTATGATCATCGCAGACATCGAGGACGTTGAACGTACATGGCGCGGCAGTACTGAGGCTGTGTTCTTCATTGACCGAAGTGGTCTGGTTTTCATTTCCAACCGATCTGAGCTGTTGTTCTGGCAGAGATTTGACGGGCAAGTAGGGATCACGCCGCCATATGCAGAAGCGGGGAGCTTCGCCTCCAGCAGGATTGGGCCGCACGAGATTTGGAGCATTGGGTGGGGACCGTACTTGCCGGTACGCGCATTGCACCTGACCCGTGATCTGCCAGTGATCGGGATGACAGGTGAAGTGCTGATGGATATCGCGCCCGCACGGCGATTGGCCGCACTGCAGGCAGCTGCCGTGGCAGCGATCTTTCTGGCATTCGGTGCGCTGCTTTTCCTTGCGACCGAGCGTAGACGTACTCTCGCGGATGCCAATGCAGTTTTGGAGAGCCGTGTTGCGCAGAGAACGCGAGCTTTGACAGCAGCGAACGTTGCACTCAGGCGCGAAGTGGCTGAGCGCCAGGAAGCGGAAGCCGCGCTGAAGCGGGCGCAGGCCGATCTTGTGCAAGCAGGTAAGCTAAATGCACTGGGCCAGATGTCGGCGGGTATCAGTCACGAGCTAAACCAACCGCTTATGGCCATTCAGCAATTCGCTGACAACGGCGCTGCATTTCTAACGCGAGGAAAGAGTGAAAAGGCCACCGAGAATTTGGGGCGAATCTCGGAAATGGCCGCTCGCATGGCGCGTATCATCAAAAACCTTCGCGCATTTGCGCGCAATGAAAGCGAACCAATGGGCAAGGTGGATCTGGTGCAGGTTATCAGAACGGCAGTGGAGCTCACCGAGCCCCGTTTGCATGCTGATGGGGTCACACTGGACTGGCACCCCAATACCGAGCCCGTCTACGCTTGGGGCGGTGAGGTGAGGTTGGTGCAGGTATTCGTGAACCTGATCAACAATGCGGCTGACGCGATGAGTAATCAGGAAGAGCGTCTTATTCGCATCGCCATAGACAACGGAGAACGGCTGGCGGTCACTGTTCGGGACATTGGTCCAGGTATCGAAGAGCCTGAGAAGCTTTTTGAGCCATTCTATACCACCAAAGCGGTAGGTTCTTCCGAAGGAATGGGGCTTGGCTTGTCGATTTCCTATGGCCTTGTCCAAAGCTTTGGCGGAAACATTCGTGGTACGAATGCAAGTTCCGGCGCGATTTTCACGGTCGAGCTTGAATACTTCAAAGAGGACAAGGCCGCATGATCAAAAAGGTGCTTTTGGTCGACGATGATGCGGCAGTTCGCGAAGCATTGTCGCAAACTCTGGAGCTTGCAGATTATCACCCGGTTGCTGCAGGTTCATTCGTAGCAGCCAAGGATCACATCCGCCCGGATTTTTCCGGCGTAGTTGTCTCGGACATCAGGATGCCGGGGCGGGATGGGTTTCACCTGCTATCTTATACCCGAGAAATAGATCCGGATCTGCCAGTCATCCTTCTGACGGGTGAAGGGGATATCCCGATGGCCGTTCAGGCAATGGGACAGGGTGCTTTTGACTTTCTGGAAAAGCCCTGTGCCGCAGCAGATCTTTTGGCAGTATTGGAACGCGCGTTTGCCAGCCGAACCGCGATTCTGGAGCAGCGCGCGCTGAAAAGTGAGCTGGAGCGCGGAGATCCTGCCGCGCGTTTGCTATTTGGACTGTCTGCTCAGGCCGAAGCACTTCGAGATCGAGTCAGAAGCGTCGCGCCAACAGGTGCCGAGGTTCTTGTGACAGGGCCACCGGGCAGCGGCATTTCCAAGGTTGCCGAAGTGGTGCACCTGATGTCTCCGCGTGGACAAGGCCCGTTTGTCAAACGCCCAGCAGCAGGATTGTCAGCCGAAGACCTCCTGCGCGTTTGTGAAGATGCAGCGGGTGGCTCCTTGTTTCTTGATGAAGTTTCCGCAATGCCGGAAGCCACGCAATATGCAGCGCTGGAATTGATAGAGCAGGGTGCCGGGGTAAGGATTGTCGCCGGTACGACCGCAGATCTGGCAGAACTGTCATCGCAGGGTGGGTTTCTCGCCGACCTTTTTTATCGTCTTGATGTCATGCGCGTGCGCATCCCATCATTGGCGGAACGTCCCGAAGACATACCGGTGATATTTCGGCATTACGTGGCTCAGGCCGCTGAACAAGCTGGCATCGCAGAGCCCGAAGTCAGTTCTGAGCACATGGCATCCCTCATGGCGAGTGATTGGCCAGGCAATGCAAGATCACTGATGTCGGCAGCAATGCGATTTGTGCTCGGAATGCCTGAGGAGGTTACGCAAGCTGCTGATCTGGGGTTGAACGAACAGATGGCACGGGTTGAACGTTCTCTTCTGATTGCGGCGCTTGGGCGTCACAATGGTAAGGCGTCTGAGGCTGCCAAAGCGCTGAAACTGCCTCGTAAGACCTTTTACGACAAATTAGCGCGTTATCAGATTCGGCCGGAGGACTATCGCCGGTGACCCCACTGTTCCTATATCCTTAATACATATTTTCATAGGGTTAGGTGCGGTAGCTACCCGACCTGCGTTTGGAGCAATGAAAAATTCACGGTTCGATTCGCGGATGTGATTCGAGGTTGTGCGAAATTCCGCACAAATCTTGATTGTGGTGTGCGGGATTTCGCACATGCCTACAGTGCTATGAGTCTTTTCTGGTCGAGTTCCTCTTCTAGTGCATTGATAAGTAACGACTTAAATCAAGTTGGATATAGTTGAATCAAAAAGTTGAGCGATAACTCCCGATTCGTTTCACTTCGCGTCATGCGACGCTGATCCAGTGTCCAAAAGAAGTTTCAAGGAAGTCCGGGAGGAAAAACGAATGAAGTTCCTGACAACGGCTGCAACCGCACTTGCGCTGTCTGTAACTGCAACGGCGGGCATGGCTGCCTGTGATGACGGTGAGATTGTCGTCAAGTTTGCGCATGTTACCAACACTGACAAACACCCCAAAGGTATCGCTGCTTCGCTGCTGGAACAGCGCGTCAATGATGAGATGAACGGCGTGATGTGTATGGAGGTCTATCCGAACTCCACACTTTATAACGACGATAAAGTACTCGAAGCGATGCTGCAGGGCGATGTACAACTGGCCGCGCCTTCGTTGTCCAAGTTCGAGAAATTCACCAAGCAATTCCGTCTGTTCGATCTGCCCTTCATGTTCAAGAACATCGAAGCTGTTGATGCGTTCCAGGCATCGGCAGATGGTCAGGCGATGAAAGACAGCATGCAGCGCCGCGGTCTGCAAGGTCTGGCTTTCTGGCACAACGGCATGAAGCAGATGTCGGCCAACAAGCCTCTGGTTGCCCCTTCGGATGCGGATGGCCTGAAATTCCGCGTTCAGTCTTCGGATGTTCTGGTTGCTCAGATGGAAGCCATCGGCGGTAGCCCCCAGAAAATGGCGTTCTCGGAAGTTTACGGCGCGCTGCAGCAGGGCGTTGTGGACGGGCAGGAGAACACCTGGTCGAACATCTACGGCAAGAAGTTCTTCGAAGTGCAGGACGGCATCACGGAAACCAACCACGGCATCATCGATTATCTGGTCGTGACATCCGTGGACTGGCTGGACAGTCTGGATCCAGAAGTGCGTGATCAGTTCCTGACAATCCTTTCGGAAGTCACCGAACAGCGGAACAAAGAAGCCTTTGCCGTGAACGAAGCCGCCAAGGCATCGATTACCGACACGGGTGCTATCATCCGCGAACTGAACCCAGAACAACGTCAGGCGTGGGTCGATGCGATGAAGCCTGTCTGGGACAAATTTGCCGATGATGTAGGTCAGGACAAGATTGACGCTGCACAGGCAATCAACGCCGGGTTCTAATCCCGGTTCAAGACCGCACCGTCCAGGGACTGGGGAGTTGTGGACGCGCAGGTCAGGCGGGCCGATACAGGCCCGCCGCATTCCACTCTCATCATAAAAATATGGGGACAATGAGATGTCTGGTGCGAAATCCGGCCCATCGGGGCTGGTCGACCAAATCGAAGAAACCCTAATCGCGTTGCTACTGGGCCTGATGACGGTCATCACATTTGCCAACGTGATTGCGCGGTTCGTCTTTAATTCCAACATTCTCTGGGCACTGGAACTGACCGTATTCACCTTTGGGTGGCTTGTGCTGCTGGGGGCATCCTATGCGGTCAAGAAGCACGCTCATCTAGGTGTGGATGCAATCCTGAACATGCTGGCACCTGCACCTCGCCGGATTATGGCGCTGGTGGCGGTTGCATGTTGTTTGGCGTTTTCGCTTCTGATGCTCAAAGGAACTTATGATTATTGGGCGGTTTTCGCCGATCTGCCCCCCACATCAGGCAGATGGTTCCCGACGGGGTTCGACACCGGCGCGCGCAGTCAGAGCTTTTATGAAGTCGATGACATTCCGATGATCGCCCCACTGCGCTTTCTCGAAGAACTCATAAATTACGGGGAATACTACGAGAAACTGCCCAAAGTGGTGCCTTATCTCGTTCTTCCCCTGTCGATGTTGTTGTTGGTCATTCGTTTTGCGCAGGTTGCTGTTCAGATCTGGCGCGGAGAGACGGATCGCCTTGTCGCAAGCCACGAAGTTGAAGACGAGATCGAAGAGGTTCGGGCTCAGCAAGGAGAGCATGACTAATGGACGTTGTAATTCTATTCTCCATGGTCATCGGCCTGCTGCTGATCGGCGTTCCGATCGCGGTTGCGCTGGGTCTCAGCTCGACCCTGTTCCTGCTGATGTATTCCGACAGTTCACTGGCATCGGTCGCCGGGACTCTGTTTGAGGCGTTTGAGGGACACTTCACACTGCTTGCTATCCCGTTCTTCATCCTCGCGTCGTCTTTCATGACGACCGGTGGTGTGGCCCGCAGGATCATCAGGTTCTCAATTGCTTGCGTGGGGCATTTGCCCGGTGGTCTGGCAATTGCGGGTGTGTTTGCCTGTATGCTGTTTGCTGCACTGTCCGGTTCGTCCCCGGCGACAGTTGTTGCCATCGGATCCATCGTGATCGCCGGGATGCGGCAGGTAGGTTATTCCAAGGAATTCGCTGCTGGCGTGATCTGTAACGCGGGTACACTCGGGATTCTGATCCCTCCGTCCATCGTGATGGTGGTCTATGCCGCTGCTGTCGAAGTTTCGGTTGGCCGAATGTTCCTGGCTGGTGTCATCCCGGGATTGCTGGCTGGTCTTATGTTGATGGTCACCATCTACGTCATGGCCAAGGTCAAGGACCTGCCAAAGGGAGATTGGAAGGGCTGGGGTGAGATCTTTGTTTCGGCACGCGAAGCCGGTTGGGGCCTGTTCCTGATCGTGATCATTCTTGGCGGGATCTATGGGGGTATCTTTACCCCAACTGAGGCTGCAGCAGTTGCAGCGGTGTATGCGTTCTTCATCGCAAGCTTCGTCTACAAGGACATGGGGCCGCTCAGCACGGCAGAAGGGACACAGAACCTTTCGTTGCTGAAAAAACCTTATGCGCTGATCACCGCATTCTTCCATCCCGATACCAAACATACGCTGTTTGAAGCTGGCAAACTGACGGTGACGCTGTTGTTCGTCATCGCCAACGCGCTCATCCTCAAGCACGTTTTGACGGATGAACAGGTGCCGCAACATATCGCCGAGGCGATGTTGTCTGCAGGGCTTGGGCCGATCACGTTCCTGATTGTGGTCAACGTGATCTTGCTGATCGGTGGTCAGTTTATGGAGCCTTCAGGCCTGCTGGTCATCGTCGCACCGCTGGTTTTCCCGATAGCAATCGAACTGAATATTGATCCGATTCATCTGGGCATCATCATGGTGGTGAACATGGAGATCGGGATGATCACACCTCCGGTCGGGTTGAACCTGTTCGTGACTTCGGGCGTTGCCGGGATGCCTATGATGCGCGTCGTCAAGGCCGCGCTGCCATTCCTGGCTGTACTGTTCGTCTTCCTGATTATGGTCACCTACATCCCATGGCTTTCGACATTCTTGCCGAACACGTTCATGGGGCCGGAAATAGTGACAAACTAGGAAATCACGTTCCGTATTCAGGGCCGGTTGAAAAACCGGCCCTGACTGTTTGAAAGATCAGCTGCCATATTTTTGCAGATAATCGGCCACCCAGCCGATACCACCGTAGGCGTGCCGCCGCCCGATACTCCAATAGCCGATATCGTCATTCACCAGCTCATCGGGGTTTGGCCGGCCATGAAAGATCACGATCTTCGGCCGGTCTGGAAGTTTGCGATAGGTCTTGAAGATCAGGCCAAAAGGCCAATAGGGCACCAGATGGACAAGCCCGATGCACCAGTTCTTGGGATAGCACTTACGCTTGTAAGCCAGTTTGGACACGTAGTTCTGGTCATTCCCATATTCGTCATGATGTTTTGCTGCATCAAAATTATCGTACAAATGGAATTGCTCGGCTGGAACGAAACCAACGACCGAGGAATTCCCGCGTGTAACCTGATTCATGAACCCCGGAACCAGATCCCAGAATGCAGCCGGGATCATGCGCCAGAGCAAACCGCGGAACTTGGGCATCAGGTACAGACCGCCTTTGTCCCGAACTATTTTCAACAATGGTGTCAGATCGCCTGTCACCATGATGTCGAGATCCAGAAACAGTGCTGCATCATATCCTTCGACGATACGTCTGTCGAACATGAGGACCTTTGGAAACTTGCCATATTCCCAATTGGACTGGGCCATCTGAGGGAAGTCGAGGGGGCGGCATTTGATCCCCGAATCCAGACCTTCGAAATTGTCCGTTATACAAATGAAGTCGTGATCGACCTGCAGATGATCGCTGACCGCACGATGGAGCATGTTGACATATTCGTTGCCATACATCGTACCCCATTTCATGCAGACAACGCAGAATTTCTGACGCGACATGCTCTGAGCCTCTTATGATCTCATTCTTCAAAACGGCCTGTTTTCCGCACCTTGCGGAGTTCAGACTCAAACTTTTTTGGGTGTCTAACATCAAAATATTGTGTTCGTCCAAGATTGATTGATGACGACTTCTTTGGGGCCCCAATGATCCTTGGTATCAGGACGTCATAGCCTCGGGTTTCGCAAAGCTTTGTCGCTCGCTGACCTTGCAATTTCGGTTTCTGTTTATAACTGAATAGCAGAGGACGACCTCCCCATCACGGGATATCATTCGGGACGACCCGAACGGATTTTGAGGTCTCTTCATGCCTTGGATTTATCTTCTTTTTGCAGGTCTGCTCGAAATCGTTTGGGCTGTAGCCATGAAGCAGTCGGCGGGTTTCACACGTTTGTGGCCCACCGCTATCATGGGTGTGTCAATGGTGGGGTCTTTTGGCTTATTGGCTCTGTCGATGCGCACGCTGCCGCTTGGGACGGCCTACGTGATCTGGACCGGGATCGGCGCGGTTGGTGCATTCCTCGTGGGTGTGATGCTTTTGGGTGAAGCGTTGACGCCAATGCGCATTTTGGCGGCTGTCTTGATCGTAGTGGGGTTGATTACGATGAAGCTGGCCTGATGTCTGATGCAACCTGCCGTTGACCGCTGAGCGGGTATTCGGCAGGCTGCACCGAAAGCCATTGGAGCCGTACCACTCATGCTGAACGAAACTGACGCACAAATGCTGCGAATTGCCTATGAAGAAGCCAAAGCTGGTTTTGACGAAGGTGGTTGCCCGATCGGTTCTGTTCTTGCGCGTGCAGGGCAGGTGGTTGCTCAGGGCCGCAATCAGCGTGTGCAAAAAGGTGATCCCATCGCACATGGTGAGATGGATGCCCTGCGCAAGGCCGGGCGGCAAAAAAGCTATCGCGACACTGTGCTTTATACTTCGCTGTCACCTTGCATGATGTGCGCAGGTACCATCGTTCAGTTTGGTATTCCGCGAGTCGTCATCGGTGACACTGTGAATTTCGGGGGCAATGAAGAGTTTCTGCGTCAGCGCGGGGTTGAGGTCATCCTGTCGGAAGACCCTGATTGCATTGCCTTGATGCGGCGCTTCATCGAAGAGAAGCCCGAGTTATGGGCAGAAGATATCGCTGAGTAAGGCCGTTCGATCCTTGGGGCGGTTACGCGCCTTCGAGTGCGCGAATGATGCCCGAGAAGTCCTCTGCCTTCAGGCTCGCACCACCAACCAGTGCGCCATCAACATTCGACACACCAAAGATTTCGGCCGCGTTGGAGGGTTTGACCGAGCCACCATAGAGGAGCCGGACTGAGCGGCCAACGCCCTCGCCAAAGCGGCGCTCCAATCGCGCACGCATGAAATCGTGAACCTCACCGATTTCTTCCAGCGTAGGAACTTTGCCGGTGCCGATTGCCCAGATCGGTTCGTAGGCCACCACGAGGTTTTCACCAGTCGACTGATCCGGAATTGAACCGGACATCTGACCGCCGATGATATCCAGCGTGTTCGCCGCCTCACGTTGTTCCAGACTTTCCCCAACGCAGATGATTGCGGTCAGACCTGTATCCATTGCCGTGCGTGCTTTGGCCCGAACATCTTCGTTTTGCTCACCGTGATCTTCACGACGTTCAGAATGACCCAGAATGACCGAGTTGGCACCTGCATCTTTCAACATTTCAGCACTTAGATCGCCTGTATGCGCGCCAGAGGTGGCTGCGTGACAATCCTGTCCGCCGACAGCGATTTCGGTATGGTGAACCGTTTGAGAGGCCCGGTGCAGCAAAGTGGCCGGAGGGCAGATCAGGATGTCTACCGACGGATCCGGAAAAGTATGAGCCAGTGATTCCAACTCGGCCAGCGCAGGTCCGGTGCCGTTCATCTTCCAGTTGCCTGCCGCCAGTTTGCGCCGCATGTCGGTATCTCCCTGATCTTTTTAAAGTCTTTAAGCCAGTTAACATCGTGCGCGGGTGCTGACAATTCCGCTTGCGAAAGGAATGTCTAAACGGCAGTTTGCCCGCGCAAAAGGTAAGAGCAGAATGATCGACAATCTTGACCTCGAAAAACTGGATTTGCGCGATCCGGTAGAACTGAACCGATTGGCAACTGCAGTAAGCGAAGTTGGTTTTCTGACCATTAAAAATACCGGGCTGGATGCCGAAAGGATCGGTCAGCTAATTGATGCCTATCGAAATTTTTTCCGCATGCCAGAAACGTTCAAACGCAGCGTTGATATGGCACGCACCGGGGCGAACCGAGGGTGGGGTGCGCCACAATCCGAACAGGTCGATCCAAATGCAAACCCCGACTACAAAGAGGTGTTCGATTGTGGGTACGAGTTACCCCCAGGCAATCGCTATACCGGCAGTGGGTTGAGCGTCTATGCACCTAATCTCTGGCCAGATGGTCTGTCGGAGTTTCGGGAGACTGTTCAAAACTATTATGCCGACGCATGTGGTGTTGCGATGCGAGTTCTCCGGGCGATCTCGGTTTCTCTGGGGCGTGACGCGGCAAGCTTCGATACCGCTTTTGACACTCCGATGGCTCTGTTGCGTGGAAACTTTTATCCGGAACGCCCTGATTGGGCAGGAGAAAAAGACTTTGGGATTGCTGCACATACAGACTATGGCTGCCTGACATTATTGGCGACCGACGGAAACTCTGGCCTCGAAGTTCAAATGCCAAATGGCACATGGGAAGGCGTGAATGCCGCGCCGGGAACTTTTGTGATCAACTTTGGTGAGATGCTTGAGTTCTGGACGGCCGGGCAGGTCAAGGCAACGTTACATCGGGTCAGGGGCGGGCAGGAAGAACGCATATCTGTGCCGCTGTTCTTTAACCCGTCATATGAAACCAACGTCGCCCCACCGGGATCCGATCAGCTAATCGGTGCCGGAGAGCATCTGACCCGCCGGTTCAATGAAACCTATGTCCATCTGCAGGACAACGCTTAGCGCTGAGCAGCCAGGCTTTCGTCGAATTTGATTGATTCACCGCAGCCACATGCGTCGACGACATTCGGATTCTTGAACTTGAACCCGGATTCCAGCAAGGAAACCTCGTAGTCGATTTCAGTTCCGAACAGGAACATTTGCGCCATCGGGGCAATCATGACCTTTGCGCCATCCTGTTCGACCACTTCGTCGTTCGGATCGGCCTCATCTACGTAGTCCATGGTGTATTCCATGCCTGCGCATCCGCCCTTCTTGACGCCAATGCGCAACCCAGCATGCCCACCTGATGTCATCAGGCGAACAATCTGCTCTGCAGCCTTTGGCGTTATGGTCACGGCTTGTTTGCCGGGAATGCCGAACATAGTGGTCTCCGTTGTCGCGCGTTGTATCCAATTTAAGTCTGACACCGGTCGGGCTCAAGAGAGAGCATTCAAGTTGGCTTAACTTTCTTAGTATGTGATCGAATTCCTTTTCTTGCATCAACGTCACGTATCACATTAGCGTTGCTTCAAGCCTCTTTCCTGGAGGCGATATTTTGAAGTTTGTTTGTCGAAGAAGAGGCGGTTTTAGCGATGGAACAGAAGGTAATGACACAGGTGGCGCGAGCATTGGCAGGACTGTCTTGTCTGGCATTGATTGGAATGGCCAGCGTCGCATCGGCAGCAGGTTCCGAGAAGACCCATCCTGTCAACTGCGCCACAGCAGAGGGTGACCTGCGTGCTATCGCAGCGGAAAAGAAACATGCTGAGGATCAGCAGGCTGAAAGCGTTTTTGCGATTACGCCAGCCGGGGCGTTGCTGGGACTGGTTTCCGGTACTGAAAACAAGAGACTGGAAATGTTATCAGGGGATTACGTCAAAAAGCTTGACGAACGTTCTGCTGAAATCAAGGAGACTTGCGGGATAAAATGATATCGCGCGACTGCTGGCTAGGGTCAAAAAAAGGACCGCTCTCGGGCAAGAGCGGTCCTGAATTCCGGGCTCGCCTTCCAGGGGGATAGCAAGCGGTCACTGAGCCCACGCACCAAATAAACTCTGTTTACGTATCAACGACATCTGCGTCAGGATCGATTGCCCGTCGCGGACGAGATACTTGCTCAGGCGGTGCAGTTAAGTTGTCCGATTTCTATGTGACAGAAATCCCAAGAAACGGTAACGCATAGATTACCGTTTTATGACAAGGGCCTGTTTTTTGTGGATAAATGCGTATCCTACATGAAGCCAAGCTCGAGGCGGGCTTCGTCCGACATCATTTCCATTCCCCAGGGTGGTTCCCAGGTCAGTTCAACGTCGACTTCCTTTACACCTGCCACTGGCTCGATCGCCTCGACGATCCAACCGGGCATGTCGCCCGCAACCGGGCAACCCGGAGCGGTTAGCGTCATGATGACTTTGACGGCATTATCTTCGGCAATATCAATCGTATAGATCAAACCCAGATCATAGATGTTTACCGGAATTTCCGGGTCAAACACTGTTCTGCAAGCCTCGACCACTGGATCATACAGCGGGTGTTCCACGGATGAAGGCGCGATCAGCGGTGTACCTTCAAGATGTTCACTTGGGTGGGTCATTGAAGCCTCGGGTCTGTTACCTGAGAATTTATATAGGGAAAGCCTTAGGCAGCGTCCAGAGGGGCAGTGGCGCCCGAAACCGGGCGCCAAAGCAATTTAGTCGTTAATGTCGTGGTTGAAGGTTTTCACCTGTCCATGCGGTAAGGCGAACATGCGGCGCAATACTAACCACGCGACCAGCGACAGCACTGCGAAGATCAGCAGCAAAATTGGGAGCGATGGTGTAACTCCGGGGATGATCAGCAGTATCCCTGTGATGGCCGCCCCGATTGCAAAGCCCAAAAAGATGAACCCGGGCAGAATGACCTCAAGAATACCGACTGCGAGAGCTCCGGCCAACCAGAGCCACCAGGTCAGCCAGAAGGGATCAGCCATCATTTGCCTCCTTTCAGCATTTTGAAGGCGTCACCAAACGCTTCAAGTGCATTCGCAGGAACAACGATGGTTTGTTTGCCGGTGCCGTTACCCAATGCGTTCAGCGATTCAACCTGTTTCAATGCTACCTGATATTGCGCAGCCTCGATGCCATTATCCTGAATGGCCTTGGCCACAACGCCGGTTGCGTAAGCTTCGGCTTCGGCCTGAATACGGCGTGCCTTGGCGGTTTGTTCGGCCGCATAAAGCTCGGCATCGGCATGAAGTTCGACTGCGCGTTTCTGACCTTCGGCTTCGGTAACCTGCGCACGACGGGCACGTTCTGCATTCAGCTGCTGCAGCATTGCGTCACGAGTTGCCTGATCAAGGTTCACGTCCAGAATCTCGGCACGGGTGACTTCGATCCCCCAGTCGTCGACGGCGGTTTCGACGCTTTCCTGAATGCGGGTAATCAGCTGCGCACGGTTCGACTGAACTTCATCAAGGTCCATCTTACCAATTTCGGCACGTACAATACCTGCCACGGTGGTCGCGATGGCGCCGTCTACGTCACGAATACGGTAAACTGTCTTTTCCGGCTCAAGAATGCGGTAGAAGACCGATGTATCGATCTGTACCAGAACGTTGTCCTTGGTGATTGCGTCCTGTGTAGCATTCGGCAATTGGCGCTCCAGAATGGATATCTTGTGACGCGCAACATCCAGAAAAGGAACAATAAAGTTAATGCCCGGGCCAAGCACCGAATGCAGCCGCCCGAACCGTTCGACCACATATTTTTCGGATTGCGGAACGATTTTGATGCCTTTCAGGACGACAATGATGATCAGCACTGCCGCCAGAAGGTAAATTATGTTTGATGTGAGCAGTCCGATAATCTGGTCTTCTGTCATATCTGTCCTCGTTTATTGTGTACGACGGTATACATCTGGGGATTGAGTCGTGAATTTTCAACTCTGGTATGGATGGAATGCGACCGGAATCATATGCGTGAAATCGGTAAAGTAGTGGGGAATTTGTTGTCTGTGACCGCTTTGCATCCCGATCTGGTTGCGCTATCGGGGCGGGATGAAACTGATTATCGACACCGATCCCGGCATCGACGATGCGATGGCCATTGCTTATGCTGCTGCAGCTCCAGAAATCGACCTGATTGGTCTGACCACTGTGTTCGGCAACACTCATGTTCATCAATCCAGCAGAAACGCCCGTTTTCTGGCTGATAAACTGGGGCTCAATATTCCCGTGGCCGAAGGGGCATCCGCCGGTCGTCATGCCGAAAGTCATAGCCCGTCCGAGCATGTTCACGGACCCGAGGGCTTTGGCGATCTGACCGATATTCCGCAAGTAGGTGAGAACCACCACCTGAATGCCGCCGAATTCCTTGTTGAGATGGCGCGGCGGCACAAAGACGAGTTGGTTGTTTGCGCCGTTGGCCCCCTGACCAATATCGCTGATGCGATGCAGCTGGACCCCGGGTTTGCCGGAAACATCCGCCGACTGGTCATCATGGGGGGTGCTGTTTATTGTCCTGGCAATATCACGGCGCATGCCGAAGCGAACATCTATCATGATGCGAAAGCGGCTGATGAGGTCTTTTCCAACCCTCCTGAAACGGTTCTGGTGGGCTTGGATGTAACGCTCAAAACCCTCTACGAAACAGCGGATTTTGAAGCGCTTGCTCAGTCTTCGCCCGATATGGGTAGTTTTCTGCGAGATATATCGCGATTTTACCTTCAGTTTTATAGGGATATCGGTGGCCTCGAAGGTTGTGGCCTGCATGACTCAACGGCCGTCATCGCCTGCTCACACGAGCCCATGTTCGATACAGTGGAAACAGGTCTGCAGGTCGTTCTTGATGGGGAAGAGTTTGGAGCGACGCAACCTCATCCATCGCGCCCGTCTGTACGAGTCTGTAAAGACGTGGATGGGGCAGGCGTCGTTCGTCTTTTTACTGAGAGAGTGGCCTCGCTGCCCTGACGGGTTGCAATGGCTGTATAGATCGGGCAAAGCCTGCCCGGTTCAGCGACCCGAGGCGTGCATATGACACAGCAGTTTTCATTCGAACTGAAGGCCACAGACAGAAAGGCCCGTACCGGCGTGATTCAAACGCCAAGAGGCGAAGTGCGCACTCCGGCCTTTATGCCAGTGGGTACTGCCGCCACTGTTAAGGCGATGATGCCTGAAAGCGTGCGAGCCACAGGGGCAGACATATTGCTGGGCAACACCTATCACTTGATGTTGCGCCCAACGGCCGAACGGATCGACCGTCTTGGCGGGCTGCACAAGTTCATGAATTGGGAACGTCCCATCCTGACGGACTCGGGCGGGTTTCAGGTCATGTCGCTGGCCGGCTTACGAAAACTCACCGAAAAGGGCGTGACCTTCAAATCTCATATCGATGGGTCAAAGCATGAATTGACGCCCGAACGCTCGATGGAAATTCAGCGGCTTTTGGGTTCGGACATTGTAATGTGTTTTGACGAATGTCCGGCGCTGCCTGCAGATCGCGAACGCATCGCTGAATCCATGAGTCTGTCGATGCGGTGGGCTGAGCGTTCGCGCGAAGCGTTTGGTGATCGTCCAGGTCATGCGCTGTTTGGAATCATGCAGGGCGGTCTTGAACGCGATTTGCGCGAAGAAAGTGCTGAAGCCTTGAAAGGCATTGGTTTTGAAGGATATGCGGTTGGCGGCTTGGCAGTGGGCGAAGGGCAGGAAGCCATGTTCTCGTGTCTCGATTATGCACCCGGTTTCCTGCCGGAAGATAAGCCACGATATCTGATGGGGGTCGGTAAACCCGACGACATCGTGGGCGCTGTTGCGCGCGGTATCGATATGATGGATTGTGTGCTGCCGTCCCGATCTGGCCGTACCGGACAGGTCTTTACCCGCCGCGGTGTGGTCAATATCAAGAACGCCCGTCACGCCGATGACCCGCGTCCCTTGGATGAGGCTTGTTCTTGCCCGGCCTGCTCAAACTATTCGCGCGCCTATCTGCATCACGTCTTTCGGGCGAATGAGATGATTTCGGGCATGCTGCTGACGTGGCACAACCTGCACTATTTCCAAGAGATAATGCAGGGAATGCGCGATGCGATTGCGGCGGGCACATTTGACAGCTGGCAGGCAGATTTCCACGCGCAACGAGAGCAGGGCGATATCGAGCCGATTTAAGGCGCATATGGCGGGTGCTTCATTAATTTCGGTGGATATATCCATTGCATGCCTTGCAGTCCCTGAGACCTCGGGTCATTCTGAATCACGACACACGGCGGTGAGGTTGAAATGGGCCACTAAGTGCCCCACCTTTATCGTCCAAGACAGGAGATGGCCAAAGGTTGCCTGAATCAGGGACCGGTGCCGTCTTGCCAATGATAAGGATTGAGCATGCAAGAGCCTCTGAATTCCTCTTACCCAGTACTGCCGCTGCGCGATATCGTGGTTTTCCCGCATATGATCGTGCCGCTTTTCGTCGGTCGCGATAAATCGGTCCGCGCGCTGGAAGAGGTCATGCAGGATGACAAGCAGATTCTGTTGTCCAGTCAGATTGACCCCGGTGTTGATGACCCTGAAATCGACGGCATCTATCGTTCGGGCGTACTGGCCAATGTACTGCAACTGCTGAAATTGCCCGATGGCACCGTAAAGGTGCTGGTCGAAGGGCAAGCACGTGTGCAGATCACCGAGTTTCTCGAAAATGACGACTTCTTTGAAGCGCGCGCTGAGTACCTGACAGAAATCCCCGGCGACGTGACCACGACGCAGGCGCTGTTGCGCACTGTCGCGGATGAGTTCGAGCGCTATGCCAAAGTGCGTAAGAACATCCCCGAAGAAGCGCTGACCGCTGTTGGTGAAACCACCGAGCCTGCCAAGCTGGCTGATTTGGTTTCGGGTCACTTGGGCATTGAAGTCGAGCAAAAGCAGGAACTGCTGGAAACTCTCAGCGTCAGCGAGCGGCTTGAGAAAGTCTATGGCCTGATGCAGGGCGAAATGTCGGTTCTGCAAGTCGAGAAAAAGATCAAGACCCGCGTCAAATCCCAGATGGAGAAGACGCAGCGCGAGTACTATCTGAATGAGCAAATGAAGGCCATTCAGAAGGAACTTGGCGATGGCGAGGATGGCAGCAATGAAGTTGCTGAGCTCGAAGCTAAGATCGCCGAGACCAAGCTGTCGAAAGAAGCGCGCGAAAAAGCGGAAGGCGAGCTGAAGAAGCTCAAGAACATGTCACCCATGTCGGCCGAAGCGACCGTTGTGCGCAACTATCTGGACTGGATACTGTCACTGCCGTGGGGCACCAAATCCCGCGTCAAAAAGGATCTGGGTCGTGCGCAGGACATTCTGGACGCCGATCACTATGGCCTTGAAAAGGTCAAAGAGCGGATCGTTGAGTACCTCGCGGTACAGCAGCGTTCGAAAAAGCTGAAAGGCCCGATCCTGTGCCTTGTCGGCCCTCCGGGCGTAGGTAAGACCTCGCTGGGTAAATCCGTTGCTAAAGCCACGGGGCGTGAGTTTATTCGCATCTCGCTGGGTGGTGTACGCGATGAATCCGAGATCCGCGGTCACCGTCGGACCTATATCGGTTCGATGCCAGGTAAGATCATTCAGGCGCTGAAAAAGGCGAAAACCACGAACCCGCTCATCCTGCTCGACGAGATCGACAAGATGGGGCAGGACTTCCGTGGTGATCCGGCCTCGGCAATGCTTGAGGTGTTGGACCCGGAACAGAACAGCACGTTCATGGATCACTATCTTGAGGTCGAATATGACTTGTCCAACGTGATGTTCCTGACCACGTCGAACAGCTACAACATGCCTGGGCCTCTGCTGGACCGGATGGAGATCATCCCGCTGGCTGGTTACACCGAAGAGGAAAAGAGCGAGATCGCCAAACAGCACCTGATCGACAAGCAGGTCAAGAACCATGGTCTGAAGGCCAAGGAATTTGAACTGACCGATGAGGCACTGCAAAAGATCATCCGCACTTACACCCGTGAAGCAGGGGTGCGGAACCTCGAGCGTGAGATCGCCAAGGTGGCGCGGAAGTCGCTGACCAAGATCATCAAGAAAGAGGCGGAAGAGGTCACTGTGACGCCCGACAATCTGGATGATTTCCTTGGTGTGCCGAAGTTCCGTTATGGTCTTGCCGAACAGGACGATCAGGTCGGTGTTGTCACGGGTCTGGCGTGGACCTCGGTGGGTGGTGACCTGCTGCATATCGAGGCGCTGAAACTGCCGGGTAAAGGTCGGATGAAGACCACCGGTAAGCTGGGCGATGTGATGAAGGAATCCATCGACGCGGCCTCATCCTATGTGCGGTCGATCTCGCCCCAGATCGGGGTGAAACCGCCGAAGTTCGACTCGCTGGACATCCACGTCCACGTACCGGATGGGGCGACGCCCAAGGACGGGCCTTCGGCCGGTCTTGCGATGGTGACATCGATCGTTTCGGTCCTGACTGGTATTCCGGTGCGCAAGGATATTGCGATGACGGGCGAGGTATCGTTGCGTGGTAATGCAATGCCGATCGGTGGCTTGAAAGAAAAGCTGCTGGCGGCTCTGCGCGGTGGCATCAAGACTGTTCTGATCCCGGAAGAGAACGAGAAAGACCTCGCGGATATTCCGGACAACGTGAAGGAAGGGCTTGAGATTATTCCGGTCAAACACGTTTCAGAAGTTCTGGAGCGTGCGTTGATCCGCAAGCCTGAGCCGGTTGAATGGGACGAAGCGGCTGAGGAAGCGGCTGCGGCTGCGGCCAAAGCCACTGAAAGCGCCGGGCCATCTGCAACTGCGCACTAAGAGCGAAAGCTAAATCGGAAAAGGCGGGGTTGAACCCCGCCTTTTTTTGTTGTGATCAGAACCCTATGACAGGTTTGGTCGGATCCAGTACTTCTTCTTCTGCGATATATCTCTGGAACTTACGGGCAGACAACGCGGATCGAACTGCCAGCGTAAAGATAACGATCGAGAACATCACGCACAGCACGATGTCCCATCCGAATGGGATTTGCTGCAGCGAGCCTTCACCGAATTGACCTAAGTAGGAAATCAGGCCGATGCCTGCGAAGTAGGGCACCAGCCAGAGCGCTTCGGTTACATCCATTTCATCAAGGCGACCGTGAAACCTGATCAGCAGAAGCACCATTCCGATGATCAGCGCAATTCCCAGTCTCCAGACCGTGTCCCAACCGCTCCAGTAAACAATTAGTGTGGCGATTGCGAAAGCTGCCATGCCGACCAGTTTCACTGCCGGCACCCGAACTGAGCGTGGGTGATCGGGAAGCAGGTCGCGCAGGCAAACGACAGCGATTGGCCCGACTGCAAACGACAGAACGATTGCTGCACCGTTTAGGGCAATGACGGTGGTAAAGGGTACGGTGAGCAGAAAGAGAATGCCGATCAGAAAATTCAGCGCCAATGCCCAGAGTGGTACGCCGAATGATGACAGCATCTGCAGCCTTTTTGGCAGGAAGCCATTCTGGGACAAAGCCAACGCAATGCGTGCGTTAGAACCTGTCGCAACCAATCCGTTGCCAAACGGTCCGATCACGGATCCGATGTTTAGAAGGCTGAGAAACCAGAGAATTCCGACGGACATTATAATTCCATCCAGGGGTCCCTGAGCACCAAAATCCAGCTTTGCCCAGCCATTGCTGAGCATCGAGGGGTCGAGCGCCCCGATGAATGCGATCTGAAGGCCCAGATAGATCGCGGCACATAGGATAATTGACAGAATGAGTGCGGCAGGGATCGCGAATTTGGGATTCTTCACTTCACCAGCCATGTCCACTACGTGACGAAACCCGATGAATGAAAAGATCACGCCCCCGGTCGATACCGCGGCCATGATCCCTTTTACACCGTATGGGGCGAACCCTCCGGGTGTTGTAAAATTCTCAACGTTGAAACGGTTGGCGATTAGCAGTGCTGAAAGAAGAATTGGAATGGCCACCTTCGCCCAGGTAAGCACTGCATTCACATGAGCAAAGAATTTAACTCCCAGTGCGTTGATTGCGACGAAGAAAAGCATGAAGAATAATGCAACGGCGATCCCTGCACCGGTCAGATCGCCCGAATCTGCGGCGTGCAGCCAAGGAGCATAGGGGGCGAGATACTTGAGCATCGCCTCTACTTCGATTGGCGCGGTTGTGTTGTAGCCGATCCAGGCGGTCCAGCCCATTGCCATCGAAACGATGTTTCCGTGCGAAAACTGAGGCACTCGGGCTATGCCACCGGGTATCGGTAACATGGCAGAGATTTCGGCAAAGGTGATGGCCAGTATAAACATGGCTACCGCGCCGATGATCCATGACAGGATTGCAGCAGGACCAGCGTGTTGAACCGCCAGCAGTGGCCCGAACAGCCAACCGGAACCGATGATACCGCCGACGGAAATAAAGGTCAGACCAACAAGGCCAATATCCCTTTTCAGTTTGGCCATGCGCTACCTTCTGCTGCTACCCGGGTTCGCTAACGTCTGTTAGAATCAGGATAATCAGCCGATTTGCTTTCTGACAAGCTTTTCCGGCATTGAGCGACAGATACCTTAGAACTCAAAAGCTGTATGGTGGGTGATAAGAGATTTGAACTCCTGACATCTTCGATGTGAACGAAGCGCTCTACCACTGAGCTAATCACCCTCGCGCTTGGGTCTTAGTGCGGGTGATATGAAGTCGCAAGCGCGAACGTCACAATTCAGCCCTTCACCACAGGGGTTCCACCAAAGAATCGGAACAGTGAGGTCAGCTCCTGATCCAATGCCTCACTTTCCACCGGAACCTTTACCGTCGATCCGTTTTGCTGAGGGATCAGAAAGTACAAATCCGCGTCGACACGATATCCCTGAGAGTTCTTTTCTGAGGACATGCGTCGAACGCTCTGGGGCAATTTTTGTGGGAAGCCATCGTAATTGAGAATCAGAAAAGCTGTGGCGTCAGGTGGCAAAGTTTCCCGACATTCGAATACACCAGCACTGACTTGTGCGAAGTTTTCTCCCGGTCCATCGCAGCTGACTTTGAAGGTGTCGAACAATCGTTTTGGATATTCGCCGAACTGGGCGCTGCGCGACGAAAAGGGTTGTTCCTGTGGTGAGCAGGCCACGAAAATGGCTAGAATGGGAAGTAGACGTAACGACAACATGCTCAACACGAACTCCACTAAAATCTGCCTCTCATAACACCTTATGCCAGACTCAGTCATTTCGCGACGATGATTCTCTGACAAGGTCGTTAACAGGGTGATGGATGATGATTTCCCGGTAACTGTGCCGAGAAAAACAGCAAATCAATCTGAGCCCTCCGGTGAGTGGCAGGTTTTTGCCAGATGCCAGCCTGTGGAGGAATCGGTGGAAGACCCTTGGGTGTGCGGCTGCCAGATTTGGTCAACTAAAAAGATTTCAAAAATGACCAAAAAATGGCGTTGACCTACTATGGGTGTATACGTCAAATTGTGGAGGCCGAATAGATTGCCACTAAATCTGGTATAAAATCAGAGATGGCAGCGGGCGAGGGTCGGAAAGCACACCATACTAACGTGCAACCGTTTGGTCGGTTCCGCGCTGTGAGCAGCAGCGACCGGTCACC
>NZ_SMMF01000920.1:1481-14038 GCF_009711355.1 Roseibium sp. RKSG952 | reverse complement strand
ACATGAAGATTGAAAGAAAATTTACCAAACCGGGGCGGGATGCATATGCAGAGCTCGATTTTGTGTCAGCCACCTCGGAAATCCGCAATCCCGACGGGACAATCGTATTTCGGCTGGACAACATTGAGGTGCCTTCCAGCTGGAGTCAGGTAGCCAGCGACGTCATCGCCCAGAAATACTTCCGCAAAGCGGGCGTCCCGTCCAAGCTGAAAAAAGTAAAAGAGAAAGACGTCCCCGAATTCCTGTGGCGCTCGGTTCCGGCTGATGGCGCGGAGTTTGATGGCGAGACCTCTTCCAAGCAAGTGTTCGACCGTTTGGCGGGCGCTTGGGCTTACTGGGGCTGGAAGGGTGGTTATTTCTCGACCGAAGATGACGCGCGCGCCTATTTTGACGAGATGCGCTATATGCTGGCGACCCAACGCGCCGCGCCGAACTCGCCACAATGGTTCAATACCGGTCTGCATTGGGCATATGGAATCGATGGCCCGGCGCAAGGGCACCACTACGTCGATTACAAAACCGGAAAACTGACCAAATCGAAATCCGCTTACGAACATCCGCAGCCGCATGCGTGCTTCATCCAGTCGGTCGATGATGATCTGGTGAACGAAGGCGGTATCATGGATCTGTGGGTGCGCGAGGCGCGCCTGTTCAAATACGGCTCTGGTACCGGGACCAACTTCAGCCATCTGCGTGCAGAAGGCGAGGCGCTGTCAGGCGGCGGCAAGTCCTCGGGCCTCATGGGCTTTCTCAAGATCGGCGACCGCGCCGCTGGCGCGATCAAATCAGGCGGAACAACCCGTCGAGCAGCAAAGATGGTGATCGTCGATGCAGATCACCCGGACATCGAGCAATTCATCGAATGGAAGGTGATCGAAGAGCAGAAGGTGGCCTCGATCGTTGCCGGATCAAAGATGCACGAGAAGATGCTGAACGGCATTTTCGAGGCCATCCGAAGCTGGGACGGTGCGCAGGACGATGCGTATGATCCCAATAAGAATGACAGCCTGAAGAAGGCGGTTCGCGAAGCCAAAAAAGTCGCGATCCCAGAGACTTACATCAAGCGTGTGCTGGACTACGCCCGGCAGGGTCACGACAGCATCGAATTCCCGACCTATGATACGGACTGGGATTCGGAAGCGTATAGCTCGGTTTCGGGTCAGAACTCGAACAACTCGATCCGCGTGACCAACACATTCTTGACCGCAGTTGAAAAAGACGCGGATTGGGAACTGATCAACCGCACCGATGGTAAGGTTGCGCGCACGGTCAAAGCGCGTGATCTATGGGAAAAAGTCGGCCACGCCGCATGGGCTTGCGCCGATCCGGGTATCCAGTTCCATGACACTGTCAACGAATGGCACACTTGCCTCGAAGATGGTGAGATTCGCGGCTCGAACCCGTGCTCGGAATACATGTTCCTCGATGACACGGCCTGTAACCTTGCTTCGATGAACCTGCTGACCTTCCTGAAGGATGGTGAGTTCCAGGCGGCGGATTACATGCACGCTTCGCGTCTGTGGACCCTGACATTGGAAATCTCGGTGACCATGGCGCAGTTCCCATCCAAGGAAATCGCCCAACTGTCCTATGACTTCCGTACGCTGGGTCTGGGTTACGCCAATATCGGCGGCCTGCTGATGAACATGGGCTACAGCTACGACTCGGACGAGGGGCGTTCGATCTGTGGCGCGCTGACCGCGATCATGACCGGTGTGGCCTATGCGACCTCGGCGGAGATTGCAGGCGAGCTTGGCCCGTTCAAAGGCTATGAGCGCAACGCAGACCACATGCTGCGCGTCATCCGCAACCACCGTCGTGCGTCACAAGGAGTGACCGAGGGTTATGAAAAACTGGCTGTTAAGCCGGTGCCGCTGGACCACGACAATTGCCCGGACAAGCGTCTGATCGATCTGGCCATGTCCGCTTGGGATGAGGCGCTGAGCCTCGGCGAAAAGAACGGCTACCGTAACGCGCAGGCCACCGTGATCGCACCAACCGGTACCATTGGTTTGGTTATGGATTGCGACACGACCGGGATCGAGCCGGACTTTGCTCTGGTAAAGTTCAAGAAACTGGCTGGTGGCGGTTACTTCAAGATCATCAACCGCTCGGTGCCTTCGGCGCTGGAAAAGCTGGGGTATTCCTCGTCTCAGATTGAAGAGATCGTCGGCTACGCGGTTGGTCACGGTACTATCGGCAACGCGCCGGGTATCAACCACACCTCGTTGACCGGTCACGGCTTTGGCCCCAATGAACTGGCCAAAGTGGACGCCGCGCTGGAAAGCGCCTTTGATATCCGGTTCGTGTTTAACCAGTGGACGCTGGGTGAAGACTTCTGCACCGGCGTTCTGGGCATCCCGGCGACCAAGCTGAATGACCCGACCTTCGACCTGCTGCGTCATCTGGGCTTTACCAAGGCGGATATCGACGCGGCCAATGACCATGTCTGCGGGACGATGACGCTGGAAGGTGCGCCGCATCTGAAGGAAGAGCACTATTCGATCTTCGACTGCGCCAACCCGTGCGGTAAGAAAGGCAAGCGTTTCCTTGGGGTTGACAGCCACATCACCATGATGGCGGCGGCGCAGAGCTTCATCTCGGGCGCAATCTCGAAAACGATCAACATGCCGAATGACGCGACCATCGAAGACTGCCAGAAGGCTTACGAACTTTCGTGGTCGCTGGGTGTGAAGGCCAACGCGCTGTACCGCGACGGCTCGAAACTGTCGCAGCCTTTGGCGGCAGCGCTGGTCGAGGATGACGACGAAGCGGCGGAAGTTCTGGAAAGCGGATCGGCGCAGGAAAAAGCCGTCGTGCTGGCCGAGAAAGTGATCGAGAAGGTTGTGGTCAAGGAAATGATCCGCAGCCATCGCGAGAAATTGCCGCATCGCCGCAAGGGCTATACCCAGAAAGCGATCGTGGGCGGGCACAAGGTTTACCTGCGGACCGGTGAGTTTGAAGACGGCAAACTGGGCGAGATCTTCATCGACATGCACAAGGAAGGTGCTGGCTTCCGTGCGATGATGAACAACTTTGCCATCGCTGTATCGGTCGGCCTGCAATACGGCGTGCCGTTGGAAGAGTTTGTGGATGCCTTTACCTTCACCAAGTTCGAACCGGCTGGGATGGTACAGGGCAACGACTCGATCAAGAACGCGACGTCGATCCTGGACTACATCTTCCGTGAACTCGCCGTGTCTTATCTGGACCGCACCGATCTGGCCCATGTGAAACCCGAAGGCGCAACCTTCGATGATCTGGGCCGAGGTGAGGAAGAGGGCGTTTCGAATGTCTCGGAGATCAGCGATAGTGCTGCGACCAAGTCTTTGGAAGTTCTGAAACAAATCAGCTCAACTGGGTATCTGCGTAAGCGCTTGCCTCAGGATTTGGTGGTCTTCAACGGCGGTCAGGCCGAAGTGAATGGCATGGCTGAAACTGCGGCGCAGTTTGAAGTTCAAAGCGAAACTACCGTCGTATCCGAGGTGGCAACCGGAATGGATGCCCGCACCAAAGCCAAGATGCAGGGTTACGAGGGCGATCCATGTGGCGAATGCGGAAACTACACGCTGGTGCGCAACGGAACCTGCATGAAGTGCAACACTTGCGGCGCAACCAGCGGGTGTAGTTGAGATTAGCACCCCGGCAAACCGGGGTGTAGGGGCCGGAAGCTGCCATAGTAACCGGTCCCGACGAATACGGAGCAAGGCAAAGCCTGAGACTTACCAAAGGCGCCTTGTTCCACTCGGTCGACATGCCCGTGTTGGCCGGGAACAGGGTGGGGCGGAATATCAGTCCTTCCCACTCTCTCACGGGACGGGTGCGCTCGTCCCAGGCGACGTCCAGGCCGCAGGCAAAAAAACACCGGGCGGTCAACGAAATGAGCCTGGATGGCGAAACTGACAGGGGGCTTCGGCCCCCTTTCTTTTTGCCACGGTGAGTCGCCTGATTGAGCGGTGGCCTGCCAGATCGCGCTTTGGTCGTAGGGGGAGATTTGCCGAATCGTGATTCTGCGATTTGGGCCAGCAAGAGGCCGCACTGCAGTCAGCAGTAAACGGGCGGGCTTTGGCGCGAATCACAGGATTTTCCGACCTAGCGATGACAGCCGTCTCTTAAAGGGTGTTTCTGGTGCCTGTCCGGATGGACTACCACTCAAAACCCCTACGAGGAGATATCACGATGAAACCGCAGAAATTGGCCGTACTCGCCGCAGTTGCAGTTGGATTTCCGGCCCTTGCCCTTGCGCAGTCGAGTGCAGACGCCAACGGAGACGGCGTTCTGACCATCGAAGAAGTGCAAGCTGTTCTGCCAGATATGGATGCTGATGGCTTCTCGACATTGGATACCAATGGCGACGGTGCGCTTGATCAGGCTGAGATAGCGGCCGCTCAGGAGGCAGGCCTGCTGCCGGCAACAAACGGCTAAATACAGGCTTAGGCAAGGCGGCCCGGTTCTTTCGGGCCGCCTGTTTTCAATGAGTTACTGCGGCAAGTGAATGTTGAACTTGCTCCGAAGCTCTGCATCCAGCAGCGGGTCAAATCGCGCCTGAGACGGCGTCGCAAGGATCTCTTCCTTGCGGGCAATTGCTTTTTTAATCAGATCCGGCTTGCCCAGTTCAGACCACTCCTTTGGAGAGGTCCGATCGCCGAGTGTCGGATACACATAATCCACCTGCATACGGCCAAGAGTGGCATCAGTGCCCAGATAATGACCGGGTCCGCCAAGGCAAACTTCGGCGATTTGATCCAGTGCCAGAGTGTCGTCGTTTACTTCGATCCCCCGAACACAACGAAGTGCCTGACCAATCAGATCGTCGCTGAGAATGAGGCTTTCGAAACAGAATCCCAGCAGGGATGAATGCATACCCGCTGCTTCATAGACCATGTTCAGACCCGATAAACCGGCCATGACGTTCGAACACATCTGTTCCCAGCCAGCCTGCATATCGGGGAGTTTTGCATCGGATGCGCCTGCAGCTGCACCGCCTGGCAGTCCGTAGAACTTATGCATCTGAGCGCACCCTGCACTCAAAAGCGCTTGCTCACCGGAACCTACCGACATCGCACCGGTACGCAGGTCCAGACCAAAGGGCCAAGTGCCAAAAATCGCGGGAGCACCTGGCTTTACGGCATTTACATAAACCAAACCGGCCAGGCATTCCGCGGTTGCCTGAGTGATTGCTCCGGCGATTGTAGACGGCGCGGTAGCACCTGCCATACCTGCAGAAAGCAGCAGAACAGGCATTCCGGCCTTGATGCATTCCTCCATAACTTCGCAGCTTTCAGTTGCAAATTTCATTGGCGGAACGACAAAGCAGTTGGAGTTCGACACAAATGGACGTTCGCGCCACTTGTCTTCACCGCCAGCGATCATGTGCAGCATTTCCACCGCCGGAGCGACATAGCTGGGATCGGTGAACGATGTACCGATATGTTTGAATGTGCCCGAACAGCAAGCATAGATGGTGTTCAGATCCATCTCGCGGTTGTCCAGAATGTCACGGCAAACCATCGGACGCTGAACGAAATGGATATTGTCCAGACTATCGCAGATACGGGATGCGTCGTGCAGGTCCTGAACCGTTGAATCACGGTACTCTCGACCATGTACATCGACCATGTGTACTGCAGCGCCAGCGGTTCCATAGTGGACGCGGTTGCCCGAAAGCTCGAGGTCAGTTTTGCCATCACGGCTATAAAGCGTGACCGAACGGTTCGCTTTGGCCAACATATCCTCGACCAATGCGCGCGGGAAGCGGATACGTCCGTCATCCCCGAGAATACAGCCTGCGCCGACCAGATAATCGATGCCGCTTTGCGGTGCATCGGCAAGGCCGATCGTCTCAAGTGCTGTCAGGGCGGCGTTGTGTATACGCTCCATATCCTGCTGGCTTAGAGGTTTGTATGTGCCACCTTCCATGCCCGGGCGCACAGGGCGCAGGTGGTCGGGCAGGGCGGCGGCACGCGCTGCACGACGGGCAGAGCGTCCGCCGCTACGAGAAGAGCTACGGGATTGATCGTTCATGTGAGTGTTCCGAATGTTATTGAGCTAGTTTGGGATTGGCTATCTCAATAGGATTACGGCCGACCACGCGCCGCACGCCCGCGATCTGCGCCGATTGTACGGCTTACCAGACGGATTTTCCAATATTCGCCGCGCATTCCGGCCCTCGGTTATTCACAGGTTGTGTATGGCACCGCATACCGACGCGATCTATCCTGTTTACGACCTGTTTTTAAGAAACCTGATTTAAGATCGGATCAGCGAAAGCGACCAGGCTTGCGTAACTAAAATGAATACCTGAAGTTTTTTTCCCGTTTTGAGAGAAATCTGTTAAACTATCTTCACTTAGTGAAAGTGAATTGTGAATTGAATTGAGGGTTTAAGCCCCCATATCCGTGCCAAAGCGGTAGTCGCACTTAGGGCCTCAGACGGTTCTGATGCGAAGTACTTGGAGAGGCGTATGAAACGATTGACGGCCATGATTGCTGCGTTGCTGCTTGTCGGCACCGCACCCGCTTTTGCCGAAGATTGGACGGGCGCCTATGCAGGATTCAGCTTTGGTTACACAGATGCTGATGGTCCGAATGGATCCAGCGGAAACGACACCACCTTTGGCCCTCACATCGGGTACGATTACGATTTTGGTGATTTCGTACTGGGTGGCGAGCTTGAATATGATCCATTGAACCTGAGCTTGGGTTCTGAGGGCAGTCTGGACGGCGTCACGCGCCTGAAGCTGCGTGGCGGGTATGATTTCGGTCCTGCGCTCGGTTATGTCGTGGTTGGTGCCGCTCGTGCCGATACATCGAATGACAGTGACACCGCAGCTGTCTATGGTATCGGCGTCGCATATCCCATTGGCGAGAACTTTGTGATCAGCGGTGAAGCTCTGAGACAGAACTTCAGCGATGTGACCCGCTCAAATGGTGATCTCGACGCAAACACCTTTAACTTGCGCACGACATTTCGGTTCTGACCACGTCTATTCGGCGGCGTGCTGACCTGCGAGCTCGGATGCAAAATTACACACAGTCTGTAGCGCGGCAGCAAACCTGTCATCGTCAATTGTCATAGCAACGCGAATATGGCCCGCTGCAGCGGTGCCAAAGCTCTCGCCCGGCATGACCGCGATGGCGTGGGTATCGAGCAGAGCATTTGCAAACGCCTCGCCGCTCATTCCGGTCGCTCTTATATCCAGCATCAGGTACATCGCACCCTGCGCAGGAACGAGGCCTACTGTGTTTTGTCCACCCAGAACCTGCATGGCCAAAGAGCGTCTGCGGCGGAACGGCGCTGCAACCTCTTCCTCCAGACCGTCACCCGCTGTCAAAGCATAGCTCGCGGCATCCTGGATAAAGCCCGGAACCCCATAAGTGGTGTGTGTGGCCAAGTTGATCAGATGCTGAACAACTTCTTCCGGACCTACAATCCAGCCGCAACGAGAGCCGGTCATCGCATGGGATTTGGACATGGATCCGACAACCAGCGTACGCTCGGCCATGCCGGGCAGGGCGCGTGGTGACAGGTGCTCACCTTCCCATACCTGCGTATCGTAGACCTCGTCCGAGATCAGCCAGAGATCGCGTCGCTGGCAGAGATCAGCAATTTCGTTCAGCGTTTCGCGGGAATACACAACACCTGTTGGGTTGTTCGGTGTGTTGATCAGCAGCGAAACTGCGCCCTCAACGAGTGGTTCAATCATATCGGCACGTGGCTGAAATGCATCTTCAGCGCGGGTTTGCACCGCTTTTGCAATCGCGCCTGCTCCACGAATGGTGCCGGGGTAGGTCGCATAATAGGGGTCAAGATAAAGGCCCACATCACCCGGATCACAAACTGCTGTATGAGCCGCGAACAGTGCAGACTGGCCACCCGGCGTGATCAGCACGTTGTGTCGCGTCGTGGCTACCCCGGTACGGTTTTGTACCCGGGCGGCGACTGTATCGCGCAGCAGATCTGTGCCGGGAACCATGGCATATCCAGTATGCCCGTCGCGGGCAGAGCGATCCATTTCAGCCAGAATCGTCGCATCGGTGCGAATGTCATGTTCGCCAATCGTCAGTTCAGTCACGGCATGACCTTCAGCGATCATCCGGCGCGCGCGATAAAACACATCCCAGCCGTCAGATCCGCCGTCGGTCAAATGCGTGATACGATGCGACAGTTTCATTGCGCGCCTCCCTTGCAGCAATTCAGGCCGAATGGGACAGAGCGCCGGTGATTTGTCAATCAACTTCGCGCCGGTAGTGTCGCCTGCAATTTTTTCGTGAGCGAGGCGCGTACGATATCATAAGACGCGGTCAGCCGGTGGCGCATCTCCTCAGCTTCTGTATCCCATGGCAGTCGAATCCAGCTGCGATGAAAATAGGGGGCTTTGGTGCCGACGCCCGCTTCGATCAGCATCTGAGCCGTTTCGATATCCGGCGTCTTTACAGAAACGCCATCCCCCACAGATCCGACGCAGGCAAACATCTTGCCGCCCACTTTCCACGCATCATGCCCGCCACCCCAGGGGTCGGACAGTTCGGCCCCAGGCAGGTCTTCGCAAATGGAATTCACGTACTCTCGGCTCATGAAAGACAGGTTGCCGGTGCAATCAGCGAAACTCAAGGCTTGGCTCAGGCAAAATCACGTGATATCCGAACATTATGAACCCGATGACCTGCATCATTATTTGCTGCATTACCTGCTGATTAATCAAGCGGGCCGGTTTCTTTCGTTTTCATCCCTGAGACAAGTTGCTAAGCCCGCGCCAACGCGAGAAGCTATGCTGTTCTTAGGAGCCGACCGATGACGACGATCAAACTGCACAACACACGGACGCGGACGAAAGAGGATTTCGTGCCGATCGATCCAGAAAATGTGCGGATGTATGTCTGTGGGCCTACCGTCTATGACCGGGCACATCTGGGAAACGCCCGACCAGTCGTTGTATTCGACGTGCTCTATCGGTTGCTGCGTCACGTATATGGCACAGATCACGTGACCTATGTGCGTAATTTCACGGACGTGGACGACAAGATCAACGCCACGGCGCTGTCGCGTAAACAGGCCGGTGCGGAAGGGTCTTTGGAGCAGCTGGTGCAGGAGCGTTCGGACGAAACCATCGGCTGGTATCTGCATGATATGGGTGCACTGGGCGCGATGGAGCCCAATGAGATGCCGCGCGCGACCGAATACATCGCCCAGATGATTGCAATGATCGAGGATCTGATCGCGAAAGGTCATGCCTACGCTGCCGATGGCCATGTCCTGTTTGCCGTAGACACATGGAAAAATGACTATGGCAAGCTGTCAGGCCGTTCTGTTGATGACATGATCGCAGGCGCACGAGTCGAGGTTGCGCCTTACAAGAAGAACCCGATGGACTTCGTACTGTGGAAGCCCTCGACTGACGATCTGCCGGGTTGGGACAGCCCGTGGGGTCGTGGACGTCCGGGTTGGCATATCGAATGCTCGGCCATGAGTTATGAGCTGCTGGGAGCGAGCTTTGACATCCATGGCGGTGGCAACGACCTGATGTTCCCACATCATGAGAACGAGATCGCCCAGAGCTGCTGCGCACACCCCGAGGGGGAGTTCGCTCGGTACTGGCTACACAACGAGATGCTGCAGGTAGAAGGCAAGAAGATGTCCAAATCACTGGGCAACTTCTTCACCGTGCATGATTTGCTGGAACAAGGTGTGTCCGGCGAAGTTATCCGGTTTGTGTTCCTTCAAACTCATTATCGCAAGCCAATGGATTGGACAGAGAAGAAACGAAACGATGCCCAAAAGGAGCTTGGGAAATGGCATCGCATGAAGGGAGACAACGAGCCCGGAGAAGTGCCACCTCAGATATTGGAGGCCCTCGGTGACGATCTAAATACGCCTAAAGCAATATCTGAACTTCGGAAACTGGCCGACAATGGTGATATTCCGGGTTTGCTCGCGGGGATGGAAATCATGGGGCTGAAAACCGTCAGCAGCGAAATGCTTGACCTCATCCGGGATAGCGAGCGTGAGCTACTTGATGAATTGCGCCTGAACTTTGCCAATGCACGGGAAGTTGCAAAGCAGACTAAGGACTTCTCAGAAGTAGACAGGCTCAAAAATGCGCTCATCGCGGCTGGTGTGGAAGTGCGGATGAGCAAAGAGGGCGTCGAGTTGGTGCCCGGATCGGGCTTTGATGCGGCAAAGTTGGAGAATGTCTGATGGCTGATCCAAATCATTCCTGTTGCGACAAGCAGGCGTAATCGATGACTGAGGGCCAGCGGGAGCAAGCAATGACTAAAGAACGCCTCTACCTCTACGACACCACCTTGCGTGACGGACAACAAACGCAGGGTGTCCAGTTCTCGACTGCGGAAAAGGTCCAGATTACGCAGGCTTTGGATGAGTTGGGGGTTGATTACATCGAAGGCGGCTGGCCCGGTGCAAACCCCACGGACAGTGCGTTTTTCGATGCGGCCCCAAAAACCTCGGCCACGCTGACCGCATTTGGGATGACCAAACGATCAGGCCGGTCTGCAGATAATGATGATGTTCTGGCAGCGGTGATGAATGCGGGAACGCAGGCGGTGTGTCTGGTGGGCAAATCGCACGACTACCACGTGACCCAAGCGCTTGGCATTACGCTTGAGGAAAACACGGAAAACGTCCGGGCATCGGTCGCACATATCGTGGCGCAGGGGCGCGAGGCGCTGTTCGATGCCGAGCATTTCTTTGATGGCTATAAGGACAATCCGACCTATGCGACCGAAGTGTGCCGGGCGGCATTGGAGGCTGGCGCAAGGTGGGTGGTGTTGTGCGATACCAATGGCGGTGCGCTACCTGCAGAAGTGGGCAAGATTGTCTCTGAACTGATCGCTGCAGGTTTGCCAGGAGATCGGTTGGGCATTCACACCCACAACGATACCGAAAATGCGGTCGCCTGCTCACTGGCAGCTGTTGATGCCGGGGCGCGTCAGATTCAGGGGACATTGAACGGGTTGGGCGAGCGTTGCGGTAATGCCAATCTGACCGCATTGATCCCGACATTGTTGCTCAAAGAACCGTACGCATCACAGTTTGACATCGGGGTCAACCGTGAAGCACTTGTTGGTCTGACTCGGACCAGCCGGATGCTGGATGATATTCTGAACCGGGTGCCCAGTAAGCAATCTGCTTATGTAGGAGCATCGGCCTTTGCCCACAAAGCCGGCCTGCATGCCAGTGCGATCCTCAAGGATCCGACGACGTATGAGCATGTAGATCCGGCCACTGTCGGCAATACGCGCATCATCCCGATGTCCAATCAGGCAGGGCAGTCCAACCTGCGCCGTCGTCTGAGCGAAGCAGGTCTGACTGTCGAGGCGGGTGATCCGGCGTTGGGACGTATTCTGGAGCGGATCAAGCAGCGCGAGGCTGAAGGCTATTCCTACGATACCGCTCAGGCCAGTTTCGAGCTGCTGGCGCGCGATGAACTGGGGCAGTTGCCGCAGTTCTTTGAGGTCAAACGCTACAAAGTTACCGTCGAACGGCGCAAGAACAAGTACAACAAGATGGTCAGCCTGTCCGAGGCTGTTGTTGTGGTCAAAGTTGACGGAGAAAAGAAGCTGTCCGTCAGTGAGTCTCTTGACGATTCCGGCGGTGACCGTGGTCCGGTAAACGCGCTGTCCAAGGCGCTGGCCAAAGATCTGGGGCAGTACTCTCCGATATTGGATGATATGCATCTGGTCGACTTCAAAGTGCGCATAACTCAGGGTGGTACCGAGGCGGTCACGCGGGTCATAATCGACAGCGAAGACGGGCAGGGCCGGCGTTGGTCGACTGTCGGCGTCAGTGCGAACATAGTGGATGCCTCGTTTGAGGCACTGCTTGAGGCGATCCAGTGGAAGTTGGTGCGCGACTGCAAAACACAGTCGGCGGCTGCGGAGTGACTGTGAAGTTCGATGATGATGTAAAGGCCTGCGCGGGGCTTGTTCATCGCGCTGATCCCGACCGTTTTATGGCTGCGATGGCTGCCCCGGTTGCTGCGCGATCGGTTTTGTTTCCTTTGTATGCGATGAATGTCGAAGTTGCGCGCGCTCCCTGGGTCACTCAGGAGCCCATGATCGCAGAAATGCGGCTGCAATGGTGGCGCGATGCACTGCAGGAAGTTGCCGAGGGGCCGACCGTGCGCAGGCACGAAGTAGTCACACCATTGTCGCGTGTGCTGTCCCCCCACTTGGCGGCGCAGTTGGATGAATATGTGGCCGTAAGGCGTTGGGATATTTATCGAGATCCGTTCGAAGACGAGGAGCATTTCGACAGCTATATCGATCACAGTGCCGGAACGTTGATGGTTGTCTCGGCACAAGCCCTTGGTGCTGCCGATGAAACGGTTCTGCGTGACTTTGGATACGGTGTTGGTGTCGCCAACTGGTTTCGGGCGATCCCTGATCTCGAGGCGCGAGGTCGGATACCTTTGCTCGATGGCACCCCGGATGGGGTTCGCATGTTGGCGCAAAAAGCATTGCAACGATTGATGAACGCTCAATCCAACCGAGCGGCAGTTTCAAAGGATGCTTGCCCGGCACTTTACGCGGGCTGGC
>NZ_SMMF01000920.1:0-1333 GCF_009711355.1 Roseibium sp. RKSG952 | reverse complement strand
ATGACAAAGGCGGCGACGGGACGCTGGTAGTTATTCCCAGCCACCTTCACGAAGTTCGGCCGAGATCTTGAGCTTTACCGAGTCAGAAGTGCCGGGGGCGAACATACCAACACCATAGTCGCTGCGCAGTAACAGCCCTGTTGCTTCAACACCGACCCAATCACCTTGATAATAATCGAAAAAGCCGCCCAACGGATGGGTGCCCATGAACTTGAGCTCGATATCCAAAGCTGCAGGTTTGGTCTGATCCTTGATCGTCAGGTCACCGATCATGCGCAATGTGTCTGCACCCGTCTGCACGGCTGAGGTCGAGACAAATCGAATCTCCGGAAAGTCCTCGATCGCGAAGAAGTCGTTGCTTTTGAGGTGATCGTTTAGCGGCCCCCAGCCAGTTTCGAGGCTTGAGGCATCAATGGTGATGTTGGCGCTAGTTGCAGCAACGTTTTCTGGATCGAAATCTACAGTACCAGAAAGGGCGGTCCATTCACCGGATTGTTCGGTCAGCCCGGCGTGATTGTAGTAGAAGCGGACTTCGGTATGGCTTTGGTCGAAGTGGTAGGTTTCTGCAACGGCGGGTGAAGCCATTGCGAGTGTTAGAGTGGTTGCGCGCAAAAGGTTCATGGTGTTTCTCAGATTTGCTGTAGTTGATAAATAAAGATGTAAATGCATCTATTAAGGTGCGCAAAGCAAAAATACAGAGCTCGCGGAGGCGTGATGAGCGGATTTGAGAAGAGAGAAGCAGCCTGGATCGCACTGAACCGGACGCGCACGCGGATATTTGCAAGGGCAGAACAGGCACTAGTGGCGGCGGGATATCCGCGCCTGCATTGGTATGACGTCTTGTGGGAGCTCGAGCGAGAGCCGGAAGGTTTGAGACCTAAACAGCTGGAAGAGCAGTTGCTGTTTGATCAATCAAGTTTTTCCAGACAGGTCGCGCGCATGGCGGAAGATGGCTTGCTGACACGACACGCTGTCTCAGGTGACGGTCGTGGCCGCATTTTGCGGATAACCGAGAAAGGCCGGAAGTTGCGTCAGCAGATGTGGGAAATCTATCGGATACACATCGACGAAGGCATTGATGAAGCTCAGCAAAGCAAAGCGTTCACAGCAATAACCGAGCTTGGTGATTAAACTGTTCGCGGGCGCATTGTCAGCCACAATAGCGCGCCACCTGCCAGTGTGAGCAACGGAATCATCGCCAGATTCACAGCTGTCCAGCCTTCGATCGGCGAACCGCCAGAGCAGTTCATCAATCCGCCCGAGGCGAGTGAGGCCAGTGTCACGCCGCCAAACACCAGAAGGTCATTTAGGCCTTGCATCCGACCACGTTCAT
>NZ_SMMF01000227.1:0-408 GCF_009711355.1 Roseibium sp. RKSG952 | reverse complement strand
AACTGTCCGGAAACAGGGACGAACTCCAGATGACAGCCTTACGTCCGCCTTTTCTTCCGCGCGCGGCAGCGGCACTTAGGCCAGCACGAGTTCTCTCTCTGATAAGGTCAGTTTGAATTGCGCCAGAGTACCGGAAAAGTGGAAGACGATCGCGCAACAGCTTTTAGTCGTATCGATCAGATGACTCATACTGCGCCCGAGAAAGTCGAGCTTCCAGACTACCAGCGTGTCGCCGGAGCGCAGATGATCAAGCGCGTCATTTAGCCCGGGCCGATTCGTTTTTGCACCTGATACGCAGTCTTCAAATATTTAGCCGCAACCGGCAGCCTTCAGGGCATCGACCTGTGGAGCTAGAGATTGCTCGGCCGTTGAAATGCGCGCGCCCTGTACACGACTCAAGCGATTTTC
>NZ_SMMF01000956.1:147737-182394 GCF_009711355.1 Roseibium sp. RKSG952 | reverse complement strand
CGGCAGCCCGCCTGTTCCCGAGGCCGCCCCAAACGAGGCAGAGACGCTGGCTCGCCTGTCGACCTCACCCCAAAAGGCCCGGCAATGGGCCGAAGCAGCGGCTCTGATCACGGCACGGGCGCGACATGGTCAGGCGGTGAACCTTGACCCTGCCGCTCTGGTCCTAGATACGGTGTTCAAGATACAGGAAACCGCCGGTCAGAGCAGATGAGCGATACCACAATTCCCCCGGAGATCACCGATAGCCATTGCCATCTGGATTTCCCGGATTTTGACGGCCAATTGGACGAGATTGTTACCCGTGCAGCCGAGGCCGGAGTGACTCGCATGGTCACAATCTGCACCCGGCTGCGGAATGAGCCAACTGTTCGGGCCATTGCCGAAAACCACGCGCCAGTTTTTTATGCGGCGGGTACGCATCCGATGAGTGCGGCTGAAGAGCCAATGGCATCAGTGGAAGAGCTGGTTAACCTGGCGAAACATCCCAAATTCGTGGGTATTGGGGAAACCGGACTGGATTACCACTACACCGCCGACAGTGCCGAGGTACAAAAAACATCGCTGCGCATCCACATTGAGGCAGCCCAACGCACAGGGTTACCGCTGATCATTCACGCCCGCGCTGCAGACGATGACATGGCGCGTATCCTGGCAGAAGAGCATCGCAACGCACCCTACACATGCGTCATGCATTGCTTTTCTTCCTCGGCCGAGCTTGCAAAAGCCGCGTTGAACCTGGGTTTTTATCTGTCGATGTCGGGCATAGCTGCCTTCCCCAAAAGCCAGGAACTACGCGACATATTTGCGATGGCTCCTGTTGACCGGGTTTTGGTTGAAACGGATGCGCCCTATCTTGCGCCCCCGCCATATCGCGGCAAGCGCAATGAACCTGCTTACACCGCTCATACTGCGCGCAAGGGCGCCGAGGTGTTTGGGATGGACTACCCCGAATTCGCTGCACAAACGCAGGCCAATTTTGACCGGCTCTTTGCAAAGGCCGCATCTTACAAGGTCGCTGCATGAGCGGTTTGCGCTTCACCATTCTGGGTTGCGGCTCGTCCGGTGGTGTCCCCCGTTTGGGTGGACATTGGGGCGATTGTGATCCGGACAATCCAAGGAACATTCGCCGTCGCTGCTCGATGCTGGTGGAGCGGGATGGGCCAGACGGTACGACCTCGGTCCTGATCGATACCACTCCGGATATGCGCAGCCAGCTGCTGGACACTGGTACCGGTCGACTGGATGGCGTCGTTTACACCCATTCGCATGCCGATCATGTCCATGGCATCGATGATCTGCGCATGATTGTCTTCAACATGCGGACCCGGGTTCCGGTCTGGGCTGATGGCGACACCCAAAACGCATTACTCGGGCGTTTTGGCTATGCCTTCATACAGCCAGAGGGCTCTCCGTACCCACCGATCCTGGATCTCAAGTCCATCGACGGGCCGTTTGAAATTGATGGACCCGGTGGCCCGATTCCATTTCGTCCATTCAAGGTCAATCACGGATCAATCGACTCACTGGGCTTCAGGATGAACGATCTGGTGTACCTTCCTGATGTTGCTGAGATTTACGATGATGCGTGGTCGGAATTGGAAGGGCTCGACTACCTTGTCATCGACGCGCTGCGCCGTACGCCGCATCCCACACATGCACATTTGGATAAAACACTGGAATGGATCGAACGCCTGAAACCCAAACAGGCCGTTCTGACTAACATGCACATCGATCTCGACTATGCCACGGTCGATGCTGAAACCCCTGATCACATCACCCCTGCATATGACGGTATGGTGATCCATCAGCCATTATAGGCGGAACGCTGCGCGCGCCCGTCATATCTCCGTCTGCAGCGGACAAGTCAGACTGGCAGGGACGATAAGATGCTCCAAAGCCTGATCAACGTCATTCTGCCGGTCTTCCTTGTGATCGGTGCAGGATATGCTTCCACCCGTTTGGGCTATTTCAAGGAAATCCATATCGACGGGCTGATGAAGTTTACTCAGGGCTTTGCGATCCCATGCCTGTTGTTTCTTGCAATCGCTCACCTCGATCTAAGCGCCAGCTTTGATCCGCGACTTTTGGCCAGCTTCTACACAGCAGCGGCCCTCTGTTTCACGGCAGGCATGTTCGGTGCGCGTTTGATCTTTAAACGCGACTGGGAGGATTGCGTTGCCATTGGTTTTTGCTGCCTCTTCTCCAACTCTGTTCTGCTGGGGTTGCCCATCACAGAACGAGCCTACGGCCCAGATAGCCTGACCGGAAACTACGCCATCATCGCCTTCCACTCTCCGTTTTGCTACGGCGTCGGGATCACGGTTATGGAGGTCATTCGAAATCGCGGTCATGGAAGTGCACGCATGGTCAAATCCGTGTTTTCAGCGATGTTCAAAAACGCCCTCATTCTGGGCATCGCACTGGGGTTTCTGGTCAACCTTTCCGGAATGATCATCCCGGCCGTTGTGGATGAGGCTTTGGATCTGATCACGCGGGCCGCATTACCCGGCGCGTTGTTCGCATTGGGCGGAGTATTGGTCAAATACAAGCCTGAGGGAGATCTTGTAGCAATCAGCTTTGTCTGCTGCATCTCGCTGATCCTGCACCCGGCTCTGGTATGGATGTTTGGCTCTTTGACTGCTTTGCCGCAGGATCTGTTTCGCTCTGGCGTTCTTACGGCTGCGATGGCGCCAGGTTTCAATGGCTATATATTCGCAAGTATTTACGGCCGCGCTAAACGCGTCGCGGCGTCATCTGTGCTTATCGGTACAGGGGTTTCAATCCTCTCCGTATGGATGTGGCTAACTTTGCTGGGTTAGGGAAAAATCTCTGTTGACTATGAGCCAAAGCGGTACACTTAACGCTAAATTGTCAGGAGCTTAGCGGATGTCGCACGCTGTTATTGTTGCCCATGGTCAGCCATCTGATCCGGAGCCAGCCGAGGCTGCGCTGGCTGAGTTTGCTTCCGATATCTCAACGCTGGCGAAGCGGGTTTCCGTTCATTCGGCCACACTCGCTGCGCCGGACGCGCTGGAGGCCGCTCTCGACAGCTTGCCCGAAAACAGCGTGATATACCCGCTTTTCATGGCCAAGGGATGGTTCGTAACCAGTGCATTGCCTAAGCGTGTTGGGAATCGGATTATCAGGATACTTGATCCGCTGGGTATCGACCCGGATCTGCCTGATCTCGTTGCGAGCAGCGTACGGAACGCAGTTTCAGAACTTGGCTGGCAGACAGAGTCTACTGATCTGGTGATTGCCGCCCATGGCTCTGGTCGCAGCCGAAACCCGTCAGCTGTGGCCGGTGAATTTGTGGATCAACTGACCAAACGAATGCCATTTCAGAGCATGCGTCTGGGCTTTGTTGAGGAACTCCCATCGATTGCCGAAGCTGCCGCAAATACCGGGGATCAGGCACTTTGCCTTCCTTTCTTCGCCTGTAGAGGTGGGCATGTTCTAGAGGATGTCCCGCAGGAACTGAGTAAAGCGGGTTTCCGCGGGCAGACGCTGCCGGTGATAGGTGAATTACCCCCAATCAAGCAGCATATTGCGGGAATTCTGGATAAGGCCTTTGCAACCTGACAAGAAATACCAAACAGGCGCCGCCAGATTGCACCTGAGCCAGTATTGCTCTGTTCTTCGCATTGACCGCAGGGCTGAGTATCACAGCTGAGCGTTGCTAGGGACGGAGTAAAAGCAACTGCAGGAGCGGCCGCTGCGTTTGGCTTCGTACAATGCAAGGTCAGCCGCATGCAGTACCTCCGACACTTTCGGCACCTGAAACTGTGTTGACAATGCTATACCGATACTCGCGGAAATTTCGCAGGATGCGCCCTGGAATGATATCGGTTCCTGTAAGCGAGAGATCAGACGCTCGGCAATCCGCGCCAATATTTTAGGATCCACCAACCCCTTGAGGATTAATACAAATTCATCGCCACCTACCCTGGCAATAGTATCGTCTCGGCGGGTTTCATCCAGCATGATTTGTGAAGCCACCTTAAGAACCTGATCCCCTGCAGCATGACCAAACCTGTCATTGACCAATTTGAAGAAATCCAGATCCAGATGCATCAGCGCGAATGGCAATTTGGAAGCGATCAAATGCTCCAGAACATGATCCATTGCCCGTCTGTTTCTAAGACCTGTCAGCGTATCGGTAACTGCCTGTTCTTCAGCGGCTAACATAGCCCCCTGCAGTCGCAAATTCAGCGATCTAGATGCCTCCATAGCTGCTGATTTTGCTTCGACGAGGTATAGGAGCTCAATGGCCAGATCTGTGCCAGAGAAATCCGCACTAGTCAGGGCGTAGTCGCGAACAGCGTCCAGAATCGAAATCCCAAAAGACAGATTGATGACCGCACCGTTTCCGGTCGGCAAGGGTGCGACCAACCCCTTGAGGGCAGTTCGTGGCTCATCATGAAATTTCAGGTGTACCTTTGTGCCCGCCATCGACATGAGTGCCGGAACCGTCGATACATTCCTTGGTCGCAGCAGTTCAAACAGATCAAGAAACCTCATCCCTGTCATCTGCAGATCAGGTCGTAACTTCTGCAACGTTGGCCCAACCTGTTGAATTTCCCCATCCTTATTCAGCAAAAGAAACATCGGGCACAGAGTTTCCAGGAGGGTCGCGAGATCGTTTTGCTCCATCATTGCTTGCGTGCCCCCAGATCAAACCGGCGTCCTTCGGAAAATGCACTTTCAAACAAAGACATCGAGATCACTTCGACGCCGTCCCTATCTCCGTCATGAGACAGCATAACCAATGCACCATAGTCATCCGCCATCGCCCGCAGAACCCCCACCATGACACTGGAGTAACCGGGCAACCCCGGATGGCATTTCAGTTCATATTCGGATGGTGAAAGCTCACACAATTCAAGCGCAGGCAAATCTAGATCAGACACCGCCAGCCTGACCCGATCCGAGAGATCGTCCAGCGAATGTAGAAACTCGACATAGGTCACACCGCCGAACCTCAACAATCGGCGCAACCCTTCCATATTTGGGTGTGAGACCAGGTACGTTCCCAAATCCTCAAGAAACTCTGATTTAGGGCGTTTTAAATCAGCACAAAGCGCATCAAGAACGCGGCTGGATAAGCCCTCTTCATAAACCAGCATCGCCTCGAATTGAGCAAAGCCCAATCCTGCTGCCTCAGTCGCGCGCAGCCAGCACGCACGACCATATGTTGCACAAACAAACGACTGTATCGCGCTGTTGATCAACCCGTGCATGGAACGCCTCACTCGAACACATGCACCACTTCACCCGACAAAGCTTAACAAATACCGAAGACACGCCATGGATTGCAGTAAATGCCCTGCAATCTCAACTTGATACACCAATTGTTCCTGTGCTTGGCAAACAGATCAGAAGTCTGTGGGAGCTCCGCCTTCAGCCTTCCTTCGCGCAACAAAATCTGCCAGCTCCTCTCGCACAGCGTCGTCCATCGGCGGTGCCTCAAAGCTGCCTATGATTTCCTTGAACATGTAGTGCGCACGCTCAGCCGTCCAGATGCCGCCAGCCACTTCCCAACCTTCGTAATTCTTCCAGTCACTCAGGAAGGGTTGATAGAACGCCGTGGTATAGCGATCCTGTGTGTGCTGGATTCCAAAGAAATGGCCATCATTGCCAACTGAGCGGATCGCATCGAGTGCAATTTCGTCAGGACCGGTGGCGTTGATCTGCGGATCCATATAGCGCTGAATTTGCTGCAGGATTTCACAATCCATGATAAACTTCTCGGGGCTGGCAATCAGCCCGCCCTCAAGCCAACCAGCGGCATGGTAAACCATGTTGGTCCCTGACTGGACAGCGGCCCACAGCGAATTGGACGTCTCCCACATCGCCTGTCCATCCGGCACATTGGCTGCGCAGACACCTGAAGAACGCATTGGAAGGCCATAATACCGCGCCATTTGTCCTGTCATCTGAGTGGATCGCATATATTCAGGTGTACCAAATGCGGGTGCACCGGACTTCATGTCTACATTCGAGGTGAAAGTACCGATCGCACATGGGATTCCAGGCCGGACATACTGAAATAGAGCAATTGCGCACAGACCCTCAGCCAGCGACTGCGCCACCGCGCCGGCCATGGTTACAGGCGCCATCGCGCCGGCAAGCGTAAACGGCGTCACGACAACGGCCTGACCACGACGGGCAAGGCGCAAACAGCCATCGATCATCGGATGGTCATGCTTCAACGGCGAGGTTGAATTGATGTTGGAATACATCCGCGGAGTCGCCTCGAATTCCTCATGGCTCAGACCACCGGCGATGCGGACCATCTCCATCACGTCCTCGACCCGCTCTTTTCCAAGGCAATAGGCGTGCATTACCTTATCCGTCAGGGTCAGTTTGTCATAGAGAACGTCCAGATGGCGGACACTTGCATGAATATCGACCGGTTCAACCGGATAACCGCCGGCAAAGTGGATGCAATTGAAATACTGAGTCAACTTCAGCAAGTTCCGGCACATTTCACGGTTGCCCGGAACTTTCTTTCCAATCTCCATATCCCAATAGTTCGGGGGTGAAGACACGTTCCCGAACACCATGGTTTTACCACCGATTTCGATCGTACGGTCCGGGTTTCGGGGCGTGATCGTAAATTTACTCGGGGCCTTGCCTACCATTTCCATAACGAAGTCGCGCCCCATGCGAACGTTATCGCCATTCACGATGCACCCCGCCTCTCGCAGGATAGCTTTGGCTTCTTCGTTATAGAATTCGATCCCGATCTCTTCGAGGATACGCATTGCCCCCTCGTGAATCGCTTCTACGCCTTCGGGACCCAATGGTTCGGTCGGCCGATCAATGTTCACTGGCGGGTTCCAGGGCATCTGCTCGATGACTTCGGCACCTCTGCGGGCTGCGGCTCCAGCACGGCCGCCGCCGCGGCGCCTGCGTGTCGTGTTGTCGGCCATTTGCTCCTCCGGCATTTGCTATTTTTCAAGCAAGCCCCGAAGCGACAGGTTGTGGCCGCTCTGTCTGCGACAGGTTGTGTCGGTTTTAATAGATGAAGCGCCGAAACCTGCCCCAGATGATCAGTTTTCTGCAAGCCATCCCGGAATATGCCCGATATCGGGCAGCACGACATCCGCCATTGGGGCGAGATCTTCAGCGGTCGCAAGACCGGTCAGCACTCCGATCGTTGTCATACCTGCAGCGCGCCCAGCCTCCAGATCATGCAGACTGTCACCCACCATCGCGATATTCGATGGTTCGATACCTACATGTTCTGAAAAGGCCAGCAATTGCCCTGGCCCTGGTTTGAACCCATGGCCGCTATCATAACCTGCGACAAAGTCGAAATGATCGCGAATGCCCACCGAGGCCAGATGCTCAAGTGCAGGCATTTCTCCATCATTTGTGGCCAGTCCCACCTTTTTGCCACTGTTTCGAAGTTCCTCGAAAAAAGCAGTCAATGGCACCGCCGGAATTTGCGGGGCCTGAGCCGATTCCCTGTTCAGCATTCCTACCAGTTCATCCCGCGAAACATCTCCTAGATGCGGCAACAGCACCTCGGCAATCTCATCAACTGTACCTGCAATGACCACGCTGTCTTCAGAGTACTGGCTATTGGCGAGATCGAAGCCGATGACCTGCCCTAATTCAGCAGCTCGGGTCTCGTCACCTTCGGCAAGGCGCAACAAAACAGCGCGACCAAATGCTCCCCAAGTCGCAGCGAAATCAAACAGAGTCCCGTCCTTATCGAACAAGAGGGCGTCAATTGGCATTCCTGGTGCTCCTACAAATGCACTGGGTTCAGGTCCAATGGACGTCTGAACCGCCGGATAACTGCATGCGGGCCTGACCGGGAAGATCATACGGCACCGCGTTGGCGTCACAAAAGTCCACGACCCACGAATCGTCAAGCATCAGAAAGTCCAAAACCGAAGACAAAAACTCGGACTCGCCAGCCCTTTCGCGTAAATCTTCGGTCGTCGCACCTGTTGCCCCCAGAAAAACCGGAAGCAGTTCTTCGTTGCCGACAAGCCAGCCAAGTACTTTTAGCGCCAGTGTTTCCGCAGATTCAGCAGAGATCGCCATCAACAAGCCTCTGATTGGAGTTTGGAAAGAGTTTATTAACCAGAGTCATAAACACTTTGCTAACGCGTGCAATCAACGGTGAACAACTATGTCCGTGCAGGGAACCATCCTTGTCCTCGACGGGGTATCGACCAATCGTATCATGCTGAAAGTTCAGCTGACAGCAGCGTGGTATCACGTCGTGCAGGGTGAAAAGCTGAATGGTCTTGGACCATTGCTTCGGCGAACTCGGCCAGACCTTGTACTGACATCCCAATCACTACCCGACGGCTCAGCCTCTGACGTCAAAAAGCTTATGCTCACCGACCCCATGCTCAGGGATGTACCGGTGGTCGCAATCGCCCCACACAACGACAAGGCTGCGCGCCTTCGCGCCTTGTCTGACGGGCTGGATGATGTCCTGGCCTATCCTTTTAAGGACACTCTGCTGCTTGCACGAATTCGCAGCTTCTTGCGTATGCGGGCCGATATGCAGGACTTGAGGATCAAGGACGACCCACAAACTATGGGTCTCGCGGAACCCGCAGCTGCGCTGATATCACCACCCTCTGTTGGTCAGATCGGCATAGTGACACAAAGCCACCGCACTAGCACACTTTGGCAACGTGCGTTGGCTACGAAAACACGTCACCAGTTGACCTGCCACACTCAATCAAACCTGAAAGGCATTTTGTCAGGTCAGGTTCCTGATGCGATTGTCGTCGAACTGGGTAACGATACCAACGGCCTGAATGTGCTGGCAGATTTGCGATCCCGCGGTACGACTCGACACACCGCTTTGATCGGGGTCCTGCCTGAGGAAGATGGTCAATTGGCAGCCGAGGCACTGGACATGGGGGCCGATGCGGTCTGCATGGGCGAGTTCTGTCCCCACGAACTGTCTCTGAGGGTCGATACACTGGTTGCACGCAAGTCCCGGGATGATCAAATGCGCGCGTCGCTTCGAAAAGGGCTAGCGGATTCATGGATCGATCCGTTGACCGGTCTGCACAATCGCCGATTTGCGATGTCTGCGATGGCGCAGATAGTTCGGCAATCGGTACAAGCCAAACATGCGTTTGTGCTTATGTTGGCGGATCTTGATCACTTCAAGGCCATCAACGATCAACACGGTCATTCAGTCGGTGATCTGGTTCTGACCGAAACGGGCAAACGCATTCAGGATGCACTTGGCGAAACCGGATTTGTCGCACGTATCGGTGGCGAAGAGTTCATGATTGGAATTCCTGCCGTGACGAGGCTGGGCGCGATGCGCATGGCCGAAAGGATTTGTGATTGTATCTGTGAAAACCCTTTCCTGTTGCCGGGGCGCACGGCCCCGATCGAAGTTACAATCAGCATAGGCCTGAAGGTCGGCGAACCTCCGTTCCCAACTGCCGCTGAGGATATGGAAACTGTCGAAGACCTGATGCGAAGTGCCGACAAAGCCCTCTATGCGGCCAAGAAAGCAGGCCGCAACCAAGTTCGTATGAGACAGAGCGCGGCCTGAACTTTTCAGTCTTTCTTCTTATGCCGATGTGGCCCACGTTCTACCACTTCCTGCAGCCTTTCGGCATAAGCAATCCGCTCGTCGTCGCTCATTTCGACAACGCGCGACAACCATTGCTCTTGCAGAGCTTGCTGCAAATCGGCGGTCGATTGCGCCTGCTGCGCCAACAGGACTTGAACTGTATCAGGATCAAAAGGCACAGTGCGCAAAACCTGGCTCAACGCTTCAAAGTCCTGTTTACGAGTGTTGGATCCCTTTTTGTGCAGATACGACAACTCACCTCGCAAAGCCTTGCGATCAGCCCCTGGTAACGCCCTGTAGAGAGCAGGCCCGAATCCTGGAGGCGTTTTTGCATGATCACCACCGCGGAACCTTAGTGCGGTTCCCAGCACGACGCCCACCACCAACAGATTGAGGGCAAGAGAAACCGTCAGCAAAATGGGCATCCAGCGGCGTTTTGGCTTGGAATTTTCGCTCATTCCGCATCCTCCAAATAGGCTGTATCCAGACCAAGATCAGCGACCAGATAAGCTGTATCCTGCGAGATCAGGTAATTTGCAGGATCGGGCAGAAATGACGGTGCTGAAAAGCCGATCCAAACACCAGCAGCACTGGCTGCAAGCAGTCCGCCCATCCCCTGCCATCCACCTACGTTGTCAAACAGGTGCCACCATGATCTGCGTTTCGCCTCGGTTGGCGGCGCAAGCCGGCTCAACCGTACGGACTCAGCGTCTGTCATCATCCGAACAGCCAAATCATCAGGCAGCTGCGAACGCTCCTGTCGCGCCTGGGCGAACAAACGATCCAGTTCTGTATCATCGTCAGTCATTGTCATACCCCAGTTCATCTCGACGCCCGGCCAGTATTGCAGCCAGGGACCGTTTCCCACGCGCGGTCAGGCTCTCGACCGCTTCTACGGAAATGTCCATGATCCCAGCAATTTCGGGGTTAGACAATTCCTCGATATGCCTGAGGACCACGGCTTCCCTCTGCCGTTCAGGCAATTGCGACAAGGCGGTCTGCAATGCATCTTTCCGCGCCTCATCCTGCATCTTTTCGACCACGCTTGCTGAGCCATCCTCTGGTTCAGCAACTTCATTCAAAGCGGCGTGGGTTTTTTTACGCCGAAGGTCCACACACAGGTTCAACGTAACCCGATACAACCAGGTCGAGACCTTTGCCTGCCCCGGAACCCAGTCTGGCGCCATCTGCCAAAGGCGCATCATTGCCTCTTGCGCCACATCCTCGGCCTCAGCCTGATTGCTCAGCATCCTTAGCGCGACCGAGAAACTGCGTGGTCCAAGCCGGTCCGTCAGCAAACGGGCAGCACCAGCATCACCATCAGCAAATTGCCTCAGCAACATATCGTCGCTGAGTTCGGTCGCGGCGAACTGGTCGCCGCGAACCTCGTGCGGTGAGGAAGTCAGATCCTCCATCCTGCATCAGTTGCTGTCTGAACCCGCATTATCACGCTTCTTCTTGTGCCGACCCATCTTATCTTTTGCATCGGCGAATTCCTGTTCCGAGATCGATCCGTTGCCATCTGCGTCGATCCGGTCAAACATCTTGCCGGCGCGGCGCGGTTTCGGCAGCTCGTCTTCGCTCAGGTAACCATCGCTGTTGGCATCATGCTTTTCAAACATCTTTGTCACGCGGTCACTGGCTTTTTTCTGGGCAGCCGCCTGCATCTCCTCGACACTCAGCTGACCATCACCGTTGGTGTCAGCATTGATGAATCTCTGGGTGCGATGCGCCTGCATTTCTTCTTTGGTCACCTGACCATCACCATTGGCATCAAGCTGCTGGAAAGTGACCGGCTCGCGATCGCCTTGCCCTTTCGCCAGGGCTGTTGTGCCCGTGATAGCAACTGCAGACAGAACGATAGCGGACATAAACGTTGCACTTTTCATAACATTCTTCCCTTTTTTGGCGGCCCAGTGCCGCTGCTCATACCTATTCAAACGCAGCGCCAGTGGATTTCCGTCGCCACCAGAGAGAATTTTTTGTAGGTTTGTGTGAGAGCGCGTGTTGCAGTCCACCCGCCGCAAAGCGACGCACCCCCCTTTTATACAGCCCAAAACAATAGCAGTATCAGCCCAATTCGAACGCGCGAGTATCAAGATGACAGATCAGACTATCGAAACCATTACGGAAGACGAACGTCCGACATGGCCAGCTGTAGTTAAAGGTTTCAAATGCCGTTGCCCTAATTGCGGCAAGGGTAAGCTTTTGCACAGCTATCTGAAAGTAAACGACAATTGCTCAAACTGCGGTCAGGAATTGTTCCATCATCGCGCCGATGACGGGCCCGCCTATTTGACTATCCTGATCGTGGGTCACTTGCTGGCGCCAGCGCTGCATGTCTCATATGTGCACTGGCGACCCGATCCTTTGACGATGGCCCTGATGTTCTCGGTTGGCTGCGTCGCACTGTCGCTGTACCTTCTGCCGAGGCTAAAGGGAGTCGTCGTTGCCTATCAGTGGGCACGCCGGATGCACGGTTTCGATAAAACCGACTGATCCCTTCCACCAGAGCGGAGGGGACATGACCATCGACAAGACCGCAATTCGCAATGCCGCGACTGTAATCGTTCTGCGCAACCGCCAGAGCGACCCGGCAATCCTGATGGGGCAGCGCGGCGCCTCTGCGGCCTTTATGCCGAACAAGTTTGTGTTCCCCGGCGGTGCCGTTGACCCTGCAGATGCCGAAGTTCCTTTGGCCACTGCCCTACCCGACATTTGTCATCAACGGCTGGCTGAGAAATCACCGGAAGGATTGCAGAACGCCTTGGCAGCGGCTGCAATTCGCGAATTATGGGAGGAAACCGGGCTGGTGCTGGGACAACCGGGCCAATGGTCAGGTGCCTTGCCAGCCGATTGGCAGTCTTTCGCGGACATGGGGTTTGTTCCTTCCGCCGAAGGTTTGCAATTCGTGTTCCGTGCAGTCACACCACCGGGACGACCACGTCGCTTTGATGCGCGGTTCTTTCTGGTAGATGCCGAAGCCATTCAGGGCGATCTGGACGATTTCACCCATGCGTCGGACGAACTGTCCCATCTGCAGTGGATCAAACTGCACGAGGCGCGCAACTTCGATCTGCCTTTCATCACCGAGGTTGTTCTGGCCGAAGTTGCCGCGCGTGCTGCAGATCGCACCCCGCCGGAGACGGTTCCGTTCTTTTTGAACAACGAAGAGGCGAGCCTGTTTCTACAGCTCAAAGGCTACCCGATGCCGGAGACCGGATAGCCGGGATGGTCGGTTAGCGCATCCTGCTGATAACGACAGTCACCTCGGGCTTTTTGCCGATTTCCACCTGCGCACTTTGGCGGGCAATCCGGCGCAAGCCTTCCTCCAACTTGTCGTCATCGCGCAGAGTTTTTGCCTCTGCCCGCATCAGGAACTGGTTCAGATCTTCTTCCAGCACTTCGATCAATGCTGCGCGCGAGGTACCTGTTTCAGGCAGACCCATCGTGTCGCAACACGGCTCGCCCAGTGGTTCGTCTTCTTCATCCAGAATAACTGTGATCGTCACATGCCCGTTCAGCGCCATCCGAATGCGGTCGCGTACAACACCATCCAGCGCACCAATTTTGACGGTGCCGTCCAAGTAGGTCCGGCCCGTTTCAATATAGTCGACGACTTGTGGCACGTTGCCGGTCAGATCCAGCATCGTACCATTAACCGCCAGAATACCTGTTCGACCTGCAGCCTCGGCCAACTTGGCGTGTTCGCGCAGATGGCGGTGTTCGCCATGCATCGGGATCACCATCTGAGGGTCGACAAGAGCATGAACCTTTTCTAGGTCCGGGCGGTTGGCGTGACCGGAAACGTGATAAAGGCCCGAACTGTCATCTACGACATCCACGCCCTTCTCGCTTAACTGGTTCATGATACGGATCACACCGCGTTCATTTCCGGGGATCGTTTTGGAAGAGAACAGGAAAAGGTCACCATCCTTGACCTCAAGCCCGCGATACTTTCCACGTGCCAACTGCGCGCTCGCGGCACGGCGTTCGCCCTGACTGCCGGTCACGATCAACATCAGGTTTTGACGCGGCAAATCCAGCGCTTCTTCCGCACTGATCACACGCGGAAAATCCGTCAGAATGCCTGTCTCAGTAGCCGCCTCAATCATACGACGCATAGCGCGCCCTAACAGAACAACCGAGCGGCCGGCCTTTGCCCCCGCCTCTGCCAGAGTTTTCACACGCGCCACGTTCGAAGCAAAGGTGGTCGCAATGACCATGCCCTCGGCCTCTTCAACCAACCTTGTGATTTCAGGTCCGACATCGGATTCCGAGCGCCCCGGATGTTTTGAGAAGACGTTCGTGCTGTCGCAAACCAATGCCTTAACACCAGATTTTGCCACTTCGGCCCACAGATCCGGGTCAAAAGGCTCGCCCACAATCGGGTCTGCGTCCAGCTTGAAGTCACCCGTATGCACAACCCGTCCACTTGGCGTGTCGATCACCAGCCCGGCACTTTCGGGGATCGAGTGCGAAACAGGCAGGAAACCAACTGTGAACGGCCCCGCCTCGATCTGCTCTGGCCAAGATGACGCTGTGCGAACAGCTTCGACTGGATGGCCATGTTCATCCATTTTTCGACGCGCGATATTCGCCGTGAATGCGCGTGCGTAAACCGGTGCCCCCAGCGCCTCATAGCAATGTGCTACAGCACCAATATGATCTTCATGCGCGTGGGTGATAAAAATCGCCTCCAGACGATCGGCCCGCTCTTTCAACCAACTGATGTCCGTAAAGATGAGATCCACCCCCGGCGAGGTATCCATGTCGGGGAATGCCACACCGAGATCCACAAGGATCAAACGCTCCTGCCCCGGTTTGCCATAGCCATAAACATAGGCGTTCATGCCAATTTCGCCTGCGCCGCCCAGCGGCAGGTAGATCAGTCGTTCGCTGCTCATGTCGAGCCATTATCCTTGTTATAGCGATGTATCACAGTCAGACCGTGCATCGTCAGATCATCTTCGATTGCGTCGAACCCCACGTCGGCCTGATCGAACAAAGGCGCCAGCCCACCGGTTCCAACGACTTTCATCGGCATTCCATATTCAGCCTTGATGCGGGAAATCAGCCCCTCGATCAGCCCGGAATAGCCCCAATACACGCCGGACTGGATGCAGCCAACCGTATTTGTGCCAATCACTTTTTCCGGCCGGGTGATGTCGATATGGGGCAACGCAGCGGCCCCCTGGTGCAGCGCCTCAAGGCTCAGGTTCACACCCGGTGCGATGATGCCACCAACATACGCCCCATCCGCCGCAACAACGTCGAAATTCGTGGCGGTTCCAAAGTCAACCACGACGACATTGCCACCATGGCGATCAAACGCACCGGCGGCATTTGCCAAGCGATCCGGGCCGGGCACTGTCCCTTCGTCGATACGGGGATTCACGGGCAACAGACATTCAGGTTTACCGACCACCAGAGGTCGACAACCAAAGAAACGATCCGCGAAAACGCGCAGGTTGAACACAACACGCGGTACGGTCGAGGCAATAATCACATCAGTGATATCCGCTTCGATCCCATAGTGTTTGACCAGCGTCGAGTACCACGTGAAATAGGCATCGGCAGTACGCGCGTGGTGCGTCGAGGTACGCAGGGTGCACAGGAATGTCTCGCCGTCCCAGATCGAGAAAACGGTATTGGTGTTGCCGCAATCGATTGCCAGAAGCATCTGCGCCCCTTTCAGAAAAACACATCCGCCGCGGGAATGCTGACGCGGCCTTTGGCGGTGTTTAGGACAAGGTTGCCCCCTGCGTCCACCGTTTCAAAGGTCCCGACCGTTTCCGACGCTGCGGTACGCGCGGTGATGACCTCCCCCAACCGTGCCGCCCGCGAGAGCCAGGCAGTCCGTATTGGTTCGAAACCATAGGTTACAAACTGCGTCTCATACCGGGCATAAGCAGCCGCAAGTTCCGTCAAAAAGTCCTCGGGCGTGACATGCGCACCGGTTTCCGACAGTAGTGAGACCGGGCGGACAGCCCCAACCTCGACCATGTCCGCACCCGGGGCTTCGGCCAGATTAACCCCGATCCCGATCGACAAATGTGAGACGCCTCGCCCATGCCCGGTGCTTTCCAGCAGAATTCCTGCCAGCTTGCCACCATTCAGCAGGACATCATTCGGCCATTTCAACGACAGACCACTAGCGCGACCTGTCACAGCGACGCATGCATCAAACAACGCAAGTGCAGCAACGAAGCTGCGAAGGGCAGCCTGCTCGGGGTTGCCCTGTGGACGTAGCAGCAATGTTGCAGCCAGGTTTCCCTTGGGGTTGGCCCAGGCCCGTCCCCGCCGACCACGCGCCGCCGTCTGGTGATGGGCCATGATCCAGACTGGCCCCTGCGCCGTGGGCGCAATGCGCGCAGCCTCGTTCAGGGTGCTGTCCACCTCCTGCACGACGTGCAGTCCATATCCACTTGGCCAGTCGTTCACGTCAAAAAGGCCCGGTCCATTGACCGAGCCCCCTTTTGCTTGAGTTGGGTCGTTTTAGTTGACAAGTGTGACCGCCGCAGCCGCAGCTGCCCCTTCGATACCGAACTGATAGAATACACCGATCAACATCAGCGCTGCTGATCCCATCAGAGCGACCCACAGGACCGGAGAAGGATTGGTCTCGATCGGGTCTTCGTTTTCAGCACCGAAGTACATGTAGAAAACGATCCGCAAATAGTAGAACGCACCGATGACCGAAGAAATTGCAGAAACGATAACCAATCCGGTCAGACCAGCATCGATACCCGCCTGCCAGACACCGAACTTGGCGAAAAAGCCCAGCATCGGCGGAACACCGGCGAGGCTGAACATCAGGATTAGAACCGCCAGAGCCTTGCCCGGATCGCGTTTCGCGAACTGGCGCAGCGCGTCGATATCCGTCACCGGCTTCCCGTCTCGTTCCATCATCAGGATGAAGGCAAACGTACCGATGTTCATCGTGACGTAAATCGCCAGATACATCAGCATGGCCTTGATCCCCAGCTCGGTTCCTGCAGCAAGACCGATCAGGGCGTATCCCATATGTGCAATCGACGAGAAAGCCATCAGCCGCTTGATGTCCCGCTGCCCAATCGCGGCAACGGCGCCAAGCAGCATCGACAACACAGACAACAGCACAATCACCTGCTGCCAGTCCTGCACCACGCCTCCAAAGGCGTCATGCAGCAAACGCGCAAACAGGGCCATTGCTGCCACTTTGGGTGCTGTCGCAAAGAAAGCGGTGATCGGCGTTGGCGATCCCTCATACACATCCGGTGTCCACATGTGGAACGGAACAGCCGAAACTTTGAAGGCCAAGCCCGAAATCAGGAAGATCAACCCGAACAGCAGCCCCAACGACACTTCGCCGTGATGAACCGTCTGGACGATGCCCGAAAACAGGGTGGTGCCGGTGAAACCATATACCAGCGACGCACCATACAGCAGCAGACCCGAGCTGAGTGCGCCCAGCACAAAATACTTCAGGCCCGCTTCGGTCGACTTCGCGCTATCGCGCCGCAATGCTGCCACAACGTAGAGCGACAGCGATTGCAGCTCCAGCCCCATGTAGAGCGACATCAGATCACCTGCGCTGACCATCATCATCATGCCAACGGCTGCAAGTGCCACAAGCAACGGATACTCAAAGCGCAGCAGATCGCGGCGGGTCATGTAGTCTTGGCTCATCACCAGAACCGCCGCAGCAGAGAGCAGGATCGCCACTTTCGCAAACCGGGCGAACCCATCATCGACGAACATGCCGTTGAAAGCTACACGTGTACCGGCACCATTTGTCACGATCCAGAAGGACAACAGCGCCATAAGGCCCGCCGTCGTCCAGACCAGCACAGGCGCCAGCGCATCCTTGGTTGTATAGACAGCCCCAAGCAGCGCCACCATCGCATAGATCGCCAGAACAATCTCCGGCAGGATTACATTCAGATCAGCTTGGATCATGTCTCCAAAGCTCCCTTAGTGCGAGGCGACCTGGGTCGCAGCCTCAGCCGCGGCCAGAGCCGTGTCATAGTTCGAAATCAGCGCTGCGGTAGAGTTCCCGATCACATCCGTAACCAGAGATGGATATACCCCAAGCAAAATGGTCATCAGGATCAGCGGCGCGAAGATCAGCCGCTCACGCGAACTCATATCGGTGATCGACTTGAGGCTTTCCTTGATCAGATCGCCAAAGACCACCCGCCGATAAAGCCACAGCGCATATGCTGCCGAGAAAATAACACCCGTTGCCGCGACTGCGGTCACCCAGGTGTTAACCTGGAACGTGCCCATCAACGTCAGGAATTCGCCAATGAACCCGCTGGTGCCCGGCAAGCCAACATTGGCCATGGTGAAAAGCATAAAGACCAGCGCATAGGCGGGCATCCGGATCACCAGACCGCCATAAGCCTCGATATCGCGCGTGTGCATCCGGTCATAGATCACACCGACACAAAGGAAGAGCGCGGCTGAGATGAAACCGTGGCTGAGCATCTGGAAGATTGCACCATCGATACCCTGCTGATTGGCTGCAAAAATACCCATGGTCACAAAACCCATATGCGCGACCGAGGAGTAGGCAATCAGCTTTTTCATATCCTCCTGCACCAGCGCGACAAGTGAGGTGTAGACCACGGCGATTGCCGACATCCACAGCACGACATCTGTCATGACCGCCGATCCCACCGGGAACATCGGCAGGCTGAACCGCAGGAAACCATAGCCCCCCATTTTCAGCAGGATTGCCGCCAGTACGACCGACCCGGCGGTTGGCGCCTGCACGTGGGCATCCGGCAACCAAGTGTGAACCGGCCACATCGGCATTTTCACCGCAAAGCTGGCAAAGAAGGCGAGGAACATCAGGGTTTGCAGGCCACCTACCACATAGATGCCCAGCACACTGAAGCCTTCGGACGAGAACTGATGGTGCATCAACGCCTCGATATCCGTGGTACCCGCATCCGAGTACATCGCAACCATCGCCACCAGCATCAGTACCGAGCCGAGGAAGGTGTAGAGGAAGAACTTGAAGCTGGCATAGATACGATCTTTGCCACCCCAGATACCGATGATCAGGAACATCGGGATCAGACCTGCCTCGAAGAACAGGTAGAACAGCACCAGATCAAGCGCCATGAATACGCCCAGCATCAGCGTTTCAAGCAGCAGGAAGGCGATCATGTACTCTTTGACGCGATCGGTCACTTCCCAGCTGGCCAGAATGGTCAATGGCATGATGAAGGTGGTCAGCAGTACGAACAGGACGCTGATACCATCCACACCCATCTTGTATTTCAGCCCCATCAGCCACTGGCCTTCTTCCACCATCTGGAAGCCGGTGTTGGAGGGGTCAAAGTCCGTGTAGATCCCAATCGAGACCAGGAAAGTCACTGTCGTCGCCAGCAACGCGATCCACTTGGCGTTTTTCTGCGCCGCCTCGTCATCCCCATGCAGGAACAACGCCATAAGAGCTGCCGCAATGGCGGGGATGAACGTAACAATGGAGAGGATGTTATCCATTAGTGTGCGCCTCCGCCGATCGACATCCAGGTGACAAGGGCTGCGATGCCCAGAACCATCCAGAAGGCGTAAGTAAAGATGTACCCGGTCTGCGCCTTGCCAGCGAGACGGGTAAAGAAGGGAACAACCCCCATTGCTACTCCATTCAGGAAGCCATCGATCACGTTGCCATCGCCGCGCTTCCAAAGGAAACGGCCCAACGCAACGGTTGGTTTGACAAAGACCGCATCGTAGATTTCGTCAAAATACCACTTGTTGAGCAGGAACAGGTACAGCGGACGCTGGTTTGCAGCCAGACGCGCGGGCAACGCAGTATTTTTGATGTAGAACCAGTAAGCGATGACAAAGCCCAGCAGCATCGCGGCAAACGGCGAAACCTTTACCCATTTCGGGGCCGCATGCGCGTCGTCCAGCACATGGTTGTCTGGAGCGATATAGATCGCGCCTTCACCCGGCTCACCGGCGAATACGTAGTGGTGATAGCCCTCTTTCGCATCCTTGTCGCCATGCGCAGCGTCATCGGCATGGCTATCATCTGCATGCGCGGTGTCGCCATGTGCCGCTTCGTCACCATGCCCTTCGGCCTTGCCATGATCACCGGCTTCGGCATGTTCTGACGCTTCAGCAACGGGAATGCCGTAGAACTTACCAACCTTGTCCGCGTGACCAAAGAAGTTACTGTACCAGATCATGCCGGCGAAAACTGCACCCAGAGACAGCACGCCCAAAGGCACCAGCATAACCATCGGGCTTTCATGCGCGTGGTCATGAGTGTGCTTGTCTCCGCGCGGCTCACCATAAAACGTCAGGAAGATCAGGCGCCAGCTGTAGAACGAGGTGAATGCAGCCGCGATCACCAACAGCCAGAAGCCATAAGCCGAACCACCTGCATATGCGCTCTCGATGATCGCATCCTTGGAAAGGAACCCGGCGAACCCGATTGTCGTTAGCGGAATGCCGACGCCAGTGATCGCGAGTGTCCCGATCATCATGGCCCAGAAGGTATAAGGAATCTTTTTCCGCAACCCGCCATACTCGGTCATCTCCTGCTCGTGATGCATCGCGTGGATTACCGAACCGGCGCCAAGGAACAACAACGCCTTAAAGAAGGCGTGGGTGAACAGGTGGAACATGGCGGCCGAATACATGCCGACGCCAGCCGCAACAAACATGTAGCCCAACTGCGAACAGGTCGAATAGGCAATCACGCGTTTGATGTCGGTTTGAACCAACCCCACGGTTGCCGCAAAGAATGCAGTAGTCGCGCCCAGAACGGTCACGAAACCAGCTGCGCCGGGTGCGAACTCGAACAACGGAGACATTCGACAAACAAGGAACACACCCGCAGTAACCATGGTCGCAGCGTGGATCAGCGCCGATACAGGCGTCGGGCCTTCCATCGCGTCCGGCAACCAGGTGTGCAGGATCAATTGCGCAGATTTACCCATCGCGCCGATGAACAGCAGCACGCAGATCACCTCAATCGCAGTCCACTCTCCCCAAAGGAAGTGCAACTTCTCTTCTGCAAGTGCAGGCGCTGATGCAAAGATGTCCGAGAAGTTGATGCTGTCCGTCAGGAAGAACAGCGCGAAAATCCCCAGCGCAAAGCCAAAGTCGCCGACCCGGTTGACGACAAACGCCTTGATTGCGGCCGCGTTTGCAGATGGTTTGCGATAGTAGAACCCGATCAGCAGATAAGACGCGACGCCGACGCCTTCCCAGCCAAAGAACATCTGAACCAGATTATCCGCCGTCACCAGCATCAGCATCGCGAAGGTGAAGAAGGACAGATAGGCAAAGAAGCGCGGCTTATAGCTCTCGCCCTCACGCCATTGCGGATCGTGATCCATGTAGCCGAAGGAATAGAGGTGAACGAGCGCGGAAACAGTCGTTACCACGATCAGCATGATTGCGGTCAGACGGTCCAGGCGAACGGCCCAGCTTGTCGACAGCGATCCGCTCTCGATCCAGCGCATGATTTCGATCTGTTGGGTCACGCCGTCGAAGGTAAAGAACACGATCCACGACAGCAGACAAGCCAGAAACAGCAGACCTGTCGCGGTCCACATGGCGGCTTTCTCGCCAATGAACTTCCAGCCGAACCCGCAGAGCAGCGCGCCCACCAACGGGGCAAAGAGGATGGTGGTTTCCATATTCTCTTACCCCTTCATCATATTGACGTCTTCAACCGCGATGGTGCCGCGGTTGCGGAAGAAGCAGACCAGAATGGCCAGCCCGATCGCCGCCTCGGCCGCCGCAACAGTCAGCACGAACAGCGTGAACACCTGCCCGACGAGATCGCCGAGGAAACTGGAAAACGCCACGAGGTTGATATTCACCGCCAGAAGCATCAATTCGATGCTCATCAGCAGGATGATGACGTTCTTGCGGTTCAGGAAGAGACCGAAGATGCCGATGACGAACAGCGTCGCCGCGACCGTAAGATAGTGTTCAAGTCCGATCATCGTCTCAAAGTCCCTGCCCCGGTTTCACGTCCTTCAGCTCCATCGCCTTGGCCGGATCACGCATCATCTGGCCGACGATGTCCTGACGTTTGATGTCCTGACGGTGGCGTAGCGTCAGAACGATTGCGCCGATCATGGCCACCAGCAGGATCAGACCCGCAAGCTGAAACAGAAGGAAGTATTGATCGTAAAGAATGACACCCAGCGCCTCAGTGTTGTGGCGGTCAGCCGGGGTTGGCTGAGCCAGATTGGCTGCCGCGCCCTGCGCGCTGTCCCATGCGCCAAAGGCCATGACAAACTGCATCAGGATGACCAGACCGATCAGCAGGGCCAGCGGCATATAGCGCGCCATCTCAGCCTTTAGCTCGGCAAAGTCGACATCCAGCATCATCACAACGAAGAGGAACAGAACCGCGACCGCGCCCACGTAGACGATGATCAGCAGCATGGCCACGAACTCCGCCCCCAGCAGCACGAACAACCCGGCCGCGGATAGAAAGGACAGGATCAGCCACAGCACCGAGTGCACCGGCTGACGGCTGATCACCGTGAACAGCCCGCCGGTAATCGCGCTGATGGCAAACAGATAAAAGGCAAAGACGGTCATTGATCCTCATCCTCGTTGTCACCCATGACCTCTTGCGCCAGATCCAGCGCGCGGGTCATGGCCGGGATGCCGGCAAAGACCGACATCTGACCGATCGTTTCCACGATCTCTTGTTTCTTGGCACCAGCCTCCAACGCGTGGCGCACGGTCTGACGCACTGCCGAGTCTGCTTGCGCGCCCTGACAAGTCAGCCCGGCCAGAGTCAGCAAAAGCCGGGTCTTGGCATCCAGTCCGTCCTTGTTGACGGTGTTGCCGAACATCATCTCCATGACTTCTTTCGGCATAGTCGGCCACAACGCCTCGAACCCTTTGGGCGAGAAATTCTCCATCGCCGGATTCATCGCCTTGGCCATATCCTGAGCCTGCTTCATCATCGCAGCAAAGGGGTTATTGTCATCGGTCATCACAGCTTCTTCTCCAGACCGTCGATACGGTCAGTCAAAGCCTCGAGGCTGTCGACAACAAAGTACCGCATATTTGTGATATCCTTGTGGATCAGGTTCATCTTGCGCACGAGATGGCGCAGAACTTCGACCTGAGCGTCCCCGGCACCGCTGTCCGCGATACGTTCAATCTCCGACATCATGTCGTCGTAGACTTGCTCAACCTCGGTGCGCAACGTGTGTTCCGGATGTGCTTCAGGTTCCGCCGGAATAAAGTTAGGGTTCAGATTGTGAGCTGCGGCGGCAGTCAGCAGGCGGCTTGTAAGATCGGTAATACTGTCCCGCCAAGTGTCGGCTTCGTCCGTCTCATCCCATAGTTCTGCCAATTCAGACTCGCCCGCCGTGACACGCGTTACAGCTGCAAGAGCCATGCCGATTGTATCGTCGTAGAATTTGAACGAAGCCGCGAGATCAAAGGGCGCTGTCGTTCCGTTCCGCGGTTGCCCCAGCGCCGATGCCACAATTTCGGCCCCTGCCACTGCAGCCGATGCCTCATCAGCGTCAAGGTATCCGTCCGCCACCGAAAAAACGCTACCAAAGCTCTCACGCACAGCCTCGGCCTGATCCACTGGCTGTTCGTAACCACGGATTTGATCCAACAAGTCCGACGCGGTGTCGTTCTCAAAGCTATGTGGTCCCCAGGTTCCCATCAGCGATACGGCGCGTCCATTTCCAGATTGCGGGCGATTTCGGCTTCCCAGCGTTCACCGTTCTCCAACAGCTTTTCCTTGTCGTAGAACAGCTCTTCGCGGGTCTCGGTGGCGAATTCGAAATTCGGGCCTTCGACGATGGCATCGACCGGACAGGCCTCCTGACAGAAACCGCAATAGATGCATTTCGTCATGTCGATGTCATAGCGCGTGGTGCGGCGGCTGCCGTCCTCGCGCGGTTCGGCGTCGATGGTGATGGCTTGTGCCGGGCAGACCGCTTCGCACAGTTTGCAAGCGATGCAGCGTTCCTCACCGTTCGGATAGCGGCGCAAGGCGTGTTCACCACGGAACCGTGGGGACAGAGGGCCCTTTTCATGCGGGTAGTTCACGGTGGCCTTGGGGGCGAAGAAATACTTCAGCCCCAGCTTCATGCCGACCCAGAAGTCCTGCAGAAGGAAATATTTGGCGGCACGCGTATAGTCAATTTGTGTCATGTCCTAGAAATCCTTCTCGCAACGGCCAGCGGTATCTTCGAGAATGAACTGAACTTGATCGCTCACATCTGCAGCGCTTGCATCCACTGCCAAAACCCTGCGACCAGCTTCAATCGTGTACATACACTCCGCACTGTTTTGCGCAGAAAGCAGGGATTCTACGTTAACATGGCTGGGTAGATTTCCAGCCTCCACACCCACATCGATGAACTCTGCAAGACGCTTTTCGTCATCCGTTGTTATTCGGAGGCACTCTACCAAGCTCAACAATGCCGACGACTTTTCGCGCGTCGTGTCCGAGATTGTTTTTCCGTTCTTCAGAGCATCTATGTAAGCTGTCATATCTCCGAGTTGCTTGGCGTTTATCACGGATCCAATGACGTATTTATCAAAAGCTAGATGCTGCTCAGCAGATACGAGCGGGTATTTTTGCCCTAGTTCATTTGCGAGGAAGTCCTGAAAACCTTCATCGAATTGAAACACAGTTTTGAACTCAGGCACGCAAATCTCGTGGGCAACATCTAGCAAATTCCTTGCTTCGCCCGGTTCAGTTTCGGCGGCGTAGGCTGCTACGTTCAAAAAGGTAAGCGCAGTGAGCGCGGTAAAAACGTGTCGTATCTTCCGCTCCATCAGCCCACACTCCAACGCGCAAACGCGCCCCAGAACCAGTCGAATTTCGCCGCAAAGGCCACGAAGACCACCCAGGCCAGCGAGAATGGCAGGAACACTTTCCAACCCAGACGCATCAGCTGGTCATAGCGGTAGCGGGGTGTGATCGCCTTGACCATCGCGAAGAGGAAGAAGAAGAACGCCATCTTCGCAACCATCCACAGCACGCCATCAGGCAGGCCCGGGATCGGCGACAGCCAACCGCCGAAGAACAGCAGCGTGGTGAGCGCGCACATCAGGAAAATCGCAATGTATTCACCCGCCATGAACAGCAGGAAGGGCGTGGCCGAGTATTCGACCTGATAACCGGCCACCAGTTCCGATTCCGCCTCGGGTAGATCGAACGGCGGGCGGTTGGTCTCAGCCAGGGCTGAGATGAAGAAAAGGAAAACCATCGGGAAATGCGGCAGCCAGTACCAGCTGAAGAAGCCAAAGCGGCCGTCTTGCGCTTCGACGATATGCCCGAAATTCATCGATCCGGTCGAGATGATCACGCCAATAATGATCAGGCCAATCGAAACCTCGTAAGAGATCATCTGCGCGGCAGAGCGCAGAGATCCGAGGAACGGGTACTTTGAGTTCGACGCCCAACCGCCCATAATTACGCCATAAACTTCCAACGAGGATACGGCGAAGACGTACAGAATGGCGACGTTGATATCTGACAGCACCCAGCCGTCATTGAATGGGATCACAGCCCAGGCGATCATCGCCAGAACGAAGGATGTCAACGGTGCAAGGATGAAAACCGTTCGGTCAGCACCCGCAGGAATGACGACCTCTTTAACCACATATTTCAGCGCGTCAGCCACTGATTGAAGCAAGCCATAGACGCCCACAACGTTCGGGCCCCGGCGCATCTGAACCGCCGCCCAGATCTTGCGGTCGCCGTAAACAAGGAACAACAGCGAGATCATCACGAACGCAACAACTGCAAGCACTTGCGCCAGAATGATGAGGGCTATTCCGCCTGGGGTGTTAAAGAATTCAGCCATTGGTCCTCACACCGTGGGTCGTCGGGATTGCGCGGGCGCGCAATATTGAAACGGGTCGCATCATTCTGCCGCGATCCTGTCGGTTTTAAGTGCCTGAGCTTGCGCCGATAGCTCTGCCATCAACTGAGAGGCTCGTGCTATCGGGTTGGTCAGATAGAAGTCTTTGATCGCATTTCGGAACGTTGCCTTGCCTAGCGATCCGGCCTCGAGCGGTTGCACCTCGTTCTCGATCACTTCGTCGATACGCGCCAAATGGGGCACTGCCTCGATCAGAGCGCTACGCAGCTGCGCCAGCGAGTCGAAGGGCAATGTCGCCCCCAGTTCGGCGGACAAGGCCCGCAGGATAGCCCAGTTTTCCTTGGCCTCACCCGGTGCGAACCCAGCGCGCATAGCCAGCTGCGGACGCCCTTCGGTGTTCACGAAAAGACCGTTCTCTTCCGTATAGGCAGCAGCAGGCAGGATTACATCAGCGCGGTGCGCACCGCGATCACCATGGCTGCCCTGATAGATCACAAAGGCACCTTCGCCGATTTCGACTTCGTCCGCGCCCAGATTATAGATCACATCCGCAGCGCTGATCGCCTCCATACCGCCTGCATTGGTGGCATCAACATCCATCGCACCAACGCGAGCAGCGGCTGTATGCAGAACGATCAGGCCGCTTTCTGTATTTGCAGCGATGGTTTGCGCAGCAGCCAGAACAGCTGCGCCATCGGCTTCTTGCAATGCACCTTGACCCACAACGACCAGCGAGGATTTTCCCTTGATCTGGTCATCACCGCCCATGTCGACCACTTTCTGCAGGGCAGCGCGGTCATCGCCAACATGATGGTAATCGTAGGTCAGATCGACAGCCGGACCGACCAAAGCAATGTCAGCACCATGGGCCCATGCTTTGCGGATGCGTGCGTTCAGAACCGGTGCCTCATCTCTCGGGTTGGTCCCGATCAACAGGATACGCTCAGCAGTATCTATGTCTTCGATGGCGGCGGTGCCGGCATAGGCGCCCCGGTTGCTTGCGGGCAGTTTAGCTCCGTCAGTGCGGCATTCAACTACGCCACCCTGCCCTTCGATCATCTGTTTCAGCGCAAAGATAGCTTCGACCGGAGCCAGATCACCAACAATCCCGGCAGGCTTCTCAGCCCCTTTCAATGCGTCAGCTGCTTTGTTCAACGCTTCGGGCCAGGTGGCCGGGCGCAACTTGCCGTTCTCTCGCACGTAAGGACGGTCCAACCGCTGACGCCGCAGACCATCCCAGACAAAACGGGTCTTGTCGCTGATCCATTCTTCATTCACGCCGTCGTGGTTGCGCGGCAGAAAGCGCATCACTTCGCGGCCCTTGGTATCCACACGGATATTCGAGCCCAAAGCATCCATCACATCGATGGATTCGGTTTTGGTCAGCTCCCACGGACGCGCAGTGAAGGCATAGGGCTTCGACGTCAGTGCGCCAACTGGACACAGATCAATGATATTGCCCTGCAAATTCGATTGCAGCGTTTCGTTGAGATACGAGGTAATCTCAGCGTCTTCTCCACGCCCGGTCTGACCCATCTGTGTGATCCCGGCCACCTCGGTCGTGAACCTTACACAGCGGGTACAACTGATGCAGCGTGTCATCGCGGTGCCAACAAGCGGTCCCAAATCCAGATCATCAACCGCGCGCTTTGCTTCTTTGAAACGCGACCCCGACACACCATAAGCCATGGCCTGATCCTGCAAGTCGCATTCGCCACCCTGATCGCAGATCGGACAGTCGAGCGGGTGGTTGATGAGCAGAAACTCCATCACACCCTCACGAGCCTTTTTGACCATGGGAGAGTTTGTCTTGACCACCGGCGCCTGCCCTTCAGGCCCCGGTCGCAAATCACGCACCTGCATCGCGCAAGACGCCGCAGGCTTGGGCGGGCCGCCAACGACCTCCACCAGACACATCCGGCAGTTACCGGCAATCGACAGGCGTTCGTGGTAGCAAAAGCGCGGCACTTCAACCCCGGCCTGTTCACAGGCCTGGATCAGGGTCATTGCGCCGTCGACTTCGATTTCCTGCCCGTCGATATTGATCTTGCGGAGGTCAGACATGGTCTAGTTCGCCCTCAAATAAACGCCAATGGCGCTGTTTCTTTCGATTTCCGCGCGTCCCAAAGTACAGAAGGTTTCGGGATTCTCGTAGGTCACACCATGCTGGGCCAGATACGCCTCGCCCATGGATCGCATACGTGCCTTTTCAGCATCCGAGTCCACATAGGCCCGGATTTCCTTGTCCGAGTATCCCAGCTTGTTGGCTTTGGATTTCAGTCCCCAGATCACACCGATTGCTTTCATCCTGCGCCCGCTGATTGATGGGCAGTACTCGGAAATCTCATTTGCGATCGCGATGTAATAGAGTTCATTGTCGATCTCTTTGACATCGCGCAAAGGGGGTTTCGCTTCGGCCGCAACCGGTACCGCCATCAGAGTGGCGAGAGCAATCGTTTTCACAAAAGACATGGTATTTCCTTTCGTCTTGGGTCTCCCAAGACGAAGCACCGAGGCATTGCTATGCAATAACGACACCGAGGCCATGCGCTGATATGCGATAACTTTGCTCATGGTCTTTGGCAGGTACCTGCAAATGTCAGCTTGTCATTGTCGATACGCAGATTCTGGGGTTCAGTCTCCGGCCCCACTTTCCACACGATTTTGGACGTGCCAAAGTTCTGAATGCAGAACCGGGTGCCCTCATACCGCCCCGCCTCACGCGCTCCGTCCAGGGACGCCGAAACGCCGTTGATCGTGACAGTAAAATCGGCGCGCGACACTTTCTTATCTACATAGCTGGCTTTGGCGCGGAAGGCTTGCCCATCGAACAGAACCCGTTCGCTCTTCGATTTGCCGCACGAAGCGACCAGCGTTGTCGCTACTAACACCCCAATAACAAGAGTATTTTTATTCATTTCCGTATCCCCAGATACCCTTTAGTAACAGTCAGTCGTTTTTCCCGACCGGTGTTACAACGTATTCTGTCCCAATTCAAAACGAGGCCACCAGTGCCATCACCCCCAACACCATCATGCAAGCCCATCCAATGACATAGAGAACCGATCGTAGCCCGCTGTGCGGTTTGCCGACCCCACGAATATGGACGATCAACATCACTACTCGTGCAACCAACGCTATAGAAGCAAGCAGGTTCACCCAGAACGGGCTAGCCCCCAGCAAAATCGCGGCCACAGTGACGGTCAGAAACGCTGGCAGGGTTTCAGTTCCGTTAAGGTAAGCGCGGTTTAGGCGATAAGCCTTTTCCGAATAGTCCTGATCAGGCGTCGCACCGGGGGCCAGACCTTTGCTGGCCTTTGCAAGTGCCGAGAAAGGCGACAGTAACAACACGATCAGGGTAAAAATCACCAGCGAGGCGATTGCGTGGGAATATTCGGCGAACAACTCCATTGGACTTACTCCGCTGCCATCGCACCCATGCGGCCCGATTTCTGAGCCTTGATGCGGTCCTCGATCTCTTCCCGGAAATTACGGATCAGGCCCTGGATCGGCCAGGCCGCAGCATCACCCAGAGCACAGATTGTGTGACCTTCGACCTGCTTGGTCACATCGAACAACATGTCGATCTCTTCAAGTTCGGCCTCACCACGCACCAGACGGTCCATCACGCGCATCATCCAACCAGTACCTTCGCGGCATGGCGTACATTGGCCGCAGCTTTCGTGTTTGTAGAACTTCGATAGCCGCCAGATCGCTTTGATGATGTCGGTGGACTTGTCCATGACGATCACCGCCGCTGTTCCAAGACCCGATCCCAGGTCATTGCGCAGATGGTCGAAATCCATGATCGCGTCTCGCATATCTTCGCCACGCACACATGGCACTGACGAGCCTCCGGGGATCACAGCCAGCAGATTGTCCCAACCACCACGAATGCCGCCGCAATGAGTTTCGATCAGTTGCTCGAACGGGATCGACATCGCCTCTTCCACCACGCACGGGTTATTCACGTGGCCTGAGATGGCAAACAACTTGGTGCCCGCGTTGTTCTGACGACCAAAGCCTGCGAACCAGTCGGCGCCCCGGCGCAGGATGGTCGGTACAACCGCAATGGATTCGACGTTGTTCACAGTAGTTGGGCAGCCATAGAGCCCTGCCCCCGCCGGGAACGGCGGCTTCATCCGCGGCATACCCTTTTTGCCTTCAAGGCTTTCGATCAGAGCAGTTTCTTCGCCGCAGATGTACGCCCCTGCACCATGATGCAGGAACAGGTCGAAATCCCAGCCCGATCCAGCGGCGTTCTTTCCCAAAAGACCCGCGTCATAAGCTTCGTCGATCGCAGCCTGCAGTGCCTCGCGCTCGCGGATGTACTCGCCGCGCAGATAGATATAGCAGGTATGCGCATTCATCGCGAAGGAAGCGATCAGGCAGCCTTCGATCAGAGTATGTGGATCATGGCGCATGATCTCGCGGTCTTTGCAGGTTCCAGGCTCGGATTCGTCAGCATTCACAACCAGATAAGCTGGACGGCCATCGCTTTCTTTCGGCATGAACGACCATTTCAGACCGGTTGGGAAGCCCGCGCCGCCACGACCACGCAGTCCCGAGTCCTTCATCGTCTGGATAATCCAGTCACGCCCGTTGCCGATCAGGCCAGCCGTGCCGTCCCAATGCCCCCGGGCTTGCGCGCCTTTCAGCGTACGCTCATGCATCCCGTAGATGTTGGTAAAGATCCGGTCCTGATCCTTCAGCATCGTTAGCTTACCTTTGGCTATCCTGACGCATGCGCCAGAGTTGAAAAATGTTGACGCCCGCATAAACGAAACCACCCAGAGCGGCGAAATCGAACAGCAGCGCATATCGCCCCGGTAGTCCCAGCGCAGGGCCGATGAACAATGACATCGCAAGCCAAGCCAACATGGTGACGGCAATCACCACTCCGATATGGCGCCCTTTTCGGGCCATGGCCTGTTCTTTGTCTTGGTCCATCTCGTCTGTGTGCCCCTTCAGGCGTACTCATTCCTGTTTGACCTACTCGTCGTAGGTACCGTCTTCCTTAGCGCGCTTGGCGAACTCGGTTTCTTCACCTGCCGCCAGTTTGGCCGCTTGTTCAATCCAGCCGTCACGCTCAATACGACCCTTGAACTTCAGGCGCGCATCGACCCAAGCCACCTGCAACGGTGTCCAGGCAGCAACTTGATCAAAGTGGTAGAAACCCAACTCGTTGAGTGTCTGTTCCAGCTTTGGCCCGACACCTTTCAGCAGCTTGAGGTCATCAGGCTTGCCATCCCGCGCCCCTGACAACAGTTCGGGCGCATCTTCCTCGACCTTGGCTTCAGATTTGGCTTTCTTTGCCTCTTCGGCCTGTTTTACCGCAGGCTTCGGAGCTTCTGGCGCTTTCGGAGGTTTTGCCGCAGCACTCGCGCCGGCTTGTTTGCCATCTTTATCCAGCCAAGGGGTCAGGATCGGAACTTCGGTTCCGTCGATGCGCTTGACCGTGTCGTGCAGATCAGTCGCCAGCTCTACGCTCGCGTTATAACGTGGTTTGCCAGCGTCATGTTCAACAAGGCTGGTCAGACCTTTCAGTGGCTCCGCTGCATATCGACCGTTTTGCGGCCCCGGAACCGGAACCTTCCCAGATGTCAGATCATCGAGGATTTTACCAAAACTCTCAGCAGTCAGGTCCTCGTAATAGTCCTTACCGATCTGTGCCATCGGTGCGTTGGTGCAGGAGCCCAGACATTCAACTTCTTCCCAGCTCAGCTTGCCATCAGCGGACAGTTCATGCGGTTTGGACGCGATCTTTTCCTTGCAGACCGCGAGCAGATCCTCAGCCCCGCAGATCATGCAGGAAGTCGTGCCGCAGACCTGAATATGTGCCACCGAACCAACCGGTTGCAGCTGGAACATGAAGTAGAAAGATGCAACCTCAAGCACCCGGATGTAGGCCATCCCCAGCATGTCGGCGACAGATTCAATCGCCGGGCGGCTCAGCCAACCCTCTTGTTCCTGAGCACGCCAGAGCAGCGGGATGACCGCACTGGCCTGACGACCTTCAGGGTACTTGGTAATCTGCGCTTCGGCCCATTGCTGGTTGGCAGCAGTGAAAGCAAAGCTGTCGGGTTGTTCGGGGTGCAGACGGCGCAGCATTAGCAGGCATCTCCAATCACGATAATATATGGGTCTTCCTGACGGGCACGGCCTTCGGCGATCAGGTGATCGATGAGTATCGGAGTTTCGGCCTTGGAGAAGCCCGCAGGCCGCAACTTGATGTCAGCCTCTTCTTCTCCCATCCGGCAGCCGTTCAGTCGAACAAATTCAAGCAGCGCATCCGCCCGCCCTTCGGAATCTTCAACTGCCAAACCATGCACTCCACAAATCGCCGGTGCAATTTCAAAGACCGAGCCATTCAGCCCGGCCAATCCTTGTTCGGCCCATTTGTTGATCACAGCGCTGACATCTTCTGGCGTCAATCCACGCGAAGCGAATGCACCTTCGGCATCCGATGTTTCCAGTCGGCAACCACTTTCGCGCATAACCTCAAGTACCTGCGCCGTCGGATGTGGCGCGGCGGCGAGGTTCGTCGCTGCGACGAGCGCACCTAGACCTATGGCAAAAGCGCACTTCATCACCGGTCGATCTCTCCAAACACAACATCCATCGTGCCAATAATGGCGGCGACGTCGGCCAGTTGGTGACCTTTCGCGACGTGGTCCATGGCTTGCAGGTGCAGGAACCCCGGCGCGCGCAGTTTTGCGCGGTAGGGTTTGTTGGTGCCGTCGGCGACCAGATAAACGCCGAACTCGCCCTTGGGTGCTTCTACTGCGGCGTAGACTTCGCCCGCGGGGACGTGGAAGCCTTCGGTATAAAGCTTGAAGTGATGGATTAGGCTCTCCATCGAGGTTTTCATGTCCGAGCGTTTCGGCGGGGTGATCTTGCCGCGCGCCAGAACATCTCCGGGGCACTCGCGGATTTTGGCGATGGCCTGACGGATGATCAGCAACGACTGTCGCATCTCTTCCATCCGCACCAGATAGCGATCATAGCAGTCGCCATTCTTCCCGACAGGAATCTGGAACTCGAACTCGTCGTAGCATTCATAGGGCTGCGCACGGCGCAGGTCCCATGCCAAGCCCGAACCGCGAACCATGACGCCCGAGAAACCGTATTTCTGAATGTCATCCTCGGTCACGACGCCGATATCGGCGTTGCGCTGTTTAAAAATGCGGTTTTCGGTCAGCAGCCCGTCAATGTCATCCATCACAGCAGGGAATTCATGGCTCCATGCTTCGATATCGTCCAGCAATTCCGGCGGCAGGTCCTGATGCACGCCACCGGGGCGGAAGTAAGCTGCGTGCAGGCGGGCACCACATGCGCGCTCATAGAACACCATCAGCTTTTCACGCTCTTCAAAGCCCCACAGAGGCGGCGTCAGTGCACCAACGTCCATTGCCTGCGTGGTCACGTTCAGCAGGTGGTTCAGAATGCGGCCGATCTCGGAATACAGGACCCGGATCAACGAGGCGCGCCGGGGCACTTCCACGCCCGTCAGCTTCTCGATGGCCAGACACCAGGCATGTTCCTGATTCATCGGCGCCACGTAGTCGAGACGGTCGAAATACGGCAGATTCTGCAGATACGTCCGGCTTTCCATCAACTTTTCGGTGCCACGGTGCAGCAGACCGATATGCGGATCGCAGCGCTCGACGATCTCACCGTCCAACTCAAGCACAAGACGCAGAACTCCATGCGCCGCAGGGTGTTGCGGGCCGAAGTTGATGTTAAAATTGCGGATCTTCTGTTCTCCGCTCAGCGCGTCCGTGCTGCCGTCATCGTATCTTGAGCCGTCCATCAACGCCCCCGTTTCTTTTTCGCTTCGGCCCGCACGCGAACCTTTTCGGCTTCAGCAGCCTTAGCTGCCGCCCCAGCCAGCAGCACGCCCAGTGCGCCAATTACGATCAGTTCCCCCAGCATCAGCATCTCAGCGGCGCTCCAACTCTTGTAGCTTAAGCCCGACCCACCACAGCAACGCGATCGTGCCAAAGGGAACCAAACAGAGCAGACACCAGTATTTGTTGATCCCAAAGAAAGGCAAAATCTTCACCATCGGAATGATGGTCAGCGCAGACAGGATCAGCCACCAGATGCCACCCATTACTCGGTCTCCTGCTTCTCATCCCCTGGTAAAATGTAGTTCGCACCTTCCCAAGGGCTCATGAAATCGAACTGACGGTATTCTTGCACCAGCGATACGGGTTCATAAACCACACGCTTCTGCGCTTCGTCATAGCGAACCTCGGTATAGCCGGTTGTCGGGAAGTCCTTGCGCAAAGGATAACCGCGGAAACCATAGTCCGTCAGGATACGCCGAAGATCCGGATGCCCCGAGAACAGGATACCGAACATGTCATATACTTCGCGTTCGAACCAGTTGGCCGACGGGTGAACCTCAACAATCGAGGGCAGCATGTCCTCTTCGCGGATGGACACGCGTAGTCGAATCCGCTGGTTCTGGTACATCGACAGGAAGTGATAGACGACATCGAACCGCTTGGGACGCTCAGGGTAATCAACACCGGTGATATCCACGAGGGTCGAAAACTGGCACGTACGATCAGCCTTCAGATATTCGACGAATTCTACCAGGTTCGAAGGTGCCACATCAACGTTGAGTTCTCCGTGGGTGACGTCCCATGAAAGAACGCAATCGGCTCGTTTCAATTCCAGCTGCGCGCCAAGTTCTTTGAGTGCTTCACTCATCAGCTTTCTCCTCAGCGCACGATAGTGCCGGTACGGCGGATTTTGCGTTGCAGCTGCATCAGGCCGTACAGCAGCGCCTCGGCAGTTGGAGGACAGCCCGGAACGTAAATGTCTACGGGCACCACGCGGTCACAACCGCGTACGACCGAATAGGAGTAGTGATAGTAACCACCGCCATTCGCACAGGATCCCATCGAGATCACATAGCGCGGCTCGGGCATCTGGTCGTAAACCTTGCGCAGCGCCGGGGCCATTTTGTTGGTCAGTGTTCCCGCCACGATCATCACATCTGACTGACGAGGGGACGCACGTGGAGCGATGCCGAACCGTTCCGCATCATAACGCGGCATCGAGGTATGCATCATCTCAACCGCGCAACAGGCCAAACCAAATGTCATCCAGTGCAGCGAACCGGTGCGCGCCCAGTTGATGATGTCTTCGGACGAAGTCAGCAGAAACCCTTTGTCCTGCAACTCGGCATTCAGGGCCTGGGTGGCGACTTCTTTGTCGGCACCTGCGGTGTTTG
>NZ_SMMF01000956.1:121143-147655 GCF_009711355.1 Roseibium sp. RKSG952 | reverse complement strand
CCCCTTCTTCCACTCATAGGCAAAGCCGATGGTCAGCACTGCCAGGAACACCATCATCGACCAGAACCCGACATCGCTGATGTCACGGAAACCGACTGCCCAGGGAAACAGGAAGGCAATTTCCAGATCAAAGATGATGAAAAGAATCGAGACCAGATAGAATCGGACGTCGAATTTCATACGCGCGTCATCAAACGCGTTGAAACCACATTCATAGGCGCTGACTTTTTCGGGGTCGGGATTGCGAACAGCAAGCACGACAGCAGCCAAAATAAGGACAAGGCCAAGGCCTACGGCAACGGCCAGAAACACCAGGATCGGGAGATATTCCCGCAACAGGTCTTCCACGAGTAGCTCCTTTCCTGCGCCCCCATCATCTGGATGCGCCGTCAATTGGCGTGTTGACTGGACATTCTGTATCCGTGTGGGGTCTGAGGGTCAACAGAACACAGGCGCAAAGAGGTGGAATAATCCGTTTGTGACAACCGCAAAATTCACCGCAGTTTCCAGTTCACCGTTAAATTAGGAGATACGGCTAAACCTTACTATTCCATACAGGTTTTCGTTTATCGAAGAATGCGCCGATTCCTTCCTTCGCCTCATCTGTTTCCCATCTGTCAACTAGTGCCTTGATGGTATGATCAATCAAGTCGTCGTCAATAGTGGGACCCAGTGTTCTGACCAGTTCTTTCGCTGAAGCAACCGCTCCGGGTGCACAGGAAAGATAGGGTAACACCTCTGCCTCAACTGCCTCTGCAAGAGCCTCGGCAGGCACGGCTTTTGCCAGCAGTCCCAAATCAACCGCTTCTGTCGCGTCAAACAGTCTGGCGGACATAAAGACGCGACGGGCGCGTGCTTCTCCCATTCGGGCGACAACATACGGGCCGATTGTAGCCGGGATCAGGCCCAAGCGCGTTTCGGTCAGGCCCATTTTCAGGCTGTCGACGCCAATGGCCACATCACAAACCGAGGCCATCCCAACCCCGCCGCCGAATGCATTGCCCTGCAAAGCACCAATCAGGGGTTTCGGCAGTGTGTTCAACGCCTGTAACATCTCGGCCAGTTTACGCGCTTCGACAAAGCGTGTCGCAGGATCCGCGGCCATCTGTGCCTGCATCCACCCCAGATCACCACCGGCACAGAAACTTTTGCCCGCACCGGTCAGGACAACTACCCTTACTGCCTCATCTTCGCCGAGCTGCCTTGCGGCCTGCGTCAGTTCTGCAATCATCTGTGCTGACATGGCATTGTGCTTGTCCGCGCGGTTCAGCGTCAGCGTTGCCACGCCGCGCGCGTCCGTTGCCAGGGTGATTGTTTCAAACATGCTTGCCTCTTAATTCGATCGCATGGCACGCGCCAGTTCCGCGGCCTCTTCCAAAACCGCCATATCCAGACCGGTTTCGTAACCCAAACGCTCCAGATGTGACGCAACCGCTTCGGTCGCCACATTGCCCGCAGCGCCTGGTGCATAGGGGCATCCCCCCAATCCGCCGACCGCCGCATCAAACACACGAACGCCCAGCGCGAGAGATGCGTCGATGTTATCGATGGCACGGCCATTGGTATCGTGGAAATGGCCAGCAAGCCGTGTCACAGGTACCCGTTCGCGAACAGCCAGCAGCATTCGGGCAATCGTGTCGGGTGTACCCTGTCCGATCGTGTCCCCCAACGAGATTTCGTAGCATCCGCGCGCAAAAAGCATATCGGCCACTTCGGCAACTTTATCGGGCGGTGTTGGTCCGTCATAGGGGCAGTCCGTCACACAGGATACGTAACCCCGAACCGGCAGATCAATGTGACGTGCTGCTTCGAGTATCGGAACGAAACGCTCGATCGATTCAGCGATTGTGGCGTTGATATTGGCTTTCGAGAATCCTTCGGATGCCGACGCAAAGATGGCGATCTCATCAGCCCCGGCTGCCAAAGCATCTTCGTAACCGCGCATGTTCGGGGTCAATGCCGCGTAACGCACCCCAGATGTACGATTGATACCGGCCAGCACCTCGGCACTGCCCGCCATCTGCGGTACCCACTTTGGCGAGACAAAGCTGGCCACCTCAATTCTGCTGAACCCGGCGCGGCTCAGGCAATCGACCAGCGCCACCTTTTCGGCCACCGGAATTTCACGTTTTTCGTTCTGCAGTCCATCTCGCGGACCAACTTCAAAAACCTCAACGCGTTCACCCATGGCCGTCCCTTTCCCGGATTTCAAATTCTATGCTTCACAGCACCACAAGCTGCTGCCAGGCGACAAGCAGAAAGATCATTCCTCTTCCAGACGAACCAGTGCCGCCCCGGCCTCAACCTGTGCGCCAGCTTCTGCGAGAACCTCGGCAACGACACCGTCACGCGCAGCCAACAAAGAATGCTCCATCTTCATGGCTTCGAGAATGGCAAGGCGATCACCTTCTTTCACCGCTTCTCCGGCAGTGGCAAAGACCGCCTTCACCAAACCGGGCATCGGTGCCTCAACCACATTCGTATCGCCTGCTGCACTGGTGTCCCGATCCAACGGATCGGCGAACCCAAGCACCTGACCGTAACTGTCGAACACCGTAATTTCAGAGCCGGACACAGCAACATTTGGCATCGGAGTTCCGTCGAGGCTCCAACGCCCATTGGTTCTTTCCGCAACCACAGTCTCGGGACCGACCTGCCAGATCTGCCGTTCAGGGCTTTCAACCTGAACATCCAGATCGACGACCTCACCACCCTGCATCAATTGGACGGCACGATGCAGCGGGGCCCAAAGTGTGAAACCGCTTTCTTCATCTGGATCGTCCAGTTTCAGGGCAACCATGGCCGCGGCCACCAGCGAACATGGTGTCACTGATGCCTCCTGAACCAGATTGTCCAGGTCTCGTCCGATCAGACCCGTATCCACATCACCTGATGCAAATCCCTGATGCCGTGTCAAAGCACCGAGGAAAGCAAGATTGGTCACCGTACCCGCGACCTCGGTATGCTTTAGCGCTCGATGCAGCGACTCCAGCGCGACTTCACGTGTGGGCCCATGAACAATCACTTTGGCGATCATGGGGTCATACCAGGGGCTAATCGCGTCTCCTGCCCTGACGCCACTGTCAGCACGGCAATAGGATGGAAACTGCAGATGAGTCAGCGTACCCGTTGCAGGTAAGAACCCTTTGGGCACGTCTTCAGCATAAAGCCGAGCTTCGAAAGCATGGCCGTTGATCGACAGATCCTGCTGCTGCTTGGGCAGGCTTTCACCGGCTGCAACGCGCAATTGCCACTCGACCAGATCGACACCGGTGATGGCTTCGCTGACGGGATGCTCGACCTGCAGGCGTGTGTTCATCTCCATGAACCAGAACCGATCCGGGCGCAGTCCTTCCGAGGCATCCACGATGAACTCCACCGTACCTGCCCCCTTATATCCAATGGCCTCTGCCGCGCGCACGCCTGCCAGCCCCATCGCTTCACGCATCTCAGGCGTCATTCCGGGTGCCGGTGCCTCTTCGATCACCTTCTGGTGTCGACGCTGTAGCGAACAATCCCGTTCGAACAGATGTACGGCATGGGTGCCGTCGCCAAACACCTGCACCTCGATATGGCGCGGTTTGGCCACAAATTTTTCAACCAGAACCGCATCATTACCAAACGCGGTACGAGCCTCACCACGTGCGCTGTCCAGCGCAGCGGTAAAATCCTCGGGCTTTTCAACAAGCCGCATTCCTTTGCCGCCGCCGCCAGCGACGGCCTTGATGAGCACGGGATAGCCGATGGTAACTGCCGCGCCCGACAGATGTTCCGGGTCCTGATTATCGCCATGATATCCTGGCACTACGGGCACCCCTGCCCGTTCCATCAGAACTTTCGCGGCATCTTTTAAACCCATCTTGCGGATCGCATCCGCCGATGGCCCGATGAAGGTCAGCCCTGCAGCTTCGACGGCATCAACGAAATCAGGATTTTCAGACAAAAAGCCGTAGCCGGGATGAATTGCACGTGCGCCGGTATCCAGTGCGGCTTGAATGATCACGTCGCCACGAAGGTAACTGTCCGCGGGGGCCGCTCCTCCAATATGGACCGCCTCATCTGCGATCTGCACATGCTGTGCCGAGGCGTCAGCGTCTGAATACACAGCAACGCAGGCGACTCCCATCTTCTGAGCCGTTTCCATTACTCGGCAGGCAATCTCACCCCGGTTGGCAATCAGGATTTTGTTGAACATCAGATCATAACCTCTTCTGTTGCCCATATTAGGTGAAGTTCCTCAGGAGCTATCCCTTCCTTATTCCATTCAGCGAAAATGCTTCCGAAGGGAGTGCAAGGTCTACCAGTTAGGCAATTCCTCGTGGACGCAACCTGACCGTCTGTAGAATTGCGGCCCAGCTCTTTGATTGTCGCAGATTTACCTGCAATTGATATCTGCATTCCAATCTCAGGTACGCCGTCAATTTGCGTCAAACTAAGAATCAAGCCAGGCCTGTTAGGCAAATGCCAAGCGTCCTCGATCAATCCGCGAAACGTAGTCATTTCTCACATCCTGAACACGCCAAAGCGTGTCTCCTCGATTGGCGCATTCAAGGCTGCATTCAGTGATAGCGACAGCACATCCCGGCTTTTGCGAGGATCGATAATTCCATCGTCCCAAAGTCGGGCTGACGCGTAGAGAGGATGCGATTGCTCTTCAAACATCTCCAGCGTGGGGCGTTTGAATTCGGCCTCTTCCTCGGCAGACCAGGAGCCACCTTGCCGCTCGATCCCATCACGCTTGACTGTAGCCAGAACACCCGCCGCCTGTTCACCGCCCATGACCGAGATGCGAGAGTTGGGCCAGGTCCACAGGAACCGCGGCTGATACGCACGACCGGCCATGCCGTAATTCCCCGCACCAAACGATCCGCCGACCAGCATCGTGATCTTAGGCACATTCGTCGTGGCTACAGCCGTCACCATCTTGGCACCGTGCCGTGCGATACCTTCGTTTTCGTATTTCCGCCCGACCATGAAGCCGGTGATGTTTTGCAAAAACACCAGGGGGATTTTGCGCTGCGAACACAGTTCGACAAAATGCGCGCCCTTCTGTGCCGCTTCCGAGAATAGGACGCCATTATTGGCAATGATCCCAACCGGGCAGCCTTTGACATGGGCGAAGCCGGTCACCAGCGTTTCACCAAACCGGGGCTTGAATTCGTCAAAGCGCGAGCCATCGACCAGCCGTGCGATCACTTCGCGAATATCATACGGCGTGCGCAGATCAGCCGGGACGACGCCAAGAATTTCCTCGGGATCATAGGCCGGGTCTTCGGGGCTGGCCCAATCCACTGTCTGCGGTTTGCGTCGGTTCAGCGATCCAACCGCACGACGCGCCAAGGCGAGCGCGTGAGCGTCATCCTCGGCCAGATAATCCGCTACACCGGACAGGCGGGTATGGACGTCACCACCTCCCAGATCTTCGGCGCTCACCACCTCACCGGTTGCAGCCTTGACCAGAGGCGGACCGGCCAGAAAGATGGTGCCCTGTTCTTTGACGATAATCGTCACATCGGACATTGCGGGCACATAGGCGCCGCCCGCTGTACACGACCCCATGACCACCGCGATCTGAGGGATGCCTTTCGCACTCATCCGTGCCTGATTGTAAAAGATGCGGCCAAAGTGGTCGCGATCCGGAAAGACCTCATCCTGATTGGGCAGGTTCGCGCCGCCGCTATCGACAAGATAAATACAGGGCAGGTTGTTTTCCTCGGCAATCTCCTGCGCGCGGAGGTGTTTCTTGACCGACATCGGGTAATAGGTGCCGCCTTTCACAGTGGCGTCATTGCACACCACCATGACCTCCTGCCCCTGCACGCGACCTATACCCGCGATGACACCAGCAGAGGGTGCAGCGTCCCCATACATCCCGTGCGCCGCCGTTGCGCCGATTTCGAGGAATGGAGAGCCCGGGTCCAATAGGTTCGCCACCCGTCGACGAGGCAGCATCTTGCCCCGCGATTCATGCCTTGCGCGGGATTTCTCGCCCCCACCCATCCGAGCTGCGTCGGCTGCATCAGAGATTTGCGCCAGCGCGTCGAGATGGGCCGCGCGGTTTGCCTTGAAGCCCTCGGAGGCGGGCATGGCTTTGGATGTGAGTTTCATTGCTTATCCTCCAAGGTAAGTCGCTGTAGATAACGCCATTGCACCCAATCTCCTGTCGTCAAATAGATATCGCACCACATATCTAAGGGGATTCCTTCAACGGGAGACGCATCGCAAACATCAAAGACGTCTTCACTCAATTCTGAGTACTTACGTTCATAATTTCGCGCGGCCCAACTTGAACCTTCGATTTCTTGAGGCAAATCGTTTTTGATTGCAGTCGAAAGAGAAACAATGTGCGCGGAAAGATTAGATAGGCATTGCAATCGTTTATCTTCAGCTCGACCTGTAGTGCAGTATTCAATAGCAAGATCTGCACAGTTGATATCCATGACCATGCCGTTCGAGGACTGAGTTAGCTGGGCACAACCGTTAAACCACTCCAAGACATTTATCGGCGTGGGAGCGATTTCAGCGACTGCCTCGCCTACGTTAGCGAGGCACAACGGAATGATAATCAGCAGATGCTTCATGGAGCCCTCTCCGCCGCTGCACGCATCTTCAATTCCTTCCGGATCACTTTCCCGGTCACGGTCATCGGCAGTTCCTGCAGAAATGCCACCTCGCGCGGATAGGAGTAATGCGCCAGACGGTCCTTGACCCAATCCTGCAACTCACGCTCCGCCGTTTTGGCTCCCGGTTTCAGCACTACGTATGCCTTGACGATTTCGGTCCGTATCGGGTCAGGCTTGCCGACCACACCCACCGTCGCCACCGCCGGGTGGGTCAGCAGGCAATCCTCGATCTCCGCCGGGCCGATACGATAGCCGGCCGAGGTGATCACATCGTCATCGCGACCAACAAAGCGCAGGTAGTCGCCCTCCCACACGCCGCGGTCGCCAGTGATTAACCAGTCACAGCGGAACTTCTCGGCTGTAGCTGCAGGTCGGTTCCAGTATTCCAGCAGCATTGAAGCGGAGCCGCGCCGGATGGCGACGTCGCCCTCTTCACTCGTCGGAACACCATCCTCGTCGATCACCGCAACCTCATGCCCAGGCACCGGCTTGCCGATGCAGCCGGGTTGGACCGGAAAATCCTCAGCACAAGACGACACGACCATGTTGCACTCGGTCTGGCCATAGAACTCGTTGATCGTCAGACCAAACGCTTTCTCGCCCCAGGCCAGCATCTCCGCGCCCAGTGGCTCACCGCCTGATGCAACCGAGCGCAGACCAGAGATCGACTGATCTGCAGCTTTGAGCATTCGAAGGGCAGTGGGAGGGAAGAACACATTCCGCACGCCACCACGCGCGATCACATCGGCACAGGCATCGGGCGTGAATTTCTCCAGTCGGGCCGCCACGACGGGAACGCCCAGCGCCAGTCCCGGCATCAACACATCAAACAGCCCGCCGATCCAGGCCCAGTCGGCCGGTGTCCAAAGGCAGTCCCCCGCCTGTAAGTGGTTGTGGCTGATGGAAACGCCGGGCAGATGGCCTGTCAAAACCCGATGTCCGTGCAGGGCACCCTTTGGACTGCCAGTAGTACCGGAGGTGTAAATCAGAACCGCAGGATCTTCGGGACCTGTATCTGCGAAGTCTATCGCATCACCATCTTCACCGATCTCATCTACCATCAGTGGCTCAGCCAGAGCGCCAAGCAGAGCGGCTCCTTCCGGGTCGGTCAAGACCAACCGAACACCGGCATCACCCAGACGGGATGCCAGCGCGTTGTGTTTGAACAGCTTGAACAGGGGCACTGAAATTGCGCCGATCTTCCAGATCGCTAGATGCGCCGCCGCACACCACGGCGACTGACTAAGCAACACACCGACGCGATCACCCCGCTGCAGTTTACGCAATAAAGCCCTCGCGATCCCGTCGGTCATTCGGGCGAGTTCGCCATAAGTCACTCGTGCCTCATCAGAACCGGTCAGATCCACGATCGCTATCTGATCCGACGGGTGCGAAAGGCACTGCTGCGCCATATTCAGCCGAGCTGGGATGTCCCAGCCACCCTCAGGGCGCAAACCCGGTATGATCTTAGCGGGACGCATAGCGTTTACCCCATATTTTACAATTACTTGAGCGTCCTTGGATATATCGGCCAATCACTGAAACTTGATGCAGATCAGAGTGTGCAGGCACGCATCCACTCAAAAAGAAGTCATCAACAAATTCAAAGGCCAGATGATGACCAATAAACTCGCCGCTTTGACTCTTTCCACCGCGCTTGTTGCGCTTGCTGTGCCCGCTTTCGCTCAGAACCAGGGTGATTGGACCGTTGGTGTCGGTGTTGGATACCTCGACCCTAAATCCGACAATGGGACGCTGGCAGGCCTGAACGCTGACATCGACTCGGATACCCGTCCGATCTTCACCGCCGAGTATTTCATCCGTGACAACCTGGGTATCGAGCTGCTTGCTGCGACCCCGTTCAAGCACACAGTCACACTGGGTGGAAGCACTGAGGCTGGCACTGTCAAGCACCTGCCGCCCACCTTGTCGCTGAACTATCACTTCCCGACCAACAGCGCGTGGAAGCCCTACGTAGGTGCCGGTCTGAACTACACCGTCTTTTTCGACGAGCAGTCGCCGCTGGGTGATCTGAAGGTCGACAATTCTTTCGGCGTCTCGCTGCAGGCCGGTCTGGACTATATGGTCACTGACAAAGGCGCAGTCCGTCTGAACGTCCGCTGGTTCGACATCGACTCGGACGTCACGCTGAACGGCAACAATATCGGCAAGGCCGAAATTGATCCGTGGCTGGTCGGCGTATCCTACGTCCATCGCTTCTGATCCCTCGATACAAGCGCCTCGCAGTTCCCTCGTCTGCGAGGCGTTTTCTTTTCTCAGAGCATTTTGTTCATCAACTCGCGCCCGATCAGCATCCGGCGAATTTCGCTGGTTCCGGCGCCGATTTCCATCAGCTTGGCATCACGGAAAATCCGGCTGACCGCAGCGTCTGACAGGAACCCGGCCCCGCCCATAGCCTGAACAGCCTGATGTGCCTGTGACATCGCTTGTTCCGAAGCATACAGACAGCACGCTGCCGCATCCTGACGGGTTACATCACCCCGATCACAGGCCTTTGCCACTTCGTATACGTACGCCCGGGCCGAGTTCATCGCAGTATACATGTCCGCGATCTTGCCCTGCATCAGCTGGAAGGTCCCGATGGGTTTGCCGAACTGCTTGCGCTCGGCCAAATAGGGCATGATCTCATCAAGGCAGGCAGCCATGATCCCGGTTCCGATCCCGGCCAGAACGACTCGTTCATAGTCCAGCCCGGACATCAGAACGGCCACGCCCTTACCCTCTTCCCCCAGTACATTTTCGAACGGCACTTCGACGTCTTCGAAAATCAGTTCAGCCGTGTTGGAACCGCGCATACCAAGCTTGTCGAAATGAGGCGAGGTGGAGAAACCCTTCATTTCTTTTTCAACAAGGAAGGCTGTGATCCCTTTTGAACCGGCATCCGGGTCGGTCTTGGCATAGACGACCAAAGTGTCCGCGTCGGGTCCGTTGGTAATCCAGTATTTGTTGCCATTGAGGCGGTAGTGATCATTGCGCTTTTCAGCACGCAGCTTCATCGACACGACATCGGATCCGGCCGAAGGCTCGGACATCGCCAATGCGCCCACGTGTTCGCCTGAGATCAGTCGCGGCAAGTACTTTTGCTTTTGCTCTTCGTTGCCGTTCAGTTTGATCTGATTCACGCAGAGATTCGAGTGAGCACCATATGACAGCGAAACCGAAGCAGATGCGCGAGCGACTTCCTCAACCGCAATGGTGTGAGCCAGATATGACATCCCTGCCCCGCCATACTCTTCAGGCACCGTGACGCCCAGCAACCCGAGATCGCCCATTTCTTTCCAAAGCTCATTGGGAAAGGCATTTGTTTGATCGATCTCGGCCGCCAGCGGCTTGACGCGTTCCTGCGCCCAGCGGTGCACCATCTCGCGCAGCGCGTTCACATCCTCACCTAGATCGAACTTCATCGTGTCCGTGAACATCTGCGCTCTCCTCTTCGCCTTTAATGAACACCTGTTCAAATAACCTGTCACAGAGTCCGTGACGGGTCAAGACAGACCGCGCAAAACGAGCGCTAACCACAAGCGAAGTTTCGGCTTGAACACATCTTATTTCTGACACATCACCCCTCTAACCGACTACGGCTGTTTGTTTTTTTGAAAGTGAGTGAAAAGATGCCGCCAACCAATGTGATTATAAATGGCGACTTTAATAACGGCAGTGCAAATTGGTCCGGAACAGATATCGAGGCCAACTACACCGAAGGCGCGTATCTGGGAAATGGCTCATCGAACCGCGTGGCAGAGATTGACGGCAACTCTGGTCAGACAACGGTTATGGAGCAAACCTTTACGATCACCGACCCCAGTTCGGGAAGGTTGACGCTGGATACCGCACTACGCACAGCCTCGAACAGCAATGCGGGTCAGGAAGGGTTTGTTGTCGAGATTCTGGACAGCGGAGGCAATGTCATCGCTTCAATGACCGTTCTGCCCACGACGAACAGTTTCCAGAGTATTTCGCTGGACGTCAATTTCCCTAGCGCCGGTGACTACACGCTGCGTTTCACAGAGCTGGGGCTAGATGACAGTCTTGGCGCTATCGTCGACAACATCAAACTCATCGTCTGTTTTTGCCAGGGAACGCAGATCGAAACCGAATTCGGTGAACGTCCGGTCGAGACCCTGCGCATAGGTGACATGGTCATGACGCAGAATGGCCTGAAGCCTCTGCAGTGGATTGGAAAACGATCACTAAACGCAACAGATCTGGCAATACATCCAAAGCTTCACCCTGTCAGAATCGGTGTCGGGGCTTTGGGAAACGGGTTGCCTAACCGAGACCTTCTTGTATCGCGCCAACACCGGATGCAGACCTCGTCCGTTGTTGCCAACCGCATGTTCGGCACGCCGGATGTGCTGGTGTCAGCGATCAAACTTACCGAATTACCGGGGATCGAGATCGATCAAGGGCTTGAGAGTGTGACCTACTATCACCTGCTGTTCGACGCACATGAGATCATCTTTGCGAATGGCGCACCTAGCGAGAGCCTGCTGCTTACTGATGCGGCCTTGTCCTCGGTAACCGAGGAAGCAAGAGCCGAAATCGAATTGTTATTTCCCGACCGACCCAGAGTCAACGCACCGCATTCACAACTGCGGATCCCACATGGAAAGCAGCAAAAACGCTTTGTGGAGCGGCTGAGCAAAAACAATAAGCCGTTGTTAGAGTTCGAAAGCGCCTAAAGGCTCAGGACTGGTAGACCGCACCCACCTCCGCACGAATGATACGTGCAATCAGTCGGCAATCGTCCAGCGAGAATGTCAGCGGAACGCGCATGTCCATGATGCCTGCGAGAATGCGGTCGCTCTCAGGCATCTGCTCGGATTCGGCGTAGCGCCAGCTATCATAGCGTGAGGTAAATCCATTTGGTTCAGCCCCGCCAAACCACTTGAGCTCAACGCCGCGCTCTGCGCATCGACGAATAACATCAGCGATGCGCTCGGGCGACCAGCCAAGCAACAGGAATTGAATAGAGGATCCGACATAGGTTTCCTCTTCCGGTCGTTCGGCGATCGTCAGACCCGGCGTTCCGCGCAGGCCCTTTTCAATCTCGACATACCGTTCATTCCAACGCTGAACTTGACGATCTAGATCACGCAGTTGCGGCCGAAGGATCGCCGCGCGCAGGTTATCCATTCGCCCTGACACGTTTGGCGTGGTGTATTTTATCCTTTCAAACACTTCAGGGCCCGGGGCGGCCAGGTGACGTTCGTACAGCATGTACGACCCTGACAACATCGTTGCCTTAGCCGCCAACTCATCATCGTCGGTGATTAGCAACCCGCCCTCGCCCGAGTTTACGTGCTTATAGGTCTGGCAAGAATAACATCCGATGGCACCCTGACGACCCGACAACTGACCGCGCCACGCAGCACCCATCGTATGCGCGCAATCTTCGATCACGATTACTCCGGCCGCATCACACATCTGCATCAGGCGATCCATGTCACACAGATGCCCGCGCATGTGGCTGAGCATCAGGACTTTGGCCTGCCCCAGCTTGGCCTCCAAATCATCCAGATCGATGGTCAGGTTTTCAGTCACGCCGACAAAGATCGGACGAGCCCCAACTGAGGCGATAGAACCCGGCACTGGCGCCAGGGTGAACGCGTTGGTCAGAACTGGATCGCCGGGCTGAACCCCAACCGCTCGCAGTGCCGTTGCCAGCGCGTATCCACCAGAGGACACCGCCAGACAGTACTTGGCACCCATCTGGGCTGCGAATTCCTGCTCGAGCAGAGCTGTTTCGCCCAGCTCACCGGGCAGAACATTGTAGCGATGCAACCGCCCGTGGCGCAGCACGGCCATTGCGGCCTCGATAGCCTCTTCCGGGATGGGTTCCTGTTGGGTGAAGCTGCCAGAAAACGTTTCAGTCATAATGCTGTTGTGGGTCCGCGATGGGTTCGGGTCAAGGGATCACGCTGCCGCACCGATCAGGTCGGTCACAAGCTCTGGCAGGTCGTCAAAGTGATGTAGCAGCGCTTCGGGCTCCAGCGCCGCCATATCGTCACCCGACGGGCCGAAGGTCACCAGAACCGATGGAACGCCGGCAGCTTTTGCGGTGTTTCGGTCGGTATCGGAATCTCCGATCAGAACGCACAGATCCGGATGCCCACCAGCGCGCCGCGCTGCCTCACGCAGAGGTTCCGGGTCGGGTTTGCGAACAGGCAGAGTATCGGCACCCACCAGAGACGCGAATTGATCCCGCACCCCTAACCGCGTCAGCAGCAAATCGGCCAGCCCCTCGGGCTTGTTGGTGCAAATACCGACGCCATATCCCGCACCCCGAAGAATATCGACGGCTTCGAGTGCACCGGGATAGAACCGCGTGTGCGTATCTATCGCCTTTGAATAAGCCTCCAAAAGCATCGGGTAATACTCGAAAACCGTATCTTCAGAATACTCTCCAACACGCTTCAGACCATGTGTCAGCATCATTCTGCCACCGCGCAAGGCGACTGCAGCGTCCTGCCCGTCGATTAGAACATCCCCATGCCCCATATGACGAAAACAGTGGTTTGCAGCTGCCAGCAAATCCCCGGATGTATCCGCCAAAGTGCCGTCCAGATCAAAGATGACCGTGCGCATTTTTTCTCCTTGCTCGGCAGGTTTCCGCCATGTCGTGTTGCAAACGGCAATCTTGTTTGATGCCCGAACCGCTTGCGCCTTTGCCCTCAGCGGATAAAACGGACGGCAACAAAACACAAAGAGAAAACGATTTCATGAGTATTGCCCTTGTCATCCTTGCAGCCGGAAAAGGCACCAGGATGAATTCGGATATTCCAAAAGTACTGCACCCGATTGCCCAGGTACCTATGCTGGTTCATGCGATGCGCGCAGGTGCAGTTCTGTCGCCCGAGCAAACTGTCATCGTAACAGGGCACGGTGCCGAAGCAGTCGCCAAGGCGGCAGCAGCCGAGGACGACATCGCTCAGATCGCAGTTCAGGAAGAGCAGTTAGGCACCGCGCATGCTGTCGCGCAGGCACGTGATGCACTGAAGGATTTTGAGGGCGATATCGTTGTGCTCTATGGCGACACACCGTTCCTGCAGCCCGATACACTTGAACGGATGGTTGCAGCACGGTCCGACAACGATCTGGTCATTTTGGGATTTCAGGCAGCAGATCCAGCCCGCTATGGGCGTTTGGTCATGAAAGGTGAAACGCTGGAACGGATTGTAGAATTCAAGGACGCCTCGGAAGAAGAACGCGCCATAACACTCTGCAATTCAGGTCTTTTGGCGTGTGATGCAAAAACGCTGTTCTCCCTGATCGATGCGGTTGGCAACGACAATGCGTCGGGCGAATATTACCTGCCTGACGTTGTAGAGATCGCCAGCAATCGTGGCCTCAAGGTTACCGCTGTTGCCTGTGACGAAGCGCAAACACTCGGCGTGAATTCCCGCGCTGATCTGGCCGTTGCGGACGCGGTATTCCAGAGCCGCGCAAGGGCCGAGTTGCTGGATCTGGGTGTTACGATGATGGCGCCGGAAACCGTCTATCTGGCTGCGGATACGGTAATTGGCCGTGATACTGTCATTGAGCCAAATGTTGTGTTTGGCCCGGGTGTAACCGTTGAAAGCGGTGCAACGATCCGTGCATTCTCGCATCTAGAAGGGTGCCACGTCAGCCGCGGCGCGGTCGTTGGCCCCTATGCCCGCCTGCGTCCCGGTGCGGAACTGGCCGAGAACGCCCGCATCGGGAACTTTGTTGAGATCAAAAACGCTGAGATCGCCGAAGGGGCAAAGGTCAATCACCTTAGTTACATCGGTGATGCGACGGTTGGCGCGGCGACAAACATCGGCGCTGGTACAATCACCTGCAACTATGATGGCGTGATGAAACATCAGACCACCATTGGCGAGAAGGTGTTTATCGGCTCGAACACCATGCTGGTCGCGCCTGTCACTATCGGCGACGGTGCGATGACGGCGACCGGTACTGTGGTGACTCGTGACGTGGAACCGGACGCGCTGGCCGTAGCCCGCGCCAAGCAGGACAACAAACCCGGTTATGCACGTAAACTGTTTGATATGTTGAAGGCGAAGAAGGCTCGCCGCGACAAAGGAGCCTGATCCATGTGTGGTATCGTCGGAGTTCTTGGACAACACGAAGCAGCCCCAATTCTGGTTGAGGCACTGAAAAGGCTGGAATATCGCGGCTATGACAGCGCGGGCATTGCGACAGTAAATTCGGGCGTCCTGGGGCGTCGCCGGGCGGTTGGTAAGCTGGTCAATCTCAGCGACCTTCTGGTCCATGACCCCCTGCCCGGCAAATCCGGGATCGGTCACACCCGCTGGGCGACCCACGGCGCGCCCTCGGTCAACAATGCGCACCCGCACAAGGCTGGCCCTGTGGCTGTTGTGCACAATGGTATTGTCGAAAACTACCGTGATCTGCGTGACGAGTTGTCCGAAAACGGTATAAATTTCGAAACCGATACCGACACTGAAACTGTCGCCCTCATGACTGCCCACTACTTGGACTCCGGGTTTTCGCCGGTTGAGGCCGCGTTCAAAACCATCGACAAATTGCAAGGTGCCTTTGCGCTGGCGTTTCTGTTCGACGGAGAGGACGACCTGATCGTCGCGGCCCGCAAAGGCTCGCCTCTGGCCATTGGCCATGGCGATGGTGAGATGTTTGTGGGCTCGGATGCCATTGCGCTGGCTCCGCTGACCAACCAGATCACCTATCTGGAAGAAGGTGATCGCGCTGTTCTGACCCGTACATCTCTGGAAATCCGGAATGAGGCGGGTGAGCTTGCAAACCGCGAAAAGCGCAAGATCAAGCTGGACCATGCGCGGGCCGATAAGGGTGAACATAAACACTTCATGGCCAAAGAGATCGCGGAACAACCGGTGGTAGTTGCCGAAGCGATCCGGTCTTACCTGCCAACCGGCGGCGATCAGGTTGTACTGCCCGATACGGATTTGGATTTCACCAAACTCGACCGTCTCACCATGGTGGCCTGTGGTACCGCCTTCTATGCCTGTCTGACCGCGAAATACTGGTTCGAAAAACTGGCGCGGATGCCTGTCGAAGTCGATATCGCCAGCGAATTCCGCTATCGCGAACCTCCGATCCCCGAACGATCACTGGCTCTGTTCGTCAGCCAGTCGGGCGAGACTGCGGATACGCTTGCCGCGCTGCGGTATTGCGAAGGCAAAGCTGACAAGATCGTGTCGGTCGTCAACGTTCCTGAAAGTTCGATTGCGAGGGAAAGCGATATTGCCTTGCCAATCCATGCAGGCGTTGAGATCGGTGTGGCCTCGACCAAGGCCTTCACCTGCCAGCTGAGCGTGCTGCTTATGCTTGCTCTGAAAGCAGCGGCAGATCGGGGTACACTGACTGATGAGGAGTTGGCTGATCACGCGGCTGCCCTGCGTGGGCTGCCTTCGGTGCTAAATACCGCGCTGGACCAAAACCGCGCCATTCGCAAATCCGCCCAACGCCTCAGTGAAGCGCGGGACGTTCTGTTCCTCGGTCGTGGTCTGATGTTTCCTCTGGCGATGGAAGGAGCGCTGAAACTCAAGGAAATCAGCTACATCCACGCCGAAGGTTATGCATCAGGCGAATTGAAACACGGACCGATTGCCCTGATCGACAAACATATGCCGGTCGTCGTCATGGCCCCTCGGGATGAGGTCTTTGATAAGACCGTGTCAAACATGCAGGAGGTTATGGCGCGCAAAGGCAAAGTCATTCTTGTTTCCGATGACGATGGTATCGCAGAGGCCAAAGATGGTGTCTGGAGCACTATCAGAATGCCGCACGTTCATCCCAGCCTCGCCCCGATCCTGTATTCGGTTCCGGCTCAGTTGCTGGCCTATCACACAGCCGTCGCCAAAGGCACCGATGTGGACCAACCCCGCAACCTTGCGAAATCCGTTACGGTGGAGTGACCCATGGCTAAACAGTTCCCGCAGCTTGACCCGCCACATCAAAAGTTCATCGAAGAGCAGCACATGTTCTTCGTCGGCACTGCCGGAACAGACGGGCGCGTCAACATCTCGCCCAAGGGGATGGATTCACTGCGGGTTCTAGGGCCCAACCGAATTGTCTGGATGAATCTGACTGGCAGCGGGAACGAAACCGCTGGTCATCTGCTTGAAGTCAATCGCATGACGCTCATGTGGTGTTCTTTTACGACGCGGCCACTGATCCTGCGGGTTTACGGTTCCGCCCGTACAGTTCATGCGGTGGATAAGGATTGGGCGGAATTGGCCGAGCATTTCCCGAGCCATCGCAGTGCGCGACAGATCTATGACCTAAATGTCGATCTGGTTCAGACCTCTTGCGGCTGGGCAGTACCCTTTATGGAATATATGTCCGAGCGGGACACGATGCAGCAATGGGTTGATGGTAAGTCGGATGATGACTTCCGAACTCATTGGGCTGAAAAGAACCATCAGACGATTGATGGCAAGCCCACAGGCATCCGGGTCTGATCAGACGATGCTCGACGTTTATCTCGATCAGATCAAAGCCCATGCCGATGCAGAACGCGCCGAGCAGCTGGCGGCGTATCATAAGGTGGAACGACCATATCTGGGTGTCGCCAACCCCGTTTTGAACGACCTGACCAAAGCCTGGCGACAGGAGTTGGACGTTCCTGCCCGTGTCGAATTGGCCAGTGCCCTGTGGCAGACCAACATTCATGAAGGGCGGCTTGCTGCGGCTAAACTGCTGACGCAGGCCAGAATTCGCCCGGATGAAGCGGTCTGGGAACTGTTGCAGAGCTGGGTACCGGATTTCGATGCTTGGGCAGTGGCGGATCACGCCTGCATGGCGATGCAAAAACGTCTGAGCGCGGACCCGCAGCGCCTCGATCAGATCGAGGACTGGACCAAATCGGATCACATGTGGACACGCCGCGCTGCATTGGTAGCCACCCTGCCCTGGACAAAACAGAACCACCCGAAACCCGATGACCTGCAACGGCGTGATCGCATCCTGGGCTGGGCCGCCGGATATGTGCCCGACCGGGATTGGTTCATCCAGAAATCCGTTGCCTGGTGGCTTCGGGATCTTTCAAAACACGATCCCGAACGCGTCCGTGCATTTCTGGCAAAGCATGGCGACGCGATGAAGCCTTTCGCTCGGAAAGAAGCAGGCAAGTACCTGAAGGACTAGTTGGAATAGACTTCCAGCTCGACGAGTTCGTCAAAGGGTATCAACAAGGCCCGCATTGCATCCACCGACAACCGGCTGCCGCCCCCTTCAGGGCCTTGAACGGGAACCAAAGTGATATAGGCCTGCGCACCGGTTTTGGGCACCACAACACGCGCAGTCACCTCTGTATCTACCAATGGGGTTTCCAACCACCGACCGCCCTTGTTGGGGTCCCCCAACCCGGCAATCGTCGTTTTGGCGCCTGTCCAGCCAACACTGGCAGCCGAAGCAGGCTGTGGCTCTACTGCGTCTTCAACCACCGTGGGTTCAGCTTGGGCAGGCTTGTCTGACCCGCCAAACACACGATCTGACGCCGACCGCACCGTATCGCATCCCGCAAGCAGAACGCATGTTACCAATAACGCATTTCTCATACCCGAAACCTATCGCCCTGCGCGCATCTGCACCAGCCAAAAGCGTAGTTCACACTTGCCGCTGACCAGTCGCCGCTTTACCTATGACGCATGACCGCTCCGCTTATCGACCCATTTGCACGTGCAATCACCTATCTCCGCGTCTCTGTAACGGACCGCTGCGACTTTCGCTGCGTCTATTGCATGTCGGAAAATATGACCTTTCTGCCCAAGAAAGAGCTGCTGACGCTGGAAGAGCTGGATCGCATGTGCTCGACCTTTGTGAAGATGGGAGTTGAAAAACTCCGCATTACTGGCGGTGAACCTCTGGTGCGCCGCAACATAATGACGTTCTTCAACTCCATGACCCGGCATCTGGAAAGCGGTGCTCTCAAAGAATTGACACTGACCACGAACGGATCACAGCTCTCACGTTTTGCCGATGATCTTTATGCCGCCGGTGTTCGTCGTGTGAATGTTTCGCTGGATACGCTTGACGAAGACAAGTTCGCCAAAGTCACGCGCTGGGGTCGGCTGAAGCAGGTACTCAACGGCATCGATGCCGCTCAGAAAGCAGGGCTTCGGATCAAGATCAACGCCGTTGCCCTAAAGGGGTTCAACGAAGAAGAATTGCCCCACATCACCGAATGGTGCGCCGAGCGTGACATGGATCTGACATGGATCGAAGTCATGCCTATGGGGGACATCGGCAACGAAGACCGGCTGGACCAATACTGGTCCCTCAAGGATGTACGCGCCGAGTATGAAAACCATTATCAGGTCACGGATCTGGCAGAGCGCACCGGCGGTCCCGCGCGCTATGTCCGCCTGGAAGATACAGGGCAGAAGATCGGTTTCATTACCCCGCTCAGCCACAATTTCTGCGAAAGCTGCAATCGCGTTCGTCTGACCTGTACCGGTGAGCTTTATATGTGTCTTGGTCAGGAAGATATGGCAGATCTCCGCGGGCCTTTGCGTGATTATCCCGATACGGAAGAACCGCTCGAGAATGCGATCCGGGCTGCGATCAACCTCAAGCCCAAGGGGCATGACTTTGATTATTCCCGCCAGTCGGTCGACGGTCAGATGAGCCGTCATATGAGCCATACAGGCGGCTGAAATGTCAGATCAGGATGGCCGACCCACGCTGCTGTACCAGCTGTACTGCGGCCTGACCTCTGTACTGGCACCCCTGGCATGGCGCACTGTACGCAGCAAGCTGGAAACGGCTGGCGTTTCAAATGATCGCCAAAGAGAGCGCCTTGGGTATGCCACCCTGCCCCGCCCGAACCAAACGCTGATCTGGTTTCACGCAGCCAGCGTCGGAGAGAGCCTTTCGGTCCTCAGCCTGATCAAACGCCTTGGTCAGCGTCTGCCAGATGCAGAATTCCTGATCACATCAGGCACACCAACTTCTGCGGCGTTGATCGAAAAGCGTATGCCGCCGCGCACGCGCCACCAATACCCGCCGCTGGATACGGGCGGCCCCGTTCATCGTTTTCTGGAGCATTGGAGACCTAACGCTGGCATCTTTGTTGAAAGCGAGATCTGGCCAAGACTCATTGTTGAAAGCGCCAATAGCGGCACACCGCTCGCGCTGCTGAATGCCCGGCTTTCTGAGAAATCAGTGGAAGGTTGGAAAAAACGCCCCAAAACGGCGCGATACATATTGGATCATTTTCAGCTATTCCTGACGCAAAACGATAGAACCGCGACCAATCTGATTGCAATGGGTGCCCCGGCGGACCGGGTACATCCCGGCACGAACCTCAAGGCTATGTCTGACCCATTACCGGTGGATGAGGCGACGTTGGCCGATATTCGACGTCAGTTGGATGGACGACCCGTGTGGATCGCCAGCTCGACCCATGCAGGCGAAGAAGAAACGGTTCTCGCGGCCCACAAGGAACTGCTGAAGCTTTGGCCCAATTTGCTGCTGCTGCTGATCCCACGCCACCCTGAACGGCGTGATGAGGTGACTGGGCTTGTAAGTACCGCCGAATTATCTTTCGCGCTTCGCAGCAAGGGTGATGAGATCACCGCAAACACACAGGTCTATGTTGCGGATACGCTTGGAGAAACCGGCACATGGTACGCGTTGTGCCCTGTCGTGTTCCTTGGCGGATCGCTTAAGGAAATCGGAGGCCACAACCCGTTCGAACCAGCGCAGGCAGGTGCCGCAGTCATCACCGGGCCGGGCTATTACAACTTTGCTGAAACCTTCGCCCCGCTGGTCGAAGCCGGAGGAGCGGTCGAAGTTCAATCAAGCAAGGAACTGACAGATGCAGTGGCCCATTGGCTATCGGATGACGCTGCACTGATCGACGCCAGAAACGCGGCGGGCGCTTGTGTGAATACCCAGAAATCAGCACTCGATGGTGTCATTGATGCGTTATGCAAGAAACTCGACCTGAATTAGAAAGCCCGGCAACTTCATCAGTTACCGGGCCTGAGTACTGAGGTGAATCCCGCCCCAGATGGTTATGCAGCAGGCATCCGCTGCTCGACGATTTCAGCCCACCAGCTGCACCCGGCGGGGATCGCCTCGTCATTAAAGTTGTATTCCGGGTGGTGCACCATGGCCGTGTCGCCATTGCCCACCAAAATATAGGCACCCGGACGCTCCTCGAGCATGAATGCGAAATCCTCGCCCCCCATAACCAGAGGTGCCTCTTCACATTCACCTGCGACCGAGCGGGCAACATCCGCTGCGAAGTCGGTCTGGTCCTCGCTGTTCACCATGACCGGATAACCGCGGATATAAGTGACATCAGCTGTACCGCCAAAGGTCGCTGCGATACCGTTGCAGATTTCGTTGATCCGCTGTTCGGCAAGATCGCGCATATCTTTGCTCATCGTACGCACAGTGCCTTTGATCTGCACTTTTTGCGGGATCACGTTGAACGCCTTAGACGAGGTTTCAAACGAAGTTACCGAGACGACGACCTGATCGATTGGGTCAGCATTACGCGATGCAATGGTCTGCAGCGCCAAGACAGCCTTGGCTGCGATAATTGTCGTATCCACCGTCTCGTGAGGTTTGGCTGCGTGACCACCGCGCCCTTCGAACGTGATATCGAACTGGTCAGTGGCGGCAAAGAACGCCCCCGGGCGGATCGAGAAGCTGCCAACCGGTTTACCCGGCCAGTTGTGCATTCCATAGACTTCCTGAATGTTCCAGCGGTCCATCATGCCGTCTTCGCACATCTCGCGACCACCGCCGCCACCTTCTTCGGCGGGCTGGAAGATCACAACCACAGTCCCGTCGAAATTACGGGTCTCGGCCAGATACTTTGCTGCCCCCAGCAGCATCGCAGTATGTCCGTCATGGCCACAGGCGTGCATTGCGCCTGGCGTCTTCGATGCATATTCAACACCGGTCGCCTCGTGGATCGGTAGGGCGTCCATATCCGCACGCAGACCAATCACCTTGCCCTTGCTATCGGATTTTCCCTTGATAACGCCCACAACCCCTGTGCGGCCAATTCCGGAAACAACCTCATCACAGCCGAATTCCTTCAGCTTTTCCTCAACCAAAGCGCTGGTGCGGTGGGTTTCGAACAGGATTTCAGGGTTTTCGTGAATGTCTCGTCGCCATGCAGTGATTTCGTCCTGTAATTCGGCAAAGCGGTTCTTAACTGGCATCTCTTCTCTCTCCTAATTCAGTTCAAGCCGCCGGCATGCGGCGCTCAACCATTTCTGCAAACCACGAGCACCCGATCGGGATGATTTCGTCGTTAAAATTGTATTCCGGATGGTGCAGCCCGGCGCTGTCTCCGTTACCCAAAACAATGAAGGCCCCTGGGCGTTCCTCGAGCATGAAAGAAAAATCCTCGCCCCCCATGACCATCGGCGCCTCGGCACAGCTGCCGCCCACAGAAATCGCTGCCTCTTCGGCATAGCCTGTCTGTTCCTCGGCGTTGATCGTGACTGGAACGCCGCGGGTATAGGTCACAGTCGCGGTTCCACCCATGGTGGTGGCAACACCTTCTGTGATCTCTGTCAGGCGCTTTTCGATCAGGTCGCGCATCTCATTGGAATGGGTGCGCACAGTACCCCGCACACGGGCAGATTGCGGGATCACATTAAAGGCTTTCGAGGACGTCTCTACAGACGTGACCGACAATACTCCTTGCTGGATCGGGTCAGAGTTACGCGACACAACTGTCTGCAAAGCAACAACAAGTTGGGACAGCATCACAGTGGTATCCACGGTATCGTGTGGCTTGGCTGCGTGACCACCATGACCTTCGAGATGAATATCAAACTCATCTGCCGCTGCAAGCAATGGGCCTGACCGAATGGCAAATTGGCCTGTCGGTACACCCGGCACGTTGTGCATGGCATAAACTTCCTGAATGCCAAACCGGTCCATCAGGCCATCCTTGCACATCGCTTCGGCCCCGTTCCCGCCTTCTTCGGCGGGTTGGAAAATCACGATCGCCGTTCCGTCGAAGTTTCGCGTTTCAGCCAGATATTTTGCAGTACCCAGAACCATAGCTGTGTGACCATCATGACCACAGGCATGCATGGCATTCGGCGTCTGCGAGGCATAGTCCAGACCGGTCTGCTCCTGCATCGGCAGTGCGTCCATATCAGCACGCAACCCGATAACGCGGCCCTGAGTGTCTGCCTTACCCTTGATCACGCCGACCACGCCGGTGCGACCAATACCGGTGACTACCTCGTCACATCCAAACGCGCGGAGCTTATCGGCCACCAAAGCGCTGGTGCGGTGTGTGTCATATAGAATTTCGGGGTGTTGGTGAATGTCACGCCGCCAGCCGGTGATTTCATCGTGCATTTCAGCGAGACGGTTCTTGATCGGCATGTCATTCTCCCCTGTGATTATGCCACTGGCATTCGTCGTTCCACCAGTTCAGCAAACCAGCTGCACCCGGCGGGAATCGCGTCGTCATCAAAGTTGTATTCCGGGTGATGGCACATCGCCGTATCCCCGTTCCCAATGAAGATGTAGGCTCCTGGCCGTTCTTCAAGCATGTAGGCGAAATCTTCAGACGGCATGATCGGATCAGTGTTGTCGTTGACTTTGCCCGCCACAGCCTCTGCCGCCTCGGCTGCAAACGCAGTCTCAGCATCTGAATTGACGGTAGCCGGATATCCCGGTGTCCAAGTCACCTTAGCTTCGGCACCAAAGGCTGAGGCCGTATCCTCGCCAATCCTGCGCACGCGCTCTTCTGCAATTTTGCGGTATTCGGGATCCAGCGTTCTGACAGTCCCCTGCAACCGGACCGTATGCGCAATCACATTTGATGCGACGCTGTCAGTTTCAAACGTGCCGACCGTCAGAACAACACGTTTGATCGGGTCAACCGTACGCGACACAACCGACTGCAATGCCACCACGATGTGAGAGGCGACAAGCGTTGTATCCACGGCATCATGGGGGGCAGCGGCGTGCCCACCTTTCCCGGTCACGACGATCTCGAATTCATCCGAGGACGCAAGCAGAGCTCCGGGCCGGATAGCGAACTCACCAACCGGAAGACCCGGCATGTTGTGCATGCCGTAAACTTCCTGAATCCCCCAACGCTCCATAAGCCCGTCCTGACACATTGCCAGACCGCCGGCTCCACCCTCTTCTGCGGGTTGGAAAATCAGAACGACCGTGCCGTCAAAATTCCGGGTCTCAGCCAGATATTGCGCGGCCCCCAACAGCATCGAGGTATGGCCGTCATGACCACACGCATGCATCTTGCCTGAAACGGTTGAGGCGTAGTCCAATCCGGTGGCTTCTTCGATCGGCAGCGCATCCATATCCGCCCGCAGCCCGACCACACGTCCCTTAGTATCAGTCTTGCCCCGGATAACAGCCACAACCCCGGTCTTTCCGATCCCCGGAGTGATCTCATCGACACCGAAGTCTTTCAACCGATCAACCACGAATGCAGCTGTCTCTTGAACGTCATACATCAGCTCGGGATGGGCGTGCAGATGACGGCGCCACTTGGTGATCTCGCCATGCATATCGGCAAGCCTGTTCTTCACGGGCATTGTTCGTCCTCCCTCAAGCTATTGCCTGAATCGAATGCTCAGGCGCTACGTCCCGGTTCAGCCGGTAAGCTTCTCCAGCAGACGTTCCATGAATTTTTGACCTTCGTTAAATTGTGCAATCGTAATGAACTCGTTGGGCTGATGGGCCTGTGCAATGTCGCCCGGACCACAGATGACGGCAGAATACCCGGCCTCCTGAAACTGTCCGGCCTCTGTACCATAGCTCACGACGTGGGTCGCGTTGTCACCGGTCAAAGACCGCACAAGCGCCTCAGCCTCACCATCCTGTTCCGGGACCAAGGCAGGTACCGCAAAGTTCTGAGAAATCTCGATGCGGGCTTCGGGGTGCACTATCTGCATACGCTCCTCGGCTTTCCGAACCTCTTGCAGATAAGCGCTTTCCCATTGCGAGGCTGCCTCTCCCGGCACCATGCGGAAATCCATCATGAACCGGCAGTCCTTGGCGGTGATGTTATGGGCCGTACCGCCTTGAATCATGCCCACGTGGCAGGTGGTCCATGGCGGGTCAAAGATTGCTGCGATATCGCTGGGTTCAGCGGCCATGTTTTGGGCATTCTGATCGTTGGCCCAGTCAATCAGAGGCGCGGCCTCCATGATCGCATTGACGCCGGTGTGCATAATCGAGCTGTGAACCTCGAACCCAACGATATGGGTATCGAAACCGATACCTCCTTTATGGCCGGTTACCGCCTGCATCATCGAAGGTTCGCCAACGACAACGGCTGAACCTTTGGGCAATACGTCCTGCATCGCCACGATCATCGGCGGTGCGCCGGTGCATCCGATCTCTTCATCGAAGCTGAGCGCCAGCTGGAGCGGGCGTTTAACATCAGCATATTGCGCCTCGACCAAAGCCCAAATGGCCAATGCATCGAAACCCTTCATATCGCAGGTACCGCGACCAAAGTACTTTCCGTCTTTCTCGGTAACGACAAAAGGATCGGTGTCCCACGGTTGACCATCGACCGGCACAACATCGGTATGCCCCGAAAGAACAACAGCACCCTCTTCCCACGGGCCGACATGGGCAAATATGGCGGCCTTGTGCGGTTGATCCGGATCAGGCCAGCGATGCGATTTGATCCCGTGGCTGTCCAGATACCCTTCGACCCACTCGACCAACGGCAGGTTGGTGTCGCGGCTCACCGTCGGGAACGAGATCAGCTTGGTCATGATCTCAAGCGGCGTCAGGCGGTTTGACATGGGTTTCAGTACCCGCTGTCTGTTGTCAGAATGAAATGACCCGGTTCCACTTCGTGATAGACCGAAGGCTCGGGCTCATATCCAATTGGATGAATTGGCGAAGGGATCGGCTTGAAATTCAGATCCTTTTCTGACTTTCGCTTATTGGGGTCTGCGATCGGAACTGCCTTCATCAAGGCCTGAGTGTACGGGTGTTGAGGATTCTCAAAGACGCGCGCACGCGGTCCCAACTCAACGATCCGGCCCAGATACATGACGCCTACATGGTGGCTGACACGTTCGACCACGGCCATATCGTGTGAAATGAACAGGTAACTTAGGCCAAGTTCGGACTGCAGCTCCATCATCAGGTTCAGAACCTGCGCCTGAACGGATACGTCCAGCGCCGAAACTGCCTCGTCCGCGATGATCAGCTTGGGATTCAGTGCAAGTGCACGCGCAATCGCGATTCTCTGCCGCTGACCACCGGACATCTCATGCGGAAAGCGCCGCATGAAGCTGCGCGGCAGGTGCACTTTGTCGAACAATTGCGCAACACGATCCTGAAGTTCCGTGCCCGAAGCGACGCCATAATTGCGCATCGGTTCTGCCACCTGATCTACCAGTTGCATCTGTGGGTTCAGCGAGGCGAACGGATCCTGAAAGATCATCTGCATGTCCAGACGGGCCTTACGCAGTCCGCCCTGATCCAACTTCATGATATCGACGCCATCCAGATCGACCTCGCCAGACATCGGCTCCACGAGGCGCAGAATAGAACGGCCTGCTGATGACTTCCCGCAGCCGGATTCACCGACCAAACTCAGCGTTTGTCCCTTGTTCAAAGTGAACGAGACATCTTCGACCGCGTGCACATTGGAAATCGTACGGCGCAGCAAACCGCCTTTGACCGGAAAGCGCGTCGTCAGGTTTTTGACCGTCAGCAGAACCTCTTCGGTGCCGGGGATTGGCGCGATATTCTGGCCTTCGACGCCCAACAGCTTCATTGGTTCAGGCGCGGCCTTGCCTTGCATTTCACCAAGTTTCGGAACCGCAGCCAGCAGCGCTTTGGTATAGTCATGCTGAGGGTTCTCAAAGATTTCTTTGACCGACCCCTCCTCGACC
>NZ_SMMF01000956.1:120092-120997 GCF_009711355.1 Roseibium sp. RKSG952 | reverse complement strand
CGGCCGTGCCGGTTTCCCGCTTGAGACGATCCATCAGGGCCAGAATCTCGGCCTGAATGGTCACGTCGAGCGCTGTCGTCGGCTCATCCGCGATCAGCAGGCGTGGCTCACAAGCCATGGCCATGGCGATAACAACGCGCTGTCGCATGCCGCCCGACAATTCGTGCGGGTATTGCTTCAGGCGGCGTTCGGGTTCGGGGATTCGGACCTGACGCAACAATTCCAGGGCTCGTGTTTCGGCCTCGGATTTGGACATGTTCTTGTGGATGCGCAGCCCTTCGGTCAGCTGACGCCCGACGGTAAACACCGGGTTCAGGGCGGTCATCGGCTCCTGAAAGATCATTCCGATCTCGTTGCCGCGAATCTGTTTCATCAGATCCTGATCGGCTTTGGACAGGTCCATCTCTTCGCCATCACGCCGGTCGAACAGCAATTGGCCACCCGCGATTTCACCACCGCCAAACTCGACCAACCGCATCAGCGAAAGCGAGGACACCGATTTTCCGGATCCTGATTCGCCAACAATACAAACGGTTTCACCCGGATTTACTTCGAACGAGACGTCTTCGACCCCGACGACGGGTCCATCTTTGGTTTGAAATTCAACCCGCAGTTTTCTGATCTGGGCAATTGGCTGGTCCAGCACGCGCACGCTCCCCTTGGCGGCTTATATTTTTTGATTGCCAAACGCTAAGGCCGCAAAGCGGGAAAAGTCAAACGCATTACCGAATTTCGCAGCGGCAAGGCTTGCAATTTTCAGAAACTCTGTTTCGATACGCCGCGTAACCGTTTTTGGGAGAGGGCGGAAAACACGAAACGTGAATTGCATTTATGTTTCATTTCAGCGCCTTGCACCCAGGTACGGCAACGCCAAATCCGCAGGCCTTGCGGAGATAATCGAGACA
>NZ_SMMF01000956.1:114695-119969 GCF_009711355.1 Roseibium sp. RKSG952 | reverse complement strand
TGAAAATCAAGACCCTTTTGCTTGGTGCGATCGCCAGCACGGCTATGGCCCCGATGGCCCTTGCCGAGCGTGGATCGGACGGCAATGTCAGCATCATCTATTGGCAAGCACCCTCAATCCTGAACCCGTTCCTGTCGGGCGGTACCAAGGATGTGGAATCGGCCTCACTGGTGATCGAGCCTCTGGCTCGCTACGACCAAGACGGCAACATGGTTCCCTTCCTGGCGTCCGAGATTCCTACAGTTGAAAATGGCGGCGTCAGCGAAGACCTGACCTCTATCACCTGGAAAATCGCACCCGGCATCAAGTGGTCGGATGGAACACCGTTCACCGCTGCGGACGTTGTATTCACTGCTGACTACTGCATGGACCCCGAAGGTGGCTGTGCGCAGGTAACCAAATTCGAAGGCGTTACCTCGGTAGAAGCTGTTGATGATATGACTGTTAAAGTCACATTCGACGCACCTACCCCGTTCCCTTACGGACCGTTTGTTGGCGGCGAAAGCCCCATCATCCAGAAAGCTCAGTTTGAAAACTGCATGGGTGCAAAGGCCCCAGAGTGCACCGAGCAGAACTTTAACCCGATCGGCACTGGCCCGTTTGTCGTCACCGAGTTCAAGCCGAATGACGTGATCACCTTCAAGGCCAACGACAACTACCGTGATCCGGCGAAACCGGCCTTTGCGACCGTGACCTTCAAAGGTGGCGGCGATGCAACCGCGGCTGGCCGTGCGGTCATGGAAACCGGCGAGTTTGACTACGCATGGAACCTGCAGCTGGCGCCCGAAGTGATCGCGCAAATGCAGGAAGGCGGCAAAGGTACCCCGGTCGCAGGCTTCGGCCCGCTGGTCGAGCGTATCATGATGAACCAGACCAATCCGTCGCCCGAACTGCCGGAAGGCGAGCGTTCGACAGCCAAGCATCCGCATCCGTTCCTGACGGACCCGGCTGTTTACAAAGCGATGTCGCTGGCGATCGACCGTCCGCTGCTGGTTGAAATCGGCTACGGTCAGGCCGGTAAGGTCACCTGTAACTGGGTTCCGGCTCCTGCTGCGTTCAACTCGACCTCGATGACCTGTGACAAGCAGGATATCGAAGGTGCGAAGAAACTGCTGGATGACGCAGGCATCGTAGATACTGACGGTGACGGCGTTCGTGAAAAGGACGGTGTTCCGCTGAAAATCGTCTACCAGACCTCGACCAACGCCGTTCGTCAGGACTTCCAGGCGCTGATCAAAGAGTGGTGGAGCCAGATCGGTATCGAATCCGAGCTGCGCAACATCAACGCATCGGTCTTCTTCGGTGGTGACCCGGGCTCGCCGGACACTTTCCAGAAGTTCTATGCTGACGTTGAAATGTATGCCAATACCTTCAACGGCACCGACCCTCAGTCCTATCTGGGTAACGGCCTGTGCGACAAAGCTCCGCGTCCTGACTCTCAGTGGCAGGGTGAGAACATCAGCCGCTTCTGCAACGAGGAATTCGACAAGCTGCATGGTCAGCTGGCCGAGACCGCAGGTCTGGAGCAGCGCGCTGAGATCGCGAAAAAGCTGAACGACATCATGGTTGAAAACGGCGGTATGATCCCGCTGGTACACCGTGGCCGTCTGTCGGCGCATTCAAACACGCTGGGTGGCGTTGTCCTGAACGTCTGGGACAGCGAACTGTGGAACATCGCTGACTGGTACCGTAAAACCGGTTCCTAAGCGTTAGCCTTGCAAAGCCGCGTCCCGATCTTTATCGGGGCGCGGTCTTTCGCATATTCCACCAACAAGAAGACGCATATAAAGGCGCCTTTTAATGCTCAACTTCACTATCAGACGACTGATACTGGCCGTTCCAACGCTTCTGTTCATCAGCCTCGTCATTTTCCTGCTCCTCGAGTTCGCACCAGGCGATCCAATGGCGCAGGTTCCGCTCACTGTTCCTCCCGAAGTCAAAGAAAAGATGCGCGAGGCACTTGGCCTCGGTCAGCCGATGCATATCCGGTTCTGGAAATGGATCGTGCAGTTTTTCTGGATTGAACCGCAGGTGCTGATCGACTCGATCTTTGGCACAACCTTCTCTGAAGGTGATCTGCGCGTGATTTCGTGGCAAACCCGTTCACCCGTCATGGACATCGTCGTTCAGCGTATCCCGCAGACCCTGTGGGTTGTTGGCACTGCCTATGTGGTCGCCATCCTGATCGCCCTGCCCATCGGCATCTATTCGGCCTATCGCCAGTATTCCTGGTTCGACCAGATGGGTACGTTCGTCTCGATGGTCGGCTTCTCGGTCCCACCCTTCTTCTCGGGTGTTCTGGTGATCGTGATCTTCTCGGTTCAACTTGGCTGGTTCCCGTCGATCTATGACACCACCCATGTTGTCGACAGCTGGGACAGCTTTGTCGTTCAGCTGAAGCAAATGATCATGCCTGTCATGGTTCTGGCACTGCAGATCACGGCGCAGCTCAGCCGTTTCATGCGCGCCTCGATGCTGGACAACCTCAATCAGGACTATGTGCGCACAGCACGCGCCAAGGGACTGAGCGAATATACCGTCGTCATGGTGCACGTCCTGCGCAACTCGATGATCCCGGTTGTCACGGTCATTGCTCTGGGTATTCCCGCCATCTTCGGCGGTGCAATCATCACCGAGCAAGTGTTCAAGGTAAACGGTATCGGTCAACTGCTGATTGGCGCCATTCAAGCCAACGACCTGCCGATGGTCCAAACCCTGACCTTCATCTTTGCCGTGCTGATCGTGCTGTTCAACCTGATCGCCGATGTACTTTATGGCATTCTGGACCCGAGGATTCGCTATGACTGATCATGATCGTACCGACACTCTGGTCCCCGACGAAGGTCTCGCGCCTGCATCAACAGCCTTGCCAACCACGGATGTGATGGAAGAGCTGGCTACCCCACCGCGCAGCCAATGGCGTGACGTTTGGGATCAGTTCAAGACACACAAGGGCGCAATGCTGGGGGCGATGTTGTTCATCTTCATCGTCGCGGCGGTCTATCTTGGCCCCTATATCTGGACGATTGATCCCACCCAGATTGACATCCGGGCGCGGAATCAAGGGCCCAGCCTTGCGCACCCATTTGGCACAGACCAACTGGGCCGCGATATCATGGCGCGTATGATGGCAGGTGGTCAGACCTCGGTTTCCGTAGGCATCACTGCGATGCTGCTGGCACTGCTGCTGGGGTCATTGATCGGGGTTGTTGCCGGGTTCTTCAAACGCCTTGACGGGCCGCTGATGCGCCTGACCGACCTGTTCCTTGCCCTGCCCTTGCTGCCGCTGCTGCTGGTCATGATGTTGCTGTTCCGTGAACCTCTGTCTGCAGCATTCGGGCTTGAGCGTGGTATCTTTATCCTGATCGTAACAGCGATTGGCGTGACCTCCTGGATGCCGACTGCGCGGATCGTTCGTGGTGATGTTTTGGCGATCAAAGAGCGTGAGTTCGTACTGGCCGCACGGTCCATTGGCACGAGCAACACGCAGATCATCACGCGTCACATTCTGCCCAACGTTCTGTCACCCATCATGGTGTCGGCAACACTGGGCATCGCTACAGCGATCATTACGGAAAGTGCCCTGTCGTTCCTCGGCCTGGGGTTCCCGCCCGATTTCCCGACATGGGGACGACTGCTATTCGATGGGGTCGACTATCTGCAGCAATACCCCGAGCGTGTTTTCTGGCCCGGTCTGGCGATCTCGCTGACCGTGCTCAGCGTCAACTATCTGGGCGATGGCCTGCGCGACGCGCTTGATCCGCGTATTCGCGGGCGCTGACAAAAACTGACCGGTGCGCACCTGCGCACCGGTCTATTCACTGCTCGACATACCAGTTGATGATTCCTGCAAATTCTAGTGACGACTTCGTTTAACGGCTTGCTGTTCTCAGCCGCCCATATGTCCGGACTTGTTGTGGATTTGACTGCAATCCCACGATCAAAACACCAAACAACCGAGACCAAAATGCCGCGGTCTGACATCGTGTGCAGTAGCAGTTTCCAAAGCCGCTAGACTTACCATAACAAAAAATTAATTTTGCGCGCAGCAGGCTTTCATCGCCACGAAAATGACAACTTGCGCGTGAATTGTACGCGCAATCAAAATCGCCGAATTTGAGGCAGACACATGGCTACAACGACATATATCCCAAGACCTTCTTCATCTTCACCGCTTAGTGCGATCCAGGGAACACGTGCCTACGGAGACGGCAATCCAAACACCGTCACAACAATCACCTATCATTTTGGCGAGTACTCTAATACACAAGCCTGGACAGCTGAATACAAGGCTGATTTTCGCGCAGCTCTTGCGGTGATCGAGGCAGTCGCAAACATCAAATTTGTCGAATCCGGTTCACGATCTGCCGATCTAGTAGAGGTTATCGCACCAAGTTCTTTTTTTAGCTCCCCGAACACACTTGGTTTCCACTACACACCATCAAACAGCCCATCGATCGGTGCGTTCAACACCAACTACTGGACAGCTGGCTCCGGTGGAAATGGTGACCCTGGCGGCTATTTCTTTACAACTTTGCTCCATGAGTTGGGACACGCTCTTGGTCTAGGCCATCCACACGATACTGGTCTGGGGACGACTGTCATGAGCGGTGTAACTTCGCCGTTCAATTCATTTGGCGCTGGCAACCTCAACCAGGGCGTCTATACCGTCATGTCGTACAATGATGGCTGGACCACAAAAGATGGGCTGCTTCCGGTTAATTCGACATATGGCGGTTCTACTGGTCTTGGCGCACTGGACATTGCCGCACTCCAAGCGATGTACGGCGCGAATACCACGACAAACTCAGGCAACAACACCTATACTCTTCCCTCACCAAACGGTACGGGTGTCGGCTATCAGGCTATCTGGGACACGGGCGGTATTGATACTCTCCAGCATGTGGGTGGTTACAATGCAGTGCTGGATTTGCGCCCTGCTACACTGGACTATTCCGCAACCGGCGGTGGGGGCGTATCGCATGCGAATGTCATAAAGGGCGGTTTCACGATAGCTCATGGCGTGGTTATTGAAAACGCATCAGGTGGGTCTGGCAATGATACAATCTTTGGTAACCATGCCCAGAACGTTTTGCGTGGCAACCTCGGGAACGATACGATTTACTCGTTTTCCAACGGAAGCAACAACAACACAATCTACGGCGGGTGGGGGAACGACACGATCTATCTGGCGCACGGTACCGGCTCCGATCAGGTATATGGCGATCTCGGCAACGATATTGCGATCGTGACAAGCAATGACGGGTCGTTTTA
>NZ_SMMF01000956.1:113565-114538 GCF_009711355.1 Roseibium sp. RKSG952 | reverse complement strand
CGGTACGGATACCATCAGGTTTACAACTGCGATCAGCAACTACCTGTTCCTGAGAAACGGAACCAGCTACGAGTTTCTGAACGTCATCACACGTATCACCTTTACCGTCGCAAATGATGTTGAACTAATCCAGTTCCTGAACGGTGTGCAACAGTTAACCTGGTCGAACATCGCAACCGCCATGCAACTATCTGACGTCGATACAACGGGTACGACGCTGCAGCATGCGGACCACGGTATCTACGTGCTGGACTCAGCGGGCTCGAACGTTGCGTTGACCTTGCGCGGTGAGGTGATCGGGGCAGGCTCGATTGCAGGATGGCAAGCCATTCAGGCCGAAGCTTCAGGCGGTGGCTACCGCGTTCTGTGGATAAACGCAGACGGCAGCTTTGGGGAGTGGACGGTCAACAGCCAGGGGCAACACATCTCTGACCGGATTATATCCAACTTTGTGGATGTCGAGACATTCTACAACGCCGACCTGAACGGTGACGGAACAATCGGGCACAAGACCACAAGCATCGAAAGCGATGGCTCCGTGGCGCTCTCCTCGTCGACCCGCAGCGGCTATTTGGTCAATGGCAACATCGAGCTGACCCGAGACGGTGCCAATGCCGGACCGGGAAGCATTCCGGGCTGGGAGGCTATCCACGCCGAAGCGTTCAATAGCGGCTTCAAGGTGCTCTGGAAAAACGCCGACGGCTCCTATGGCGAATGGATCACCAATGCGGCCGGTGAATACCTAAGCAGCGCTGCGATCGACAACGTTGTAGATGTCGAAACATTCTACAACGTCGATTTGAACGGTGACGGAACAATTGGGCACAAAACCACAAGCATCGAGACCGACGGCTCCGTGACGTTGGCCTCATCAACCCGCGGTAGCTATGTGATCAACGGCAGCGTCGAACTGACGCGTGACGGTGTCAAAGCTGCGCCCGGCAGCTTCCCTGGCTGGCAGGCCATCCAAGCC
>NZ_SMMF01000956.1:53387-113555 GCF_009711355.1 Roseibium sp. RKSG952 | reverse complement strand
GCTCTGGAAAAACGCGGCTGGAGAATATGGCGAATGGATCACTGACGCCAGCGGCGCCTATATCAGCAGCACCGGAATTGGAAATGTCATAGATGTCGAGGCTTTCTATGGTGTCGATCTGAATGGGGACGGTCAGACCGGGCATTTCTCAACCAATATCGAAACCGCCGGGTCGGTTACGCTCGCCTCTTCGACCCGTGGGGTCTACCTCGTCAATAGCAGCATCGAGTTGTCGCGCGACGGTGTCAAAACCGGGCCAGACAGTATCCCGGGTTGGGAGGCCGTTCAAGCTGAAGCGTTCAATGGCGGCTTCAAGGTGCTCTGGAAAAATACAGACGGTTCCTATGGTGAGTGGATCACTGATGCCAGTGGTGCCTATATCAGCAGTGCTAGCCTCGACAACTTTGTGGATGTCGAAACGTTCTACAATGTCGACCTGAACGGGGACGGCACGATCGGGCACAAGACAACCAGCATCGAAACCGCCGGTTCCGTGACGCTCGCGTCTTCCACCCGCGGTGTTTATCTGGTCAATGGCAGCGTCGAGTTGACGCGTGACGGTGCCAAAGCCGGTCCCGACAGCTTCCCCGGCTGGGAGGCCATCCACGCCGAGGCATTCAATGGCGGCTTTAAGGTACTCTGGAAAAACGCCAACGGAGACTACGGTGAGTGGATCACCGACGCTAGTGGTGCCTACATCAGCAGTACGACGATCCCTGATGTCATCGATGTGGAAGCCTTCTATAGCTACGATATCAATGGAAGTGGTACTGTAGGATACGAGCTTCCGAAACTTGCACAGCAATCATCTCCTGCTCAGAAACTCGCACCAGAAGGCGAGATTTCGGGCGAGGCCGGATGGGCGGGTACAGTCGATGTTCTCGAATTTGTGCCGAATGTGACTGCGGAAATCGTTGATGAATTCCTATCCGTCGTGTTCGGTGCAGGCGAAACCAAGATCGCAGGCATTTCTGTTCCGACAAAACTGGTCGATGTGTCGTCGAACAGCGATTTGGCGAACGAGACAGATGCGGTAACAGATCTGATGATTGCGAACCTGCTGGAAGAGGATAGCTTCCTGCTCTGACACCCGCTTCAGATATGAAGTCATCGATGGGCGTGGTTGCGAGTTAATTCGCGACCGCGCCCATTTCACAAATTGAAACCCGATTTGTCGGTGAGTTCTGTTTTTAGGTCCTGCCGATGGCGCTCAATCGGGCCCAAGTTCTATAGTCAGACCAAGGTTATTTGTATTCCTGCAGATGCTTCTGCCAGCAGTCTCTGAGCTTACTCCAACCGGCGGCGTATGCGTCGAATTGCGAACCAGACTGCAAGTACCACCGGCACCGTCACGACTGCCGTCAACATCCCCTTACTGATTCCAGTTTTGGTGATCGGGTAAAGCAGATAGCTGGCCAGAGAGACCGCATAGTAACTGATAGCTACTACCGACAATCCCTCCACCGTGTGCTGCAGTCTAAGGGCCAGGTCGGCGCGGCGATCCATGCTTTCAAGTAATGCCTGGTTCTGCGCACTGCGCTGAACATCTACGCGTGTCCGCAGCAATTCACCCGCTCGGATCGCTCGGTCAGAGAGGGCTTGCAGACGCCGTTCGGTCGATTTCACGGTGCGAATGGCAGGGTCGTATCTGCGCATCATAAAGTCAGCAAAGGTTTGACGACCATAAAAGCGCTGCTCCCGCAGAACCTCGATCCTCTGGTTTACAATCGCTTCATAAGCCCCCGTCGCCCCGAACCGAAACGAGCAACGAGCTGAGAGTGTCTCAAGCTCGGTCGACGTCGACAGGAGCTGGGGCAGCAATTCGTCCGGTTGGGTGGCATCGTCCGTCATCTCGACCATCAGATCAGTAAGCCGCTTATCCAGTTCGCCGATGCGCCCCATGAGGCTTTTAACCCGGGCAAAGCCCAGCATGGACATGGCCTTGTAGGTTTCGATCTCACACAGCCGCTGAATAATACGACCAGTTCTGCGTCGCCCGGTTCCGTCCGAGACAAAGAGCGCGAAACGCATGTGCCCTGCCGGATCAATCCGAAAATCACTGGCACAAACTGCTGAGTTGTCCAATACGTTCGCCACAGCCAGACTTTCTGGCTCAAACCACTCCGAGAACGCCGTCACGACCTCCTCGTCATCCCGGCGTTTGACCACTCGCAGCATGGCCGAGGTGATCCTCTGCCCCGGGCTGCTCATCAACCAATCCTGAGGGAACACTTCGAAATCAGCCGGGTTGAACGGGCGATCACTGACATTCTGTGTGATCGCCGTATAGGTGACGAACTCGGTATGTTGCTCCCACTTTAGCCAGTGACGCCCGATCTGCCCTGCATAGTGTGTGGCCCCTGGCTGGGGGTGTTGCGCGCCATGACGGTCCAGCAGATCTATCAGGTGCGCCATATCTTCGTTCCGATCCCGGGCAACTGCCTGGACCGGTTTCTTGACGGCAAGAAAGACGACAGTGCATGGCGCCTTGGCCACTGGAAAGGGGCGTGCGTGCAGTTCATTGGCCAGCGCATAGCGCAGTGGATGGTCGTCGATGGGTGTCATTTTGTGTTCCCTGAGTTCCCGGGAACTATACGCAGCGCCACAAATACATCAATTATCTTTTTATTTCATACACTTACGTGGATACCACAGTATACAAGCCTGCTATCTTATTGATTTGGTTGCCACAGCTCGATCGGGTTGCCTTCCGGATCGTGTATTCGAGCGAACTTGCCAACCTCACTATCCCACTCGGCACGGGTCTCTACGGCTATGCCGGCAGATTCTAACTGAGCGATCATGGCCTCCAGATCATCGACACGGAAGTTGATCATCCACTTCTGCTCGGGCCGACCGAAATAGTCGGTGTCCTGTGCGAAAGGAGCAAAGACTGTGTAGCCTTCGCGCTGTTTCCACGGCACCGGGACATAGTGATTTACGCCTAGGTGCTTTTCGTACCACGCGCTTAACGCTTCCGGGTCATGGGCTCGGAAGAACAGCCCGCCTATACCGTTCACTTTCTCCATTCGGCACCTCCTGTAAGGACAGGGTACACCAAAAACAGAAAAGGCGCCCATGTGGGCGCCTTTCCGAGCGTTATCCGAACCGGATCAGTCGATCATCGGCAGCAGCTTGTCCAGCGACTCCTTGGCGTCACCGTAGAACATCCGGGTGTTCTCTTTGAAGAACAGCGGGTTTTCGATGCCCGAGTAGCCCGTGCCCTGGCCACGTTTGGACACAAAGACCTGCTTGGCCTTCCAGCACTCCAGTACCGGCATCCCGGCGATGGGGCTGTTGGGATCTTCCTGCGCCGCAGGGTTCACGATGTCGTTCGAGCCGATGACGATGGCCACATCCGTGTCCGGGAAATCGTCGTTGATCTCGTCCATTTCCAGAACGATGTCATACGGCACTTTCGCTTCGGCCAGCAGAACATTCATGTGACCCGGCAGACGACCGGCAACCGGGTGGATCGCAAAGCGCACCTCTTTGCCCTTGGCGCGCAGCTTACGGACCAACTCGGAGACAGACTGCTGCGCTTGCGCCACCGCCATGCCATAACCGGGGATGATGATCACGCTGTCAGCGTCGTTCAGTGCAGCCGCTACACCATCTGCGTCGATCGCTACCTGCTCGCCCTCAACAGCCATTTGCTCGCCCTGAGGACCGCCAAAGCCGCCCAGGATCACGCTGACAAAGTGACGGTTCATCGCCTTACACATGATGTAGGACAGGATCGCACCGGACGAGCCCACCAGCGCACCGACCACGATCAGCAGGTCGTTGCCCAGCGAGAAACCAATCGCCGCAGCGGCCCAGCCCGAGTAGCTGTTCAGCATCGACACAACCACCGGCATGTCGGCACCGCCGATGCCCATGATCAGGTGATAGCCGATGAACAGTGCAGCCAGCGTCATCAGGATCAGCGGGAACAAACCACCCGAAGCTGTGTACCAGATCAGGCAGATCAGCGAGAGACCCGCCGCCGCCGCGTTCAGAGCATGACCGCCGGGCAGTTTGGTCGCTGCCGAGGTCACCTTGCCCGCGAGCTTGCCATAGGCCACGACCGAACCGGTAAAGGTGATCGCACCGATGAAGATGCCCAGGAACAGCTCGACATGCAGGATCGCTAGTTCGGCCGAGGTTTTCTTGGCGATCAGCTTGGCAAATGCACCCAGATCGGACAGGTCCGCCTGCGACGCGCTGTCGGCGATTGCCATAACCTGAGCCACGTTGCCGATTTCAAAATGCGCGTTGAAACCTACGAACACAGCCGCCAGACCAACCAGCGAATGCATCGCGGCAACAAGCTGCGGCATCTCGGTCATCTGCACGCGCTGCGCAACATACTGGCCGATAAAACCGCCACCGGCGATCAGCAGCAACGACAGCAACCACAGGCCCGAACCAGGCCCAACCAGCGTGGCGAAGACCGCCAGTGCCATACCGACGATGCCATACCAGACCGCGCGCTTGGCGCTTTCCTGGTTCGACAGGCCGCCGAGCGAAAGGATGAAAAGGACAGCCGCAACGACATAGGCGGCAGTAGTGAAGCCAAATTCCATGTGCCCGGCCTCCTTAAGATTTCTGGAACATGGCGAGCATGCGCCGGGTTACGAGGAAGCCACCGAAGATGTTAATCCCTGCCATGAAGACAGACAACGCCGCCAGCAGGATGACCAGGAAAGACCCCGATCCGATCTGCATCAAGGCCCCGACAATGATGATCGACGAGATCGCGTTGGTGATCGCCATCAGTGGTGTGTGCAGGCTGTGCGCGACGTTCCAGATCACCTGGAAGCCCACAAAGATGGCCAGCACAAAGACGATGAAGTGCTGCATGAAGCTGGCCGGAGCGATCAGACCCACCAGCAACATCAGCGCACCACCGACACCCAGCAGGGTGAACTGCTGCTTGGTCTGCGCCTTGAAGGCTGCAATCTCCTGCGCCTTCTTCTCTTCCGGGGTCAGTTCTTTGACCTCAGGCTTTTTCTGCGCCGCGATCGCCTGCACCTTGGGCGGAGGTGGCGGGAAGGTGATTTCGCCCTCATGGGTCACGGTCGAACCGCGGATCACGTCATCTTCCATGTCGTGATTGATCTGACCGTCTTTTTCGGGGGTCAGGTCAGTCATCATGTGACGAATGTTCGTCGCGTAAAGAGACGAAGATTGCGCGGCCATCCGGCTGGGGAAGTCAGTGTAACCGATGATAGTGACACCGTTGTCGGTCACGACCTTTTCGTCCGGCACTGTGCCTTCGACGTTGCCGCCACGCTCTGCAGCCAGGTCAACGATGACCGAACCCGGTTTCATCGCCTTGACCATATCCTCCAGCCACAGCTTGGGCGCCGGACGGTTGGGGATCAGGGCGGTGGTGATGACAATGTCCATCTCAGGCGCAAGCTCGCGGAACTTAGCCAACTGCGCGTTGCGGAATTCTTCTGACTGAACCGAGGCATAACCGCCGCTGGCTGCGCCGTCCTGCTGTTCTTCTTCAAAATCCAGATAGACAAATTCAGCACCCATGGATTCGACCTGCTCGGCCACTTCGGGGCGCACGTCGAACGCATAGGTGATCGCACCTAGCGACGTGGATGTGCCGATGGCCGCCAGACCGGCAACACCGGCACCGACAATCAGAACTTTTGCAGGCGGAACCTTACCCGCCGCTGTCACCTGGCCGGTGAAGAAGCGACCAAAGTTGTTACCCGCCTCGATCACCGCACGGTAGCCCGCGATATTGGCCATCGACGAAAGCGCATCCATCTTCTGCGCGCGCGAAATACGCGGCACCATTTCCATGGCGATGACGTTCGCGCCTTTGGACTTGGCCAGCTCCATCCCTTCTTCGTTGCCCGCTGGGTTGAAGAAAGAGATCAGGGTTTTGCCTTTGGTCAGACGTTTGAGTTCTGTCTCGGTGGGCACCCGAACCTTGGCAATGATATCCGCTGTCTTCCACAGCGATGCCGCCGTTTTGATGATCTCAACGCCAACGGCCTCATAAGACGCATCCGAAAAGCCGGCAGCCTCACCCGCTCCTTTTTCAATGACGCATTCATAGCCGAGTTTCTGCAGCTGCACAGCCGAATCCGGTGTCATTGCGACCCGGTTCTCACCATCCAGTATTTCTTTTGGTGTGCCTATTTTCACCGGCAGGTCCCCCTAATTGTCACTCTGATTGAGCGGGTGGTCGGTATTGTTTGTTAAGCAAAAGATACATCTTGCGCAACATTATTTCGCAGTCGCAGCAATTTTTACGTTGTGTCACGTTTTGATGCACCTCAAACCCAACGGCGTGTTTTCTGTTCGTATCGAGCAAAATCCGCTCGAAATGTCCGGCGCAACCGATCCTCTTCGGGCAGGATGAACCTGCGTTCGATGATCCAGACAAAGATTGGGATCAACACCAGTGAAGCGATTGCATCAAAACGCAAAATCAACCCGGCAAGGATCAAAACGTCGCCAACATAAATTGGATTTCGGCTACGTTTGTAGATACCGGACTGGACGAGTGCGGAAGGCGTTTCATGAGGTATGATCGTTGTGCGGTGTCGACGAAACTCGACCGCTGCCAAGACAACGACCAGAATGCCGCCACCAATCAATATTCCACTGAGAAGACCCGTAAATCCACCTTTCAGGGATAATCCCAAAGGCAGGTATTTGGCCTGTAGCCATGAAAGCAGCACAAAGCCCAGAAGCCAAACGGGCGGGACATCGATCCGGCGCATGAGCATTCCCTGTGAATGACGACATGCACCGACACATGTCGCTTCTGACAGACGTCCTACCGCTTTTGCGCTTATTTGGCAAAACATCAGGTTGTCGCATCGGGTTTTTTCTTTACCTGAAAGCGATAACAACCAAGGCAGAAGCTTTGATACTGTCAGAACGCGCCTGAAATTCGCGCTTAGCATTGCTTTCAACCATGCGATCTGCCCGTCAGCGCTGCGATAATGGACAGCTAAGGCCCAATCGGATACGTCAACCACAACAATAAATTCCGCCTAAAGCTTCAGGGAGCTTCCATGACAGATTTTGCCGCCACCAAGGCCATGTTCGAACTGCCCGAAGGGGTGCTGTATCTGGACGGTAACTCTTTAGGACCACTTCCAAAAGCCGCCGGAGAGCGCGTTCAGAATATGTTAAGCGCAGAATGGGGGCAGATGCTGATCACCGGCTGGAACAAGGCCGGATGGATGGGGCTGCCAACAGGCCTTGGCGACCGCATCGGTCGCCTTATCGGAGCAGAGGCAGGCGCTGTTGTGGTGGGCGACACTTTATCGATCAAAGTCTACCAGGCGGTCGCCTCAGCGCTCGAACTCAATCCACAGCGCAAGGTTGTACTATCAGACAACGGAAACTTTCCTTCAGATCTGTATATGGTTGATGGATTGTTACGCTCATTGGGGGCGGACTACGAACTGCGCGTTGTTGATCCCGAGCAGGTTGCTGAAAACATTACCGAAGATATCGCCGTTCTGATGTTGACCGAGGTGGACTATCGGACCGGACGCATGCACGACATGAAGGCGCTCACCGAACTGGCACATGCCAATGGCGTCGTTACGGTTTGGGATTTGGCGCATTCCGCTGGTGCGATCCCGGTTGATCTGTCAGGTTGCAACGCCGATTTCGCCGTTGGCTGTACCTACAAATATCTGAACGGCGGTCCCGGCGCGCCTGCATTTATCTACGTTGCACCGCGTCTTGCTCAATCCGTGCGCCCCGCCCTGTCCGGTTGGCTGGGCCATGAGGCACCGTTTGCATTCGATCTGGATTACCGCCCCGCGAGCGGTATCGAAAGAATGCGCGTCGGTACCCCACCGGTTATTCAGATGACCGCACTGGCGACAGCGATGGACATCTGGGACATGGCAGACATGGCCGATGTTCGTGCAAAATCCATCGAGCTGACCGAACTGTTCATCAAACGGGTTGAGGCAACCTGCCCCGAGCTAGAATTGGCCAGCCCCCGCAACCCCGAACAACGCGGCAGTCAGGTATCGTTTAAGTTCACCGATGGATACGCCGCCATGCAAGCCCTGATCGCTCGTGGTGTGATCGGAGACTTCCGGGCACCAGACATCATGCGATTTGGCTTCACACCGCTTTACGTTGATGAAAACGATGTTGAGCAAGCGGCTGAAATCGTTGCCTACATCATGCGCAACAGACTGTGGGATGTTCCGGAATACAAGGTCCGTCAGCGGGTTACCTGACTTCCAAACCAGCACCGATAAGCGCTGCCAGTTGAGCAGTGCGCTTTTCGAACTCGTCGGCGCTCGAAGCGGTCATCTTGATCCCTTTGAGCGTCGCAGTGATGGTTTTGGCCGTCTCATGCGCTTCATCAAGCAGCCTTACACGCCCGTCTGCATGTTCCCGGGTTAGCCAGTTTGCGAACAGATCCGTAAGTTCCGTTTCACCCTGCTCGACAATATCGATGGACATGGATTTGGTCGTATCGAGCATCTCAAGACCATGCGGTGACGCCAGAATAGCGGCCATGCCATCAATCTGCGCGTTGATCGCCTTCTCCAGAATCTGCGACACGGTACCTTCACCATTCAGTGCGTCTGCAACAGAAGCGGTCTTTTCGACGTAGTGCAGCTCGGTGAGCTTACGAACAATCGCCTCTTTGTTCTTGTAGTGCAGATAGACGGCAGGCCGCGACATTCCGGCCCCGCGCGCTATGTCATCCATCGAGGTTTTGCGAAATCCATAAGCTGAAAAGGCCTGAAAGGCCGACGTCAGAATGGCCTTTTGCCGCGTATCGTCGATCAAATCCGTCATAACCGAACCTCTGACATTTTTTGTATATTTTGTCAATTGACACACTGACATTTTTCACCAATTATGTCAGAAACCAGCCACAGCCAAGAGAGGTGCGCCATGGCGACGACCCTGAAGATCAACGGAACATCACATCAGGTCGACCTGCCCGATGATGTGCCCCTTCTCTGGGTACTGCGGGATGAAGTTGGCTTAACCGGAACGAAATTTGGCTGCGGAGTGGCCGCGTGCGGGGCCTGCACCGTCCACATCGATGGCGAGGCGGTACGTTCATGCCAGGTAGCACTGTCTGATGTCTGGGGTGACGTTACCACAATCGAAGGCATCGGCTCTCCGGATTCGATGGCGGCAATTCAGCAGGCCTGGGTTGACCACCAGGTGGCGCAATGTGGCTACTGCCAGTCGGGCCAGATCATGCAGGCGGCCGCGTTGCTTGCCGAGAACCCAAGCCCCTCAGACACTGACATAGACGACGCAATGCAGGGAAACCTCTGCCGCTGTGGCACCTATCCTCGTATTCGCGCGGCGATCCACGACGCCGCTGCAAAACTGAAGGAGGCATAATCAATGGCACGCATTGGAAAAATCCTTCGCCGTACATTCCTGATTGGTTCTGCCGCAATCGCCGGAGGCGTGGCCTTTGGCGTCTACTACGTCAATCGCCCTGCACCGAACCCGTTGAAACCAGGCGAAGGCGAGGCCGCACTGAATCCATTCGTTTTGATTGATCAGAACGGCGTCACCCTGTTCGCCCCACGCGCTGAAATGGGTCAGGGTGTCAAAACCACTTGGGCCGCATTGATTGCTGAGGAGCTGGATGTGGATCTTGACCAGGTCACCGTTCTGCACGGCCCGGCAGCCGCCGCCTACTACAACTCGGCCCTGATGGGTGAGAGCCTGCCAAACAAGGGCTACGATATCTCGGACTTCCAGCACAATCTGGGTGAGGCACTGGGTGTTGTCGGCCGGGCGCTTAGTTTGCAGGTCACCGGCGGCTCTACGTCGATGAAGGATGGCTATGAACGCATGCGCGAGGCAGGCGCTTCGGCCCGCGAAACGCTGAAACTGGCGGCGGCAGAACGTCTGGGTGTTGATCCCACGCAGTTGAAAACCGCCTCAGGTCACGTGATTGCACCGAACGGAGACAAAATCGCCTATACCGAACTGGCGGCGGATGCGGCCACACTCGAACCGGTTGAGGCACCACTGCGCGACCCGTCTGAATGGCGTTATCTGGGTCAATCCCAACCGCGTCTGGACATGGCCGAAAAAGCGACCGGTACCGCCGAGTTTGGTGTTGATGTGCGCCTTCCCGATATGAAGTTCGCCAGCGTTCGGATGAATCCCAAACTGGGTGGCACCATGAACGGCTTTGACGACAGTACGGCAAAAACCATGCCGGGCGTGGAAAAGGTCGTTGATCTTGGTAACGGAGTGGCCGTCATCGCCAACAACACGTGGCTTGCCAACCAGGCTGTCGAAGCGATTGACGTGGACTGGGGCGATGCGCCCTACCCGCCCGAAACCGACGCGATCTTTGCCAGCATTGCCAAGGCATTCGACGACGCTCCAAATTCGACCATGCGCGACGACGGAGACGTTGACACCTTGCCCGAAGGCGCAACGGAAATCACCGCCGAGTATCAACTGCCTTATCTGGCGCATGCCACGATGGAGCCAATGAATGCCACTGCGCTTTTCACCGGGACAAAGCTGGACCTGTGGTGCGGAAATCAGGCACCCACACTGATCCGGATGCGGGTGGCAAATGTCGCCAATCTGGACACCGAGGCGGTTGAGATACACACCACCTATCTTGGCGGTGGCTTCGGTCGGCGCGGTGAACTGGATTTCGGCGAAATCGCAACCAAGGTCGCCATGACGATGCCCGGAACGCCGGTGCAAACCACATGGAGCCGCGAAGAAGACATGCGCCACGACTATTACCGCCCCGGAGCGCTGGCGCGGATGCGTGGTGCGATTAAGGACGGAAAGGCTGTTCTGATTGATGGCAAGGTTGCGGCACAATCCTGTACGCAGCAAGCGGTCGGACGCTACACCGGCTTGCCAGCAGGCGGGCCAGACAAGGTGCTGGTCGAAGGGTTCTTCAATCAGCCCTATGCGGTTCCGAACTACCGTATGAGCGGGCATATCGCTGCGCTTGATATCCCGGTAGGTTTCTGGCGTTCGGTCGGCAATAGCCACAATGGCTTCTTCCACGAGACCTTCATGGATGAGATGGCACATGCCGCGGGTCGTGATCCACTGGAATTCCGGCTGGAGCTTATGAAAAACGAGCACGCCCCTTCAGCCGGATGTCTGGAAGCTGTGCGTGAAATGTCAGGCTGGACCGGTAAGACACCCGATGGCGTTGGTTGCGGAGTGGCCTTTACCTACAGCTTTGGCACGCCTGTCGCGCAAGTGATCGAGGTCGTCGATGAAGATGGCACCATCCGCATCAACAAAGCCTGGATTGCCTGCGACATGGGTCTTGCGCTGGATCCGGAAAACGTCAAAGCGCAGATGTTCGGCGGCATGATGTATGGCCTATCGGCGGCCTGTTTCGGTGAAATCACATTCTCGGAGGGCGAAGTCGAACAGTTCAACTTCCCTGATTATGAGGCGATCCGAATGCACACAGCGCCGCAGGTCGAAGTACGCGTGCTTGAAACCAATCGGCATATGGGTGGCGCAGGTGAACCGGGCACACCACCATCGATGCCGGCTTTGGGCAACGCTCTGTTTGATCTGACAGGTGAGCGCGCACGCAGCCTGCCGCTCATCAATCAATTCGACATCTTGATCTAGTCTGAACAGATTGCATCGGCTCTACCCTCATCGGGGCCGATGCAAAAAGCTGCTGGTTGCTTGAGAACTAGCTTACGCCATGCGCTTGATCAGCGGAGCTTTCGAGCCGGCTGACCATGCCTGAACAGCAGCGCCGAAGGCTTCGAACAGCGGTCGGGATACCGGGTCATTGGCAGCGTCCCATTCAGGATGCCACTGTACTGACAGCGTAAATCCGGGTGCATCCTTGATGTAAATCGCCTCTGGCGTTCCGTCAGGTGCATGACCGTCAATCACGACCCTTTGACCGACTGTCTTGATGCCCTGTCCATGCAACGTGTTGGTCATGACTTCGCACGCACCGAATATCTGCTGGAATACACCGCCCTCTTCCAACGTAACAACGTGGCGCAAAGCGAACTTTTCTTCCAGCGTACCGTCCGGCGGCATACGGTGGTTCATGCGCCCGGGCAGGTCCCGAATTTCCGGGTACAACGTACCGCCCATGGCGACGTTCACCTCTTGAAATCCACGGCAGATTCCCAAAAACGGCTGGCCCCGTTCGACGCAGGCACGCACCAGGGGCAAGGTGATCGCGTCACGTGCGCGGTCGAACTCACCATGCGCTTCGGTCTCCGCTTCACCATATTCTTCGGGATGCACGTTTGGGCGCCCTCCCGTCAGCAGAAATCCGTCACAAACTTCCAGCAACTCGTCCACCGACACATATCGCGGATCGGCCGGTATCAGCAGAGGAAGGCAATTCGATACATTTGCAACCGCGTCCGAATTCATAGTTCCGCCCGCATGTGTCGGATACTGATCGTTCATCAAGTAAGAATTTCCGATAATGCCGACGACCGGACGCACCATGCAAACCTCGCTAATCTTTGAAACTGCTCAAGCATTCATGCCAGTTTCACACAACTAATCAAAGTGCGTGGGCGCAGCTTGCACTGTGAATTTCTCAACAACTGTCGCCCAGCGCCCAAGATATGCCACAAATTTGGACAATGCAGGCAAAAAGCAAGTGATTGAGCGGAATACGATGACAACCAGCGTCCAAAATCGGAAAGCATCCGAACGGTTTGTGCTCAAAGGGTGCCTCAGTCGACCAGAGATCATTCTCGTCTCGATGCTGGTCTTGTCGGTGCTACTGTCGTTGTTGCTGTCTGTATTGAAAGCTCAACCGATTGCTTGGGGCGGTTTTGCGATGGGTCTGGCGCCGACGGTTGGGTTGCTTGCTGCCGGCCTTTATATTCGCCAATTCAAAAATCAGCCGCGCATCGCACAGCTTGCAATCGCCAACAGCCTGTTTCTCGGATTCATGGGGATTACAACCCTGCTGATCTATCTGCGCTTTCCGATAGCCGAATTGTCATTCGACAAGCTTTTGATGCAAATGGACGCGGCACTTGGGTATTCGTGGCCACAATTCCTTGAGGTGCTTGCAGCCTATCCCGATATCGGTCGGGCGCTGAGCTATGTTTACCACAGCTCATTGCCCCAACTGTTTATCATGGTTGGCTATCTGGCGCTGACCGGACGGTCCGACGCATTGGACCGGGCCCTGATGGCGGGCACCTTCGGCCTGCTCCTCACAACGCTGATCTGGTGGATTGTACCCAGTGTCGGGCCGTCGGTCTTTTACGACCTGCCTGATGGTTTGGAAAAAAAGATCGACCTGGTGACCAACAGCACCTACTCACAAATCCTCCGCACGCTATCGGATCAGGGGCTTGCCGTAATTGCACCCTCAGACATCGTCGGGACGATTGCCTTCCCGTCCTATCACACGATCATGGCATTGCTGGTTGTGTGGTATCTGCGCGGTACGGCGCTGTTCATTCCTGCGTTGATCCTGAACGTGGCCATGGTTCCCGCCATCCTGTCACACGGAGGTCATCACCTTACGGACATGATCGGGGGAATAGTCGTTTTTGCTGTTTCAGCGTGGCTTGCGGCGCGTCCCATGTTGCGAGGCGCCGCAGACCAAGACTAAAGGGCTGTTTAGATCTCGCCTGTAAGGCCAGCAGCCTCGATACCCGCCATCGCAGCGGCGGCGTCATTGTCTGAAGTATCCCCGGTCACACCAACGGCACCGATGATCGCACCCTTGCGATCACGCAACAAAACACCACCCGGGACGGGAATGACTTGCCCGCCATAGACGCCATTCACTGCAGCCATGAAATAGGCTTGCCCCTCAGCACGCTGCATCTGCGCTGTACCCGCCATGCCCAGCATCACCGATCCATAGGCCTTACCATGCGCAATCGCGAAACGACCCGGCGCTGCGCCATCTTCACGCTCGAACGCGATCACGTGGCCACCCGAGTCCAGAACGACCACGGAAAGAGGCTTCAGCTCCATCTCGCGTCCTTTTTCCAAAGTTTTGCGAATGATGGTCCGCGCCTTGCGAAGTGAAACTGACATGTCCTGCCCTCTTGGATGAAAGTTCTGTTGGTGCTGCGGGGAACAACCCCGCAGCCGGGATTTAAGCGCTGGCCGCTTTCAGTTCCAGACGGCGTGCATGAAGTACCGGCTCGGTGTAACCCGACGGCTGCACGCGACCTTTGAAGACCAGATCGCAGGCGGCCTGAAAAGCGATACCGTCAAAGTTCGGCGCCATCGGGTTGTAGGCCGGATCATCTTCGTTCTGACGATCCACTACGGCAGCCATCTTCTGCATCGCCGCCATCACCTGCGCTTCGTCAACGACGTCATGATGCAACCAGTTGGCCAGCGCCTGGCTTGAGATACGGCAGGTCGCGCGATCCTCCATCAGGCCGATATCGTTGATGTCCGGTACCTTTGAACATCCGACGCCCTGATCTACCCAACGCACGACATAACCCAGAATGCCCTGAGCATTGTTCTCGATCTCGCGGGTGATTTCCTCGTCGCTCAGATTGCGGCCATCCAAAAGCGGAATGGTCAACAGATCACCCAATGTCCCGCGAGCACCGCCTGCGGCGATCTCATCCTGCCGCGTCAGTACATTTACCTTGTGGTAGTGGGTCGCATGCAAGGTCGCCGCTGTGGGGGACGGAACCCAGGCACAGGTCGCCCCAGACATCGGATGCCCGATTTTCTGCTCAAGCATATCACCCATACGGTCGGGCATCGCCCACATGCCCTTGCCGATCTGAGCCTTGCCCTTCAGCCCGCAGGCAAGGCCGATATCCACATTGCGGTCTTCATAAGAAGCAATCCATGGCGTGTTCTTGATGTCCCCTTTGGGCAGCATCGGCCCCGCTTCCATCGAGGTGTGGATTTCATCGCCAGTCCGATCCAAAAAGCCGGTGTTGATGAAAGCTACACGCGATTTCGCGGCTCGGATGCATTCCCTGAGGTTCACCGAAGTCCGACGCTCTTCGTCCATGATACCCAGCTTTACAGTGTTGCGCGGCAAACCCAGAATGTCCTCGACCATGTCGAAGATCTGAACCGAGAACGCGACCTCTTCCGGGCCGTGCATCTTGGGTTTCACAACATAGACCGACCCGGCGACCGAGTTGCCACCTTCGCGCTGCAGGTCGTGCATTGCGATCAATGTGGTGCAGAGCGCATCCATCAGCCCTTCGCCGATCTCGTTGCCGTCGGCATCCAGAACCGCAGGGTTGGTCATAAGATGCCCAACATTACGCACCAGCATCAATGAACGCCCTTTCAGGGTATTCTGAGCTCCGTCAGCGGCGGTGAAGTCAAGATCGCCTGCCAGTTTACGGGTAAAGGTGTTTCTACCTTTGGTTACTTCCTCGGTCAGGTCGCCTTTCATCAGGCCCAGCCAGTTTCCGTAGGCGACAACCTTGTCGGCAGCATCAACACAAGCGACTGAATCTTCACAGTCCATGATCGTGGACAGCGCGGATTCCAGTCGTACATCCGCGATACCAGCAGGATCAGAGGCGCCGATATTGCTGAAGGCGTCAATCGTGATCTGGATGTGTAGTCCGTTGTTATTAAGCAGGACGAATTCGGGGGCAGCTGCCGAACCTCCAAAGCCAACAAACTTAGCGGGGTCTGCCAGTGCGGGTACCAGTGACCCGTCTACGACACTCAGACCGCCGACATCGGCCCAGGATCCGGAAGCAAGCGGTACGGCGTCATCCAGAAACGCTTTGGCCCATGCAATCACGCGCGCGCCACGTTCAGCATCGTAACCGCCACCCGATGGCAAATCGCCCATGGCGTCGGTTCCGTACAAGGCGTCATACAAGCTGCCCCAGCGGGCATTTGCAGCGTTCAGGGCAAAACGGGCATTGGTGATTGGCACAACCAACTGCGGACCCGGTGTGAGCGCGATTTCCGGATCTACACTCTCGGTTTCGATCTGGAATTCATCGCCTTCGTCTACGAGATATCCGATCTCACGCAGAAAAGACTGGTACTCTGCCGGATCAATGTTCTGCCCCTTGCGCGCTATGTGCCAGCCATCGACGCGGCCCTGAATGTCGGCGCGCTTGGCCAGCAACTCTCGGTTTTTGGGGCCAAGTTCGGAGACCATCTTTGCAAGGCCAGCCCAGAACACATCCGGAGCTACACCTGTTCCCGGCAGCGCCTGTTGCTCGATAAAATCGGCCAATATCTGATCAACCTGCAGCCCGTTCCGGGTTTCTCTGCCGCTCATATTCCGAATCTCCCGCAATTGTGTGCCGTTGTATGCGCACATCAGTTAGGGCGAAAGTTTCCGATAGGCAACTTGCGCCCTTACGTTTTGATTTTCAGACAGGATTGGAAACTGCTTCAAAAGCAGCAAGGCAATGCCGCACCCAAATCGCTCTGGTTGCAGCCACCGGACGAAGCTCATAACGTCGAGCCAGACATGAACCGATGCGAGGCCCCCGATGCGCGACGCCGCCCCCACCACGATCTATCTGAAAGATTACACGCCGTTCGGTTATTTGGTGGACAGCGTGCATCTGACATTCAACCTTGCTCAGCACGCAACCCGTGTCACCTCCCGCATCGCTTTCCGTCCCAATCCGGACGCAACCGATCGGACGTTTTTTCTGCATGGAGAAGAGCTGACGTTGATCCGGGCAGCCATCGACGGCGAGGTTATCTCTCCTGACATTTCCGACAAGGGCCTGACTGCTCAGGTTCCTGACGCCCCCTTTATCTGGGAGGCTGAAGTTGAAATTGATCCCGGCAACAACACAGCGCTCGAGGGGCTTTATATGTCCAACGGCATGTACTGCACTCAATGTGAAGCAGAGGGCTTTCGCAAGATTACATACTATCCGGATCGCCCCGATGTGATGTCCACCTTCACAGTCCGCATAAATGGCGATCTTCCGGTTCTGCTCTCCAACGGTAATCCAACCGGCAGCGGCGAAGGCTGGGCCGAGTGGACGGATCCCTGGCCCAAACCTGCATACCTGTTCGCCCTGGTTGCAGGGGAACTGGTTGCACATCCCGATAAATTCACAACGCGTTCCGGGCGCGACGTCGAACTGAACCTGTGGGTCCGCCCCGGTGATGAAGGCAAATGCGCCTTTGGAATGGAAGCGCTGAAACAGTCGATGAAGTGGGATGAGGATGTTTACAGTCGCGAATACGATCTTGACGTGTTCAACATCGTGGCAGTCGACGATTTCAACATGGGAGCGATGGAGAACAAAGGGTTGAATATCTTCAACTCCTCCGCCGTTCTGGCCAGTCCCGAAACCTCGACAGATACCAATTTCGAACGCATCGAAGCCATCATCGCGCATGAGTATTTCCACAACTGGACCGGTAACCGCATCACCTGCAGGGACTGGTTCCAACTATGCCTGAAAGAGGGCCTGACCGTCTTTCGCGACGCCCAGTTTACGTCAGACATGCGCTCTGAGCCGGTCAAACGCATTCATGACGTGATCGACCTGCGTGCCCGTCAGTTCCCCGAGGATAACGGCCCGCTGTCGCATCCCGTTCGCCCCGAGAGTTTTCAGGAAATCAACAACTTCTATACTTCGACGGTCTACGAAAAGGGTGCTGAGGTTATTGGCATGCTCAAGCGGCTGGTAGGTGATGACGCCTATGCCAAAGCGCTTGATCTGTATTTCGAACGCCATGACGGTCAGGCCTGCACCATCGAAGACTGGCTGCAGGTGTTCGAGGATACGACTGGTCGCGATCTGAGCCAGTTCAAACGCTGGTACAGCCAATCGGGCACCCCGCGCGTGAAAGTGGCCGAAGATTGGGCTGATGGAACCTACACCCTGACACTCAGCCAATCGACGAACCCGACGCCTGGACAATCGGAGAAGCTGCCGCAGGTAATCCCGGTCGCCGTCGGCCTGCTTGGAGCCAATGGTGACGAAGTCAGAGGTACCGAGGTTTTGGAACTGACGGAAGCAGAGCAGAGCTATAGTTTCACAGGCTTGGCTTCAAAACCTGTGGCTTCGATCCTGCGCGGCTTTTCGGCTCCGGTGATCCTGGAACATGACCACGGCAACGCCGAACGCGCGTTTCTGCTGGCGCAGGACACGGATCCATTCAACAGGTGGGAAGCCGGGCGTTCGCTTGCGCAGGACACGCTGCTGCGGATGATCACGGAAGATGCCGCGCCAAATGCCGATTATCTGGATGGGCTGTTAGCCGTTCTGCGCGACGGTGACCTCGACCCTGCCTATCGGGCGCTCATGTTGGGCTTGCCAACACAATCCGAACTGGCTGCAGCACTGCATGAGAGTGGCACTACACCAGACCCGTTGGCGATCTGGGCTTCCGTAGAAACGCTGCGCCAAGCGACGGCGCAACATGTGCAAGACCTACTGCCTCGTCTGCATAGCGAGGCGGTTATCGACGCCCCCTATGACCCCGGCGCAGCACAATCCGGCAAACGCGCATTGGGCGGTGCAGCTCTGGCGCTGACTTCACGATTGGATGGCGGAGCAAAAGCGGCCGAGGAATATGCCAAGGCCGATAACATGACGCTGCAGCTGACTGCGCTCTCCTGCCTGCTGCGCGCCCGTAAGGGTGAGGCTGAATTGGCAGCATTCTACGATCAGTGGCGACATGACCGTTTGGTCATGGACAAATGGTTTGCGCTACAGGTTTCAATGGCAGCGCCAGAGGCAACACCTCAAACCGCCCAATCGCTGACAGAACATGCCGATTTCAATTGGAAGAACCCAAACCGCTTCCGCGCACTGATGGGATCACTGGCCATGAACCACGCCGGCTTCCATCAGACCGATGGGGCTGCCTATCAATTGCTTGCAGATTGGTTGATCCGGCTGGATCCGGTGAACCCGCAAACAACTGCGCGCATGTGTTCGGCTTTCCAGACATGGAAACGCTACGATGCCGACCGTCAGGATCTGATGCGTCACCAGCTGACCCGCATTTCGGAAACTCCAAACCTGTCGCGGGATACGACAGAAATGGTCACACGGATATTGGGGGCGTAAGCCCCCTATGGTCTCGGCTGAACACAACAAATGACTCCGTTTACCTTCACTCGCCAGAACCGCTCGCCCAGAACCGTGGTGATCCTGATCTGCGTCTACGCGGCGCTCATCGGATTGGTGATCTTTTTCAATGCAGCACTTTGGCTGGTCGGATTGCTGGCGCTTGGCACGCTTCCAGCGGTCTGGGATCTCGTCCAGGACAGTAGCGCAGGCCTGAACCTGGATCAGCATAAGCTGAGTTGGCATTCAGGGCGAAGACAGGGCGATATCAGCTTGGATGAAATCGATTTTTTCCGCTTCGATACCCGTTGGGACTTTTCTGTAAGGGTATCTATGGTACTGAAAACTGGTAAACGCCTGCGCCTGCCGGATGAAGCCTTGCCCCCTCATCGGGACTTCGAACAGTTACTTCAGCAAGCTGGTTTCAAAGTTGAGCGGCATCATTTCACTGTATTTTGAAACGATCAGCCGCGAATCCCCAAGATTAACTCCAAACACGCAGATTTCCCCCCTAATGCCTTGAATTGGGCGCAAATTGCGGCCAGACTTCGAAGTCAGTTTACGAGTTTGTACAGTTTCGAGTTTCACCATGTTCTGGTCGTTCAGGGCAGCCGCTGCCCGTATATCAGGTTCCCGAAAGCAGATTGCGCCGGAAAGACGCGCGCAAAATGCTGTTGCCGCAGTAACCCTTACGGATACGGGGCAGCTCAATATTCCTGTGGCACAATTAGGTCCAAGTGACCTTATCGGTCGTGATGTAATCGAACGCGGGCGCTATCTGGCCCGTCAGGATCTGTGGACACAATTGTCCGCCGAGATGTACGCAGCGGATGCTGCAAGAGAGGCAGCCCCCGGCGGCCTTCCGATTGCTGATCTGCTGGCCTTTGGCGCACGCTCTGATGTTGTACTTGCCGCCGAACACGCTTTGACAGATGGCAAAGCGATATCGGACTATGATCTGCTGGGCGGCATCGCGGAACTTGAGAACGAACTGCGCGAGCATCCTGACGACCCGATGATAGGACTTGTGGTTGCTCTGGCTCACGTCGACTTGGCCTGGGCATGGCGGGGAACTGCATGGGAGACTACGCTGCCTCCGCTGCATCGGTCACGCTGCGCGGCGCATTTTGACCGTGCTGCCGCAATTCTTCCGAATTGCCGTCGTGCCGCGCCTAACAGCCCGGCAGTTGCAGCCGCCGATTGCGCCCTTCTTGCAGGTCAACGCAAAGCTCAGGCACGTGTTGCTGATCAATACGAGAAACTGATCGCGCTCGACCCGCGCAATCATCGCCACATGCGGGCGATGGGCAGTCATTTGCTGCCGCGCTGGTTTGGCAGCTATCAGGAGCTGGAACTGCAGGCTTTGCGCAACGCGGCGCAAACGCAGGACATCTGGGGTGCTGGTGGATACACTTGGGTGCAATTCGATGCCATCGCTCTGGACGAAGAGGCCTGCGCGCGCGTGGATGTCGAATACTTCATTGAAGGCCTGCGCGACATCGTTCAACGGCAATCTGATCAGCAAACAATCAACCTTCTGGCCGCCTATTGCGCAATCACGCTGCAAAACGGGCTTGGACTGGATGAACGGGCAGATCTGGCCCGAACTCAGATCGGTGAGGCTGCCGACTGGCTGATCCGTGATCATCTGACAGAGTTGCATCCGCTCATTTGGGCCCACGCTGCGGACGGGTTCAACAACAGCGTCCGCATCAATTCGCCCGAGCGTTTTGCAGCACGCGGACAGCGCGATGCCCTGCGCGCCATCAGCAACCTGCTGCGTGATGAGCTGGGTAGCGGCAAGAGCGTGACGTTCACGCCAAACGGGTTGCAGTTCACGCACCAATAATTGGTGCGAGGGCCTTTCTGAAATCATCGTAACGCGGCGTCCAACCAAGATCTTTTAACCGGCGCCCTGAAACCCGTTGGCTGAGCATCGGCCCCTCTGAGGAGCCGTATTTCGCAAGCGCTTCCGACCGTGGAACAACATGCGTCCGGTATGGAACCTCACGTCGGGTCGACAAGGCGAGCACGATGTCTTTTACCGCAACCCCTACCTCGGTCACTGCATTGAAATGCCCCGACAGATCGCGGTTTTCGCAAAGCAGAACATAGGCCATCGCCAAATCTTCTACATGAACAAGTGGCCAGAGCGTTTCAGCGCTCCCCCAGATTTCAACCGGTTGCCTGTGCTGAATTTGCGCGTCGAAACGATGGAACATTCCTCGGGCGTTGCTGTCATAAACCAGACCCGGATGCAAAACCGCCAAGTCCATCCAATCATCAGCTGCGAGCACATTTGCTGTTTCCAGCATCCACGAAAACTCGGGAATTGGTGAAAAGGCGCTGGTTTCATCGACAACGTCACCGCCCGTATCCCCATAAAGCCAGACACCGCCGGTATAGATGCAACGCGTAGCTTGCCCCCGCCGCTTTGCCGCCCGTCGCAACGCCTCCATCGCCAGAAAATCAACCTGTGCCATTTCTTCATCGAACGTGGCTGCAATCTGCAAAACAACATCCGATGCAATCGCCCGATCAGCCCAGCCCTCTGGTTGCCGCAAATCTCCACGACAAACCTGTGCTCCCACTTGCTGCAATTTTGCACAAGATGCAGAGGACCGGCACAAACCGGTCACACTGTGCCCACGTGCCAGAAGTTGCGCGGTGACCTGCGAACCAATCAATCCGGTTGCACCCAATACAAATATGTTCATCTGGTTCTCCGAGGGTTTGAATGACTGTGGCCTTCGGTTCTGGCGTCTCAAGTATGGTTGAGATCAAGCACAAAGATTCATTCCCCCTTGCCCCCTAGCGCGCACGGGCATAATACGCAGGCCTAGACTTCTGCGGATAAGAGGCGCGCCATGCTCGACCTGACCTATGAAATGCCCAAACCCAAGACCATTGCCGGTGCCAAGCACGACTGGGAGCTGGTGATCGGGATGGAGGTGCATGCGCAGGTCTCATCCAATGCCAAGCTGTTCTCGGGCGCATCGACCCAATTCGGGGCCGAGCCGAACTCGAACGTGGCCTTCGTGGACGCCGCGATGCCGGGAATGCTGCCGGTGATCAACGAATACTGCGTTGAGCAGGCGGTACGAACCGGTCTGGGCCTGAAGGCAAACATCAATCTGAAATCGGCCTTTGACCGTAAGAACTATTTCTACCCTGACCTGCCGCAGGGATATCAGATTTCCCAGCTTTATCATCCGATTGTGGGTGAAGGCGAAGTGCTGGTCGAGATGGGTGACGGAACCGCACGTATGGTGCGCATCGAACGCATCCACATGGAGCAGGACGCCGGTAAATCGATCCACGACATGGATCCGCATATGTCCTTCGTCGACCTGAACCGGACTGGCGTCTGCCTGATGGAGATCGTGTCGCGCCCCGATATCCGTGGCCCAGAAGAAGCCGCAGCCTATATCGCCAAGCTGCGTCAGATCATGCGTTATCTGGGCACCTGCGACGGCAACATGCAGAACGGCAACCTGCGGGCGGATGTGAACGTCTCGATCTGCTTGCCGGGCGCGTACGAGAAGTATCAAGAAACGCAGGACTTTTCGCATCTGGGTACCCGCTGCGAAATCAAGAATATGAACTCGATGCGCTTTATCCAGCAGGCGATCGAAGTCGAAGCGCGCCGCCAGATCGCCATCGTCGAAGCTGGTGGAAAAGTCGATCAGGAAACCCGCCTGTACGATCCGGACAAAGGTGAAACCCGTTCGATGCGGTCCAAGGAAGAGGCGCATGACTATCGCTACTTCCCCGACCCCGACCTGCTGCCGCTTGAGATTGAACAGGCATGGGTAGATGACATCGCCGCCAAGTTACCCGAGCTGCCCGACGATAAAAAAGCTCGCTTTATCAGCGAGTTCGGACTGACTGACTATGACGCGTCGGTGTTGACCGCCGAAGTGGAAGCTGCAGATTATTTTGAACAAGTCGTCGAAGAGGTTGGTTCTTTCGATACCAAATCCCTAAAAGATATCCCTGCAGTTCCACAGAAATCTGCGGCGAATTGGGTTGTCAATGTTCTATTTGCTGCCCTCAAGAAAGACGATCTGGATATTTCGCAATCACGAATATCCCCCAAGCAACTTGCATCACAACTCAAACTGGAATGGTCGGGCGATATCTCGGGCAAGATCGCAAAAGATCTGTTCGAAATCGTTTGGACCGAAGGCGGCGACCCGGCGCAGATCGTCGAAGAACGCGGCATGAAACAGGTGACCGATACCGGTGCCATCGAAGCGGCGTTGGATGAGATCATTGCCGCCAATCCGGCGCAGGTCGAGAAGGCCAAGGTGAACCCGAAACTGGCAGGCTGGTTCGTGGGTCAGGTCATGAAGGCGACCGGCGGCAAGGCAAACCCGAAGGCCGTTAACCAATTGGTCAGCGCCAAGCTGGGTCAGTAAATCTTGTATTTTGTACAAACCGGGCGACAGGATTTGTTCGGTTTGTACAATTCTGATTTCCCATTTCTTAACGTTTCAAGGGGCTTGCCATGTGCTTGACTCCCCTTTGAATTGCGCTCTTTCTTCCGGATCAGAGAGGTAAGGTTTCATGCAGAAAAGATTTGATCAGGAACTCGAAGATCGCTTGGTTCGCTACGCGTCCATCGACAGCCAGAGCGATGAGAATTCGCCAACTACACCCAGCACGGAAATTCAGCTCAACATGCTGAACCTGCTCAAGCAGGAACTGACCGAAATCGGCGCACAGGATGTTGAGCTGACCGGAGACAGCGTCGTTGTGGCCACCATCCCCGGTACAGTTCCGGGACCGACCGTGGGTTTTCTCGCCCATGTCGATACTGCACCGCAGTTCAATGCGACGGGTGTCAAACCGCGGGTGATCAAAGGTTACAATGGTGGAGACATCAGCTTTCCCGATGACCCGGAACTGGTTCTGTCGCCTGAAGAGCATCCCTATCTGGCCGAGAAAATCGGACATGACCTGATCACCGCCTCGGGTACCACACTGCTGGGTGCTGATGACAAGGCGGGTGTTTCGATCCTGATGACGATGACCCGGCATCTGCTCGAAAACAAGGACATCCCGCACGGGCCGATCCGCATTGCCTTTACCCCGGATGAAGAGATCGGGCGCGGTGTTACCGAACAATTGCCCAAGGATCTGGGTGCTGATTTCGCATACACTCTGGACGGTCAGGAAGTCGGCGAAATCGAATATGAGAGCTTTTCGGCCGACCGTGCCGTGATCCGGATCGAGGGCGTCTCGATCCATCCCGGGCTGGCGAAGGGCAAAATGGTCAACGCAGCCCATCTGGCGGCTAAGATCGTCCAAACCCTTCCGCAGGCCACCATGACCCCCGAGGTCACTGACGGGCGCGAGGGCTTCATCCATATCACCGACATGAATGGCGGTTCCTCTGAGATGGAAATCAAGCTGATCCTGCGCGATTTCGAAATGGAAGCGCTGGAGGCGCAGGGCGATCTGGTCCGGCAGGTCTGTGCCACCGTTCAGGCCACAGAGCCGCGTGCGGTGATCACCTGTGAGATTTACCATCAGTACCGCAACATGCGCTATTGGCTGGAAAAAGACATGACCCCGGTCGATCTGGCGCGCAATTCTTGCCGTGAACTGGGGATCGAGCCGCTTTCCGTACCGATCCGCGGCGGTACCGATGGCTCCCGACTGACCGAATTCGGTACGCCCTGCCCTAACCTGTTCACCGGCATGCAGTGCATTCACGGGCCTCTGGAATGGGTATCGGTGCAGGACATGGCCCTGGCCACCGAGCTGTGCCTGTCCGTCGTGCAAAAGGCTGCGGGGACTGACGGCAACAGTGCAGGCTGAATTCTGCCGTCCGGCCATGCTCTCTTTTACCCGGCGGCCAACGTGATAAGTTGGCCGTGACAGGCATTTTAGGAACTATTGATGCAGCGCTACGAATACAAAGTTGTCCCCGCCCCGCAGAAAGGCACCAAAGCCAAGGGCGTGAAGACACCCGAAGGACGATTTGCCAATTCGATCGAACAATTGCTGAATCAGATGGGCAAGGACGGCTGGGAATATCAACGCGCCGAATTGCTGCCGAGCGAAGAGCGGACGGGTCTGACCGGGTCGGCAACGAACTGGCGCAATGTTCTGGTGTTCCGCCGGGCTGTTGAGACCGACATCGATGCCGCATCAGTGGCGACCCCCGCTGCAGAGGATGAGGCGCCATTGGCGCAGCCGATTCCCGGGCCGGAAGAGGTCAAGGCACCCGCCCCGATTGCCGAAGAGGCAAAAGATCCGCCTTTGTCACTGAAAGGTGCCGAAGAAGAGACCGATCAGGCCGAGAAAAGCAAAGAGTGAAGATAGCCGGAACGAGTGTTCGGTTCCGACCCCGCGGCAGCTAAACGCCCTTGAGCGCTTTCAGTCAGGCTGTAACTGTCTGCTTAACCTGAATTATCCTCTGACAATACCACTATTTTGAAGCGCCAGATTGTCAACTCTATCCAATCTTTTTTATGGTGGTCAGATACCAGAAGGAGCCAGTCGCTGTTGATTCCCAAAGAGAGGACACCAATTACCTCGTCTTCGGGAAGCCCTGCGGGCAGATCGAAACCAGCAGGTTTTCCGCGGCTATACCATTTTTGAATATCAGGTATACCCGCGATTTGCGCACGGTACCACATCCTTGCAGGGGTATACTGTTCAAATGGATCGCTGAGAGCGAATTTAGTTGGCGTCATAACGGCAAATCCAAGATCACCTGACAGAGTTAGATACCCTGACCGAACCAGAAAATGCCTGCGGAAAACACATCCCTCAACTTCAAGTAAAGCCGATAGATTAGCATCTTCAGCATTGCGATCCTTTGCCATTTTGGTGGAGAGGAGGTGCTCAGAGCTCCTGGTCTTGGTCGAAAGAGTTCCATGTTCCCGAAGGTTGATTTCTTCTAAAATTCGTACGGGTCTGAACCGCTCTGGGCAGGGCTTGCTGCCAATTTCCAGCTGCATCGGTTGCAAATGCGCGAAGACCAGTTGTTCTTGCTCAAATTGCATCTCCCAAGCGCGTGCGGAGACACTGTTGCTGGATATAAAGACGAACATGCCAGACACCAATAAAACACAGAACAGATGCCAGAAAGCGCGAAGTAGCATTATGGAGTTGCCCCGATTATTGGAAATGTAATGTCGCTGGATAGTTTCAAATCAGCCAAGACTACACCTTTGCCCTGCTTCAATTCAAATGGCAGATCTTTGAGGCGCAAAGTCAAATCCAACACTCCGACAGCCTCAGAAGCCCCCTCATCAATATCTGTTTGGCTTGGTCGATACTCGTTCGAGTTATAGCTCAACGACAGAGCCTGATTGACGTCCGGACCCAGCACATCTTTGTAACGAATGACTAAGTTTCCGATTTCACCTTCAAGCTTGTAAGTAAGCCCTACGAATTCGGGGTAGCCATTGTAGTCGCAAAAGAAAATTGTGGTCAAAATTTCGACACTGGACGTCGTCACTAGCTGATCAATAGAGTAGTTTCTCGCAACGAACCGCGCACCTGTTTCTTCGCCTTTGTCACCTTGTCCGATCTGACCACCACGTCGCACAGTAACCCGCTTTGTGGCCCTTTCCGCCTGAAAGAGCTTTGTCAACCCGGACCGGGTTGGATGCAATCGATAGCGCATGTCTACCTTGACTGGCCGTTCCGGCTGCTCGCAAGTATACGCCTCACCCGGGTCGACCGGTTTCATTTGTGAAGAAACAGACCCTGTCCAGACCAGTAACTGGGGCTTTGCAGAATCGGCGAGAAGCGTCGAACAACATGTACAAGCCGCAAATAGGCCGCCTAACACACGTTTCATTGATTGAGCGTTCATATTCCTAATGAGATAAAAGCTATTGTATTCAAAACAATAGCCTCGCTGTTGAAGTTTGTCGATCTGCCACCGTGCGACCCTGACCTTCAACCGAGTGGAGCTGTTTTCTTGGCGCAGGCGATTTTCGCTGAGTGAAATCGGTCCAGGCAGATACACTAAACTCCGATATCCAGCGCCAGTGCGTGGATGCGCGGGACGATATCACCCAGCGCTTTGTGCACAGCGCGGTGGCGGGCAACGCGGGACTGGCCTTCGAAGGCTGAGGCGCGGATGCGGACGTTGAAGTGGCTCTCGCCCCCGTCCTGATATCCGGCATGGCCCCGGTGGCTCTCGCTGTCGTCGATCACTTCCAGCTCGCGTGGATCAAAGGCTGCCTGCAGGCGGTCGCGGATTTCGTCAGTCACGCTCATTTTTACGCTCAACGGCAAAATAAATGCCGCTCCCCTCTTCTACTTTCGGCTGCTTAGATTAAACTGCTGCCTCCGAGTCGAAAAGATGCGTTCGTGAGGATGAGCACATGGTGAAGTCAGACCCCTTCGGATTCGATATGTCCGTTTCCAGCGCTAAGAAAAAGAACCCGCGCGGGCGCCGGGGCATGTCAGGTGCGTCGGAAACTTCGGTCCGAATCTGTGATCATGAAGGTTGCAATGAACCGGGCAAGTTCCGCGCGCCCAAAGCGCCGGACGTTCTGGATGATTTCTACTGGTTCTGTCAGCAGCACGTGCGCGAATATAACCAGAAGTGGAATTTCTTCGACGGCACCACCGAGGCCGAGCTGAACGCGCAGCGGTCCAAGGACAAGGTATGGGAGCGGGAGACCAAACCCATGGGTGATCCCGAGGCCCGCGCATGGGCCAGACTGGGCATCGAGGATCCGCATCAGGTTCTGGGCGCAAACAGCACCCAGAACAAGGGCCGCACCTCTGGCGGCGGCGGTCGTCGCCTGCCTCCCACCGAACGCCGTGCAATCGAGATTCTGGAAGCCAACGACAGCTGGACCAAGGCAGAGGTGCGCAAGGCCTACAAGAAGCTGATCAAGGTGTTGCACCCGGACATGAACGGCGGCGACCGTTCGCAGGAAGAGCAGTTGCAAGAGGTCGTCTGGGCCTGGGACCAGATCAAGGACAGCCGGAACTTTAAATAAGTCAGCATGGCCCCTTCCCGTTTTAAGGTGTGGTTGGGGCCTGCGTTTCTTTGTTTGAGTGTTTCAGTTCGCCCAGTGCCTGCCGGATAACAGTGTCTGCACCTTGCAGGGCAAGCAGAGCCATAACACCAGCAACTAAGATATCAGGCCAGCCCGTGCCTGTGCCGAACACGCCCAGAGCCGCAGCGAGGACAGCGCAATTGGCGACCACGTCATTGCGTGAGCAGATCCAAACCGAGCGCATGTTGGAATCGCCGTCGCGCCACGTAAAAAGCAGCGCCAGACAGGCGGCGTTTGCGATCAGGGCTACCATTCCGACAACGCTCATTGTTCCCCATGATGGCACGGTTCCGTTCAGGGAATGCCAAATGACGCTACCAATGACCCACAATCCGAACAGCCCCATTGAGGCGCCCTTGATCAGCGCCGCGCTGGCGCGCCAACGCAGGGACATGCCCAGAACGAACAGGCTGATGCCGTAGTTGGCAGCATCAGCAAAGAAATCCAGCGCATCCGCCTGCAAAGCGGCCGAACCGGCAGCGAGGCCGGCAATGATTTCAACCAGAAACATGGTCGCGTTAATCACCAACACGATCCAGAGAACGGTGCGGTACTTACCCGCAGCCACCGCGCCCGAGGCGCAGGTATCATGTGAACAGCAAGGCAAATTGAGGTCCTTTAATCAGGGTTCACATGAGGTATAGTGTCTATAGCAACTATAGGGTCAAGCAATGAAAACCGAGGCCTTCAGAATTGGTGATCTGGCCCGTGACACGGGCACCAAGGTCGTCACCATCCGTTACTATGAGAAGATCGGCTTGCTGCAGAACTCTGGCCGCAGCGAAGGGAACTACCGGATTTATGGTGCCGCAGAACTGAACCGCTTACGCTTTATCCGGCGTTGCCGGGCGCTGGGGTTCTCGCTGGATCAGATCCGGGAATTGGCCGATCTGGCCGAGGATACTGAACGCTCGTGCGCTGAAGTCGATGCGTTGACAGAAAGGCATCTGCGGGACATTCAGACCAAGATCGCGGATCTGCAGGCACTGGAAGAAGAACTACAGAGCATTTCCAGCCAATGTCAGGGAAGCGGCACGATTTCCAGTTGTCGTATCGTTGAGGCGATCAGTCCGGCGGCGTGACTGATGCGCTATACTTCAACAGGATCAGCGCCTAAAGAGGCGCAATCCCTGTCAGTCACTTGTTGCGAGTTCCAGAATACTGAGCAGGTTATTGGCGCCTTCAACCAAAGTCAGTCCCGCATCTGCCTTTTCCATCGCGGTCAGGCTTGACCACGTACGACCGGTGTATTCGCCTTTGAGCAGCACGGCATCCGCTTCACCCGTCTCGACATCCATGGTCATGCTGAGATCTTCGGTTTCCATCTGAAGTGCGGCAGAGCCGTGCGTCAGCTGTTTGAGCGCTTCGGTTCTTTCTCGTTGAAGCTCGGCTATACGTTGTTGCCTTTCGGCTTCGTTCAGCTCACGCGCATCGTTCATTTCGTTGCGCCATGCCCTCATCGCGGCAAGCACTGCGCCGCCCGCGGTGAGCGGCAACAGAGGTGGGCACAGAACCCCGACGATTACCCCCAAACCAACGCCAGCGCCTACACCATGCTCCAGAGCGCGACCACTCGCCTTCAATCGCATCGAAATCGGCTTTGAGATGTTGTCGGACAGTGTTCCGGACAGTGATTTCTGAAAATTTACGGCCAGTTTGGGAACAGAGGCCGCGCGCGACACGGTGTCGGACACCCCCTCTTGCAGATTCCCCACAATACCGGGAACGGCGGTCGCCCCTGACTTGGCACCGTCCCAAACGCTCTCGGAAACCGAAGCAATACTGTCGAAGGCACGCGTGAATCTCGAAGCCTTCTGAAAGGGTTTCGCAGGTTGTGGCGCATATTCAGCCAGCACCTCGATTTCGACTTTGGCATCCGTCAGATTTGCCTGCTCAATACGCTGCCGCGCGTCCTTGGCCAGCGAAGCCGCGCGATTTACCGAAGCCAGAACCTGATGCACCTCATCTTCGGTGACCGACGACATCTGATCAATCTCGTCAAGCATCGACATGACCGCGATGAAGCTTGGCACATGAATAAGGTGGAACGCCCGGTTCATGCGCCACGATTCGGGATCATTGCGCAACGTATCAGCGACGAAATCCAGATCTTCCGACAATGTGCCCACGGCCCTTTTGAAGTCACGGCTGGATGAAACACGTGCTGTGACAAGCCCGATCAACGTGTCCAGATTCTCCAGTCTTTCAGGATTGGTAACAGTCTTATTCAATTGCGTTTGGTCCTTGAAATCACTTCGAACAAACAAGTCATATCGGCTGATATCGTGATATTCGAGCGGATAATCTATACCCGACGATTTCGGCGCATGTGAGAGCAGCGTCACCTCATGGTCGGACTGACGCCAGAGTGCCTCAACTTGTTAAAAAGCCTTGTTACCGCCTGTCACATGGGTCGCAGACAGGGCCCATATCTGAACTGTACTGGATTGGCCCAAATGGAACGCGATATGGAGCATCCGATTTCGCCGATACATACGACTGCTCTTTTGGTCGCCCTAACCTCGGTTCTTTCCTGCTGAGCTATTAAGGAAATCGGATCTCAAACACAGCGTTCTGCCGCTGAAGTTTCTGAGACCAACACTCTGGCCTCGTACGATCTGAGCGCCCGGCGCGCGAGAGACGGGAAACCCTGCTGCAGACTGTCCAGCTTTGATCCGAATATCTCACCCAGTTCCTGCAGGCCCTCGGAGCTCATGACAACAAGCGCCTCATCACCAAGATACAGGCTTTCTGACGGTGCGCCCTCGGCGAACAGTATTTCATGATCATCCAGCAAAACATGAACATATGTCACGCCGTCTTGCGGCTTAATCATGCGTATCCCAGGCAGCCCAACCAGATGACAAGCTGCGACCAGCGTTTCCGTTTCCCCGAACAACAGCTCGACAAGGGGACCGTTCACCAGCATACGATGCTGTGGTGATACGCGCAGGGTTCGGGACGGTAAGTTTGGACCCAAAGCTCCTTTCGCGATCTCGACCGGGCACAACTTCGGATTCTCCGCCAAGCGCTCCGGGCCGAGATGGGCGGATTCCACCCATCGGATCGGTTGCGCCCCCCGATCCATCGTCAGCACGAGGTCGTCCGGTTCGAGCCGCTCGACAGGTACAGGGCCTATTGGTGTATCGATCAACGTTCCAGATGCGAAACAGACAACCTCGATCTGAATTGTGATTGTTTGAAATGCTTCGCCTCCAATAAGATTGCCGCCTGGATTGAGCGCAACCCCTACGCCCCGAACAACAAAGGTATCGGTTACGATATCTCCGGGATCGAGACTATCGTAGTAAGCGGGGTCAACTTCATAGGTCCATTCGCCCGTGAAGGGGTTAATCGATGCTGTACCAAAATCCGGAGGATCCGATATTTCCCAGAATGTTCCGATTGGCGTCCAGTTTTGATTTGGAACACCGATGGTACCGTCGAGATCTCCGGTCGCAGGCAGTGGGGGGTCGCCGGTTACCGTCCCCGTTGTATCACCTGATATCGTGAGGATCACCGCGTCAAACGGATCAATAGGAGTCGAAACCATGACCAATACCCAACATTACCAGCACCAAGTTTGGGCCGCCGGAAACAACAGCGTCAGATCGAAGGCATATGTGCCACCGCCATAAAACCCAAAAGATTAATCTATTTGAATTTATGATATAGAATTTTGGGCTAATTGACAAATTTGCGCGCATTGTCCGGCGCATACCCGACTGGCTTCAGGTCATCGCCGTGGTCGTCCTCAACTTGTTACAAAGCCTTGTTACGGCCTGTCACATGGGTCGCAGACAAGGCCCATATCCGAACTATACGTGACTGGTCCAAATGGAACGCGATATGGAACATCTGATTTCTTCGGTACATACGACTGCTCTTTTGGTTGCCCTTTGCTCGGCCGTTTTGCTGAGCGGATATCTAGCCCTCAATCTGCGTCTGCCTCGCCTTGGGCTTTGGCCCAGCGCCAGCGGATGGCGGCACCATACGGCCTTTGGTCTGTTCAGGCTGTTTTGCGGTGCAACCGTTGTGTTCGCGCTAAGCGAGGTCTGGATGAACGGCTGGGGTCATTGGATACGCTATGTGATCGGAGTTCCGATCATGGTGCTGTCCTTTGGGATCACCCTGTGGGGCTATCGATTTCTGGGGCTCGACAACACCTACTGCGAAAGCGAAGGACTGGTGACCGGCGGTATGTACGCCTATTCGCGCAATCCCCAATACGTGACCTCGGTCCTGGCCACGGTTGGTTTAGGGATTGCCAGCGGGTCGTGGGTTACCCTGGCGTTGGCGCTGATCCTTTTTGTGATCTATTTCCTGTTCGTGCTGAACGAAGAGCGTTGGTTGCTGCAGGGCTATGGCCGCGCGTTTCAGGATTATATGCGTTCGACCCCACGATTTGTTGATGAGCGCAGTCTGGTTCGGGTGCGCGAAGCCATTCTTGAATGACCAATATCGCATGACGATAAGGCCAGTTTGAAAGAAACACCCTGCTAGGCCAATGCGTGCGCCGCTTTCCCTTGCCCTTGTCCGCAATATGTTGCACCACACACGGGTTCATACCCGGTGAACGGGCCAAAGGATAAGGACAAGGCATATGGCTGACGGATCGATTGATATCAACGCAAAACCCACCGAAGAAATCTCGGTCCGTGAAGTGTTCGGTATTGATACCGACATGGCAATCAAAGGCTTTGCCGAGCGCAGCGACCGCGTGCCTGCAATTGACCCGACCTACAAGTTCGACCCTGAAACCACACTGGCGATTCTGGCGGGCTTTTCGCACAATCGCCGCGTGATGATTCAAGGTTATCACGGCACAGGTAAATCGACCCATATCGAACAGGTCGCTGCCCGCCTGAACTGGCCTGCCGTACGCGTGAACCTCGACAGCCACATCAGCCGGATCGACCTGATCGGTAAAGATGCGATCAAGCTGCGCGACGGCAAGCAGGTCACCGAATTCCACGAAGGCATCCTGCCCTGGGCGCTGCGCAACCCCGTTGCCATCGTGTTCGACGAATACGACGCGGGCCGTGCGGACGTGATGTTCGTTATCCAGCGCGTGTTGGAGCATGACGGCAAGCTTACCCTGCTGGATCAGAACGAGATCATCACGCCGAACCCAAACTTCCGCCTGTTCGCCACCGCGAACACCGTTGGTCTGGGCGACACAACTGGCCTGTACCACGGCACGCAGCAGATCAACCAGGCGCAGATGGACCGCTGGTCGCTGGTTTCGACCCTGAACTACCTGAGCCATGATGCGGAAACGATGATCGTTCTGTCGAAGGCGCCGCTTTATAACACCGCCGAGGGCCGCAAGACCGTTAGCCAGATGGTTACCGTTGCCGACCTGACCCGGACCGCCTTCATGAACGGTGACCTGAGCACCGTTATGAGCCCGCGGACCGTGATCAACTGGGCCCAGAACGCCGAGATTTTCCGCGATGTAGGCTATGCCTTCCGCCTGTCCTTCCTGAACAAGTGTGATGAGCTGGAGCGTCAGACCGTGGCCGAGTTCTATCAGCGCTGCTTTGACGAAGAATTGCCGGAAAGCGCGGCGAGTGTCAGCTTGGGATAATGTCGGAAGGTACCTTGGCATCTTCCAGTACCACGTCTTTTTTAATCAACTCACGAGTTCTCTCTGAGTTGGTTGAAGACGGTCTCCTGATCGACATTCGCGTTACGGGTACGACCAAACTGGAATGGAACCGGGTTCTAGAGTTTCTACACACATCAGATCTGACAGACAGAACCAACCAAACGATCGAAGACCAGGAACACCTCGATGTCTCCCGTGTTTTCGAGGATGCTAGCGAAGAAAGCCTTATAAACCTAAGCCTCAAACTTCATGGACCGATAATTCTGACCTGCAATTTCTACTGTGAAGATGAAATCGAGTTTAGTATTGATCCAAGGCAACTCTCGCTGCCGACTGATATCGACAGGGTTCTCAATTTGATGAGACAATTGGGAAACTTACTTAACAAACCAGTTGGCCTTGCTCCTGAGGGCAAGTCTGACACGAACTTGATCTTGTACCAACCTGCTCTGGGGGAGTTTCTTTGCGATGAGTAAACCAAACGACAACCCCGCCGATCCGTTCAAAAAAGCGCTGGCCGAAGCCACCAAGGTCATGGCTGACGATCCTGAGCTGTCGGTAAGCTATACGGTCGACCCGTCGGGCCTGTCGGGTGAATCGATGCGTCTGCCTCAGGTCAGCCGCCGGATGACCCGTGAAGAGGTATTGCTGGCGCGCGGTACGGCGGATGCTCTGGCGTTGCAGCGCAGATACCATGATGACGCGACCCATAACCGCTATGCGCCTCCGGGTGATATGGCGCGGGATCTCTATGAAGCGATGGAGACCGCTCGGTGCGAGGCGATGGGTGCCCGGGATATGCCCGGCACCGCGTCCAACATTGACGTCAAGATCGGGCATGAAGCGTTGCGGCGCGGGTATGACCAGTGCAAGCAGCCTGCCGAGGCGCCTTTGTCCGTTGCTGCGGGCTATCTGATCCGACATCTGGCGACTGGGCGCGACCTGCCCCCTGCGGCTGAGAATGTCATGAACCTGTGGCGTGGTTTCATCGAGGAACAGGCCGGTGGCGTGCTGGAGAACCTTGACGAGGTGCTCTCGGATCAGGCCGAATTCGCCAAATTCGCCCGCCAGATGATCAAGGATCTGGGATACGGCGATCAGCTGGGCGACGACCCGGATGAGCTGGATGAGGATCAGGAGGATCAGGCCGAGGACGACGCCGAAGAACAACCCGATCCAGACAGCACCGGTCAGGACGATCAGGACGAACAGGAAGCCGACGCCTCTCCTGAGCAGACTCAGGAAGAGCAGCAGGATCAATCTCAGGCACAGGTCTCGATGGACGAGATGGCCGAGGATGAGATGGGCGAAGAGGCTGAGATGCCCGAGGGTGAGGCCCCGCTGGAGCCACCTGCCCCGCCGCCAGCATCCGAGGCTGATCCGGACTACAAAGTCTATCTGAGCACCTACGATGAGGAAATTGCCGCTGAAGATCTGGCCGAACCGGCAGAGTTGGAGCGGTTGCGGGCCTATCTGGACCAGCAGCTTGAGCCGCTAAAGGGTGCGGTAAGCCGTTTGGCCAACAAACTGCAGCGCCGGTTGCAGGCGCAACAGAACCGCAGCTGGGAGTTCGACCGCGAGGAAGGCATTCTGGACGCAGGCCGTCTGGCACGTGTCGTGGCGAACCCGACCACGCCGCTAAGCTTCAAGGTCGAAAAAGACACCGAGTTCCGCGATACCGTGGTGACGCTTCTGCTGGATAACTCGGGCTCGATGCGGGGACGCCCGATCTCAATCGCCGCCATCTGTGCCGATGTTCTGGCCCGGACGCTGGAGCGGTGCAATGTGAAGGTCGAGATTCTGGGCTTTACCACGCGGGCGTGGAAAGGCGGTCAGGCGCGTGAGGCCTGGCTGAACGATGGACGCCCACAGCAGCCCGGTCGTCTGAATGACCTGCGCCACATCATCTACAAAGGTGCGGACGCCCCTTGGCGTCGTGCGCGACCCAATCTGGGTCTGATGATGAAAGAAGGCCTGCTGAAGGAAAACATCGACGGCGAAGCCCTGGAATGGGCCCATCGCCGGATGCTGGCGCGGCGCGAGCAGCGCAAGATTCTGATGGTAATCTCAGACGGTGCGCCGGTTGATGATTCAACTCTGAGCGTTAACCCTGCGAATTATCTGGAAAAACACCTACGTGACGTGATTGCGATGGTTGAAAAACGCAAGATGGTCGAACTGCTTGCGATTGGTATCGGTCACGACGTGACCCGCTATTACGATCGTGCGGTCACGATCACCGATGTCGAGCAACTGGCGGGTGCGATGACCGAGCAGCTGGCGGCTCTGTTCGACAGCGACCCGCGGGCGCGAGCTCGGGTTATGGGAATGAAGCGGGCCAGCTAGATCCGTTGACGCCGCCCTGCCGGGCGGGATAGCATTCCAAGTAACCAGCCCCAGATTGGCGATCCGGTTGTCGGAGCGTTTCGGGGCTGGGTATTATTGTGCCTGTGGCGAACGGCCTTGTGGTGCAATAACGCGATATCGAAGGGTGGCATCATCTGAAGCTCCTGTTTGTTGCCTCTAATTTGGCAACGGCGCTGCCCTATCGCTTGAAGACAATCCTGAGAAACCCCCGAGAAACCTTTGGGAATGCCATTGAACCTTGTGGCCCCAATCGAAACGGAGTGTATTCAGCCCATGCGCTATGAGTTTGCAGATTGTATTCTGGACGTTGACCGCCACGTGCTGTTGCGCGGGGGCGAAGCGGTTCCAGTTGAACCTCAGGTTTTTGATCTGCTGGAGTTGCTGGTTGAAAGCCCCGGCAAGCTGGTTGCACGCGAAGAGATCATCGAGCGGGTCTGGCATGGTCGCTTTGTCTCGGAATCCACCATAAGCGCCCGCATCGCTGCAGCACGCAAGGCGGTGGGTGATGATGGCAAGACGCAGCGGATCATCCGGACAATTGTGCGTCGTGGCCTGCAGATGGCGGCTGAAGTCAGCCGTGATTCAGAACCGGTACAACACAGCGAACATAAGACCCAGCAGCTGAGATACACTCGAGGTCACGATGGTCAGGCAATTGCCTTTGCCGTGTCGGGAGAGGGCCCTCCGGTTCTGAGGGTTGGATCTATTGTCTATGATCTTGAGGCAGAATGGCGGCTGGCCTCCGAGCGCACCTACATTAGTGCGATGGACGCAAAGTTCACGATGTTGCGTTACAACAAAAGCCACCAATCCCATTGGGGCGACCCATGCCGGGCCAATTACGAGGGGGTGGCAGAGGATATTCTGGCCGTGACGCAGGCCGCAGGCTTTGATCGCTTTGCCATTGTTTCCGAGTTCGGCGGCATCTTCTCAGCCCTGCAGTTCGCCACGAAGTATCCCGAACGTGTCAGCAGGCTGGCAATAGTTGGTGGCTGGGCCGAGGGGCGTGATCACCGCGAAGGCGTCGCTGGGCCGGATTCGATCCGTAACCTGATCATCGAGGGCTGGAAAAACCCCGGCAGCGGATATGCCGTGGGATCACTGCTGAGCTATTTCCCAGAAGGGCCTTTGGAAACCGTTCGTGAAATTGTGGGCGAGATGCAGGCGCTCTATTCCGTCGAGCAGAAACTGTATCAGCGCGACAGCGGCAACACGGCCTCGGTTCTGCATCTGTTGCCGCAGGTGCAATGCCCTACTCTGGTCCTGCATGGGCGCAACAGTGCGGTACATCCCCTGTCCGAGGCGCGAAAGCTGGCGGCAGGCATTCCCGATGCATCCTTGGTCATTCTGGAAACCGCAAATCACATCCCCCTGCCCGGCAATGACGTCTACGACACCTATATCGAAACGCTGCAAGGCTTCCTGAGCGCCGCAAATGAGTGACGGGCCGTGGTGCTGGACATTTTCCGCCGCAGGCCTCAGGTTCGCCGCATCGAGACAAGAATGAGGCCAGCATGTTCCAGTCCTTCGAAGTTACCGCACGCCCGGAACAGGGGCCGCCACGTCTGGCTGCCCTGCGCGAAGAACTGGCGCGTGAGGGTCTGGACGGGTTCCTGATCCCCCGTGCGGATGCGCATCAGGGGGAATATGTGGCCCCCCGGGATGAACGGCTGGCCTGGCTGACTGGCTTTACAGGTTCTGCCGGGTTTTGTGCAGCGCTTACACATATCGCCGGGGTTTTCATCGACGGGCGCTATCGCACTCAAGTCAAGGCGCAGGTAGCGAGCGACTATACCCCGGTACCGTGGCCTGATGTCAGTCTGAGCGCTTGGCTGAAAGAACAATTGCCGCAAGGTGGCAAGGTTGGATTTGATCCGTGGCTGCATTCTGCCGGGCAGATTTCTGGCGCGCAGAAAGAGCTGAATGGCACCGGCATCGAACTGGTCCGCTGTGACAATCTGGTGGACCAGGTGTGGGAGGATCTGCCTACCCCGCCGATGAATCCGGTCAAGGCGCACCCGATCGAATTCGCCGGAGAAAGCGCAGACAGCAAGATCAGCAGGCTGGCCACAGCCTTGAAAGAGAACGGGCATTCCGCGGCGGTCATTACACTGCCTGATTCAATCATGTGGCTGCTGAACATCCGGGGCTCGGATATCCCGCGCAATCCGGTGGCACATGGGTTTGCGATCCTGCACGAGGATGGCCAGGTTGATCTGTTCATGGCCGCGCAGAAACTGGCTGAACTGGGGGACCATTTCGGCCCCGAAGTAAAGCAACACGAGCCGGGCGAGTTTCTGGATGCCGTCGGCAATCTGGCAGGCAAGGTTCAAGTAGACCTCGGCACCCTACCTCAGATCGTTGCGGACGCACTGGGTGAGCGCATGGTCGATGGTGGCGATCCCTGTGCCCTGCCCAAGGCCTGTAAGAACGAGGCTGAAATTGCCGGCAGTGCCGAGGCGCATTTGCGGGATGCGGCTGCCGTGATCGAGCTGCTGTGCTGGCTGGACAAGCAAGCGCCCGGAACCCTGACTGAGACACAAGTTGTCACGCGGCTGGAAGAAAGCCGCCGCAGAGACAATGCGCTTCAGGACATCTCATTCGAAACGATCGCCGGCACAGGGCCAAACGGGGCGATCATGCATTACCGTGTGACCGAAGAGACCGACAGCCGGCTGGAGAACGGACATCTACTGGTGCTGGACAGCGGCGGTCAGTATCTGGATGGCACCACCGACATCACCCGGACCATCGCGATCGGTAATGTAGGAGTTGAGGAAAAGACCTGCTTCACACGCGTCCTCAAAGGCATGATCGCTATGTCCATGCTGCGCTGGCCTGTTGGTCTGGCGGGCCGGGATATCGAATGTGTCGCGCGACTGCCGCTGTGGCTGGCTGGACAGGATTTCAACCACGGTGTTGGCCACGGTGTCGGAACCTATCTGAGCGTACATGAAGGACCACAGCGCCTGTCTCGGGTCAGTCACGTTCCGCTGGAACCCGGCATGATCCTGTCAAATGAACCCGGATATTATCGCGAAGGCGCATTTGGCATCCGCATCGAAAACCTTGTGGTGGTCGAAGAGGCCCCGGCCCTGCCAGGTGGCGATGATGAGCGTGCGATGCTGAACTGGCGCACATTGACCTATGTGCCGATAGACCGGCGACTGATCGTGGTGGACATGCTGACACGTGAAGAACGGTCTTGGCTTAACGCCTACCATCAGGTCGTTGCAGAAAAAATCAGGCCAAGGCTGGGCGATGACGCGCAACTGTGGTTGGATGCCGCAACCGCGCCGGTCTGACACCGGGCTGTTACATAGAAAGGGCAAAGGAGAGGCCCTGATACGACGAAGGAAGGAGCAGGAATGACTGATCACATCACGATACGCAAAGCGCCGGGTAAATGGAGTGTACGCTCGGGCGGTGCAATTCTGGGCGAGACGACCAATGCGCTGGAGTTGCTTGAAGGCGATCTTGAACCCGTGATCTATTTCCCGCGCTCGGACATTGCGATGGCCTTTCTGGATCGCACCGACAAGGTGACCCACTGCCCGCACAAGGGCGATGCCGCGCACTTTTCCATCGTGAACAAGTCGTCCGTGACTGAAAACGCCGTCTGGAGCTATGAAGATCCGATCCCGGCAGTTGGTGAAATCAAGGATCATCTGGCCTTTTATGCCGGAGACTCGGTGAAGGTCGAACAGCTGTAATCTCTATGCACAGTCATAAGGCGGTTTCGCGTCCTATCCGCTTGACGGAGGAACTATGGCTGAGTTGACCTTTCTTCACCTCAACGAAACCTGGAACGCGGAACCAAACGCACCCTGCCCCAGAATCCAGGCCTCGGGTGCGCTGGTTTCGGTGACATTCTTTTTGAACCCTTTTGCCTATTCAGCCGCTGAAGGTGAGAAAGCAGAGCTTGTTTTCGAGGGCTGTAGCCGTTGGCGCATCGACCCAACAAACGATGAAGCTTGGTATTCAGGGCGCGGTCGGTTTTCAGGAGCAGCCCCTCAATGGGGCGAGTTTTTTGAAATAGTTGGTCATGACCCCTCTGCAGACGAATTTGAGTGGAGTATCACCAACGAAGACCCTGAGGCCCAAAGGCACTTCATATTCTATTTTCGGGATAAAGCCTTCGAATGCTATGCTCAAGACTGGTCCTTGAAGCGAGCCGGGTCAGAACAACGCGCCAGTTAGCACACATCATCGCGTTTCGGCTTCGGTAGGGAGATAGCGATGCAGACAGTCAAAGGTGATTTGATCCAACTCGCGCTGGATGGCGAGTTCGACGTCATAATCCATGGCTGCAACTGCTTTCACACGATGGGTGCGGGGATTGCCAAGCCAATTGCGCAGAAGTTTCCCGAGGCCTTGGAGGCGGACAAAACGACCCCTTATGGCGACAGGGCAAAGCTGGGCACTATATCGACAGCTCAGATCCAGAGGGCAGATACCCGGTTCACCATTGTGAACGCCTATACCCAGTTCAATTGGAAAGGGCGTGGACTGAAGGCCGATTACGATGCAATCGAAAACTGTTTTCGGCTTGTGGCACAGGATTATGCAGACGCGCGGATCGGATATCCATTGATCGGAGCGGGGCTTGCAGGCGGTGACTGGTCGACCATTGCACCGAGGATCGAAGACGCGCTTGCAGGGCTTGATCACACTCTGGTGGAATTTGCGCGTTGAATTCCAACGGCTTGACATCATTTCGTTGAAGATGGCCATATGGCGCGATCCACCAAATAGAGGACAACCAGATCAAAGCGCAGGCCATTCTTTTTTGGGCGACATACGTCGCATCGCTCCTATTCTGCGCGTACCAAGAAATTGAGCGCGGCATAATCCTGTTCTACCATCCGATGGCATCATGGGGAGATCTGTTCTTTCCCTTTCGCAGATGGGCAGTGCCTGTATTGTTCGGCCTTGGCATCGCGTTGGCGGTTGTTCTTAGGCTTAGAGTATTGCCACAAAGAAGAGCCTAACCGATCGGGTTGATCATTGTCGTTCTGGCCGTGTCTTCTCAGTTCTTGCCCAGATGGGATAGTGGCTATCGTCAGACCTATTGGCTGGGCTCCTCGGACAAGTACGAAATTCCATGGCAATACGGACCGTACAACGGAAGCCTTACAGCGGGTGGGACGTATTTTCTTGTTCGCGTGTCAGGGCACGATCTTACGCCAATTTATGAAATGCGAAGTCCGTATATCATTGTAGGCAAGGCTACCAATTTTGACTTGGGCAAGAATGTTGACGCTCCTGGCCAAACCTGTACGGAGGACGCCATCAACGTGCGTTGCCAGTGGAAACATGGCGAATTTGTCTACGATGTATCTGGCAGCATTGTAGACTTCCCGAAAGACCGCCAATCGCTGATGAACTCTGTCGCGAACTTGCTGGACAGTTTCATGGTCTCAGAAGAACAAGGCTGATTGCAACGACCGAACTCGCAATCCGGTGGAGCATACTCCTAGGAATGCTCTTCCGCTGCGGTCGCGGCCAATGCGCGATTGTAAGCTTTGAGTGCGTCCACGTGATAGAGTGCGCCTACGGGGTCTTCGGCACCGTCTTCGTCAACGATCACAACCGGGATGCAGGGGATGTCATCGCGGTCGAAATAGGGCATCGCTGCTTCGAGTGTCGCGCTGGCCTGCACGCAGAGACCCTGATCGATCAGTTCCTGCGCCTCTTCCTTGCTGATTGAGCGTGCATCACCCAATGGGCGCATCACGGCACCGGCACGCATCATCGCCAGAAGATAGGCTTGCGGACCGGCCGCAAGGTGGACATTGCGGCGTTCAAGCTGCGTCAGGAAGAAGGACCGGTCCACAAGGCGCGAGGCCAGTGCTGTGGACATCGAAACCGATACCATCACGGCCAGACCAATCTGCCAGTCCCCTGTCAGTTCGAAGACGATCAGCGTGGTCGAGATCGGCGCTCCCAGTACTGCCGCAGCTACTGCACCCATGCCAGCGAAGGCATAAAGCGTATGGGTGCCGGAAACATCAGGAAGCAACCCAGTTGCGATCAGGCCAAAGGCCAAGCCGGTCAGGGCCCCGATCATCAGCGAGGGTGAGAAGACGCCACCACCCATGCGCCCACCCATCGTGATCGCAACAGCTACGGTTTTTATGACGGCGAACAGGATTGCCGTGGTCAGCACAAGATCACCGGTCAGCGCGCGAATCGTGGTCTCATACCCCACGCCGATAATGTGCGGGAACCAGACAGCAAGAACGCCGAGCATTGCACCGGACACCGCCGGGCGAAGCCATCGCGGCAGCGACAGGCGATTTTGCACATGCGTTCCGATATCTTCGGCAAAGAAGATCGAGCGCATCAGCAGCAAGGATACCAAACCGCAGATCAGGCCGAGGATCAGGAAGGCAGGCAGTTCGACGTAGAATTGCAGCGATCCCGGCGTTTCCAGTGTGAATTCGGTGACGTCACCATATTCGAGACGGTTGATGACCGTGCCCGCTACCGATGCGATCACGATCGGGGCAAATGCATGTACTGCAAAGTGGCGCAGCACCACCTCAAGCGCGAAAAGCGCGCCGGCTATTGGGGCATTAAAGCTGGCCGAGACTGCAGCGGCGACCGCACATCCCAACAGATCACGACCGGTTATGCCGTCTGCGTGGATCCGGTTGCTGACCCAGGTAGAAATGACCCCTGCCATATGAACCACCGGCCCTTCCCGGCCCGTCGATCCACCCGAGCTGAGCGTGATGAGCGAGGCGAAGAAGGAGGCGATCCCCGCCTTGGTCTCGACCCTGCCGTCGGTGACGGCAGCCCCTTCGATCACATCGGCGACCGATCTTACGCGCCCGTCATCGGTAAACCGGTGCAGGATGATACCGACAATCAGCCCACCGATTACCGGCGTAATGAAGATCAGGAACCAAGGCAGCTTTTCGGCATGGCTGTGCAGCAGCAGGATATCTTCGGTCTGATAGACATAGGCCTGCAACGAGCGGATGGCCTTGCGGAAGCCGAGCGCCATGAACCCGGCGGCGATCCCGATGGCCAGAGCGATGAACCAGAACTGTATCTGACTGGGGCCGCGCCGCCGCATGACCCGCCAAGCGTCCTTGATCGCGGCCAGAGCCTGATTGAGCTGGTTGCGCAGAACGGTGCGGGTCGACTGGGTCATTGGCCCTCTGGGAATACCTTATGACCCTTAGTAAGCTACGGAGCACGCATATAAAAGACGGTTAACGACAGTCTGCGAACCAGGAAACGTCAGGCTTGCAATAATGCACGGGCTGCAGCGCGGGCCTCATCCGTGATGGTGTCCCCGGCGACCATGCGGGCGATCTCATCCACGCGATCCGGGTCGGCCAGAGGAATCACCGTTGATAGGGTCTGGCCGTCAGTTACTTGTTTCTGCACCCGCCAGTGGTGCGCGGCACGGGCGGCTACCTGCGGCGAATGCGTAACCACAAGCACCTGACCACCCTGAGCCAGTGATGCGAGGCGCCGCCCAACCGCATCCGCAGTCGCGCCGCCAACACCACGGTCAATCTCGTCAAAGATCATGGTTCGGGCGCTGTCGTCACCGCTGAGGCAAACTTTCAACGCCAGCAGGAAGCGGCTGAGCTCACCCCCTGATGCGATCTTGTTCAACGGACCTGAGGGGGCGCCGGGATTGGTAGCGACGGTGAATGCAACTGCATCACACCCTTCGGGGCCGGGCTCTGCCGGTGTGATTTCAGTCTGAAACACCGCGCGCTCCATTTTCAGCGGCGCCAGTTCCGCCATTACTGCCGCGTCCAGCTGACCTGCAGCCGCCCGACGCGCATTGCTGAGACCTTCAGCAGCCGCGTCATAAGCAACCTGAGCCGCTTCGACTGCAGCCCGCTTGTCCACCAGATCGGCGTCACCCGCCTCAAGCCGGTTCAGCCGGTCACGCAGGGTGTCTGCAAATGGCCCCAATTCATCCGGGGCGACATCATGCTTGCGCGCCAATGCGCGGATCGCAAACAGGCGTTCTTCGGCGGCTTCAAGCTCGGCCGGATTGAAATCCAGTGCCTGCAGGCAGGCATTTACACCATCCTGTGCCTCGCCCAGCTCGATCATCGCACGCCCAAGAGCCGCGATGGGATCTTCCAACTGGCCACCGGCACTATCGGATACGCCTTCCAGCCAGCGTATCGCGTCAGACATTGCGCCCTCGGCCCCTTCACCGCCCAAGAGACCAAAGGCTCGGGCAACGTCATCGCGAATACGTTCGGCCCCCTGCATCATGCGGCGGCGCGCATCAAGATCAGCGTCCTCACCCGGTTGCGGATCGAGCTGGTCGAGTTCAGCAACGGCGTGACGCAGGAATTCTTCTTCGCTGCGCACAGCCTCAAGCGCGGCTTCGGTTTCAGCCAGCGCCTTTCGGGTGCGCGACATCTGAGACCATGCAGCGCGAACAGCGGCGAGGTGATCCCCCGCCCCGGCATAATCGTCCAGCATCGCGCGGTGACCACGCGGATTGAGCAACCCGCGGTCGTCATGCTGGCCATGCAGCTCGATCAGCGTTTCTGACAAAGCGCGCAGCACCTCGCCCGAGCATCGACGGTCATTGACCCATGCGGTCTTGCGCCCTTCGGCTGTGTTCACGCGGCGCAGGATCAATTCCTCGCCACCGGGCAAACCGGCCTCGGCCAAAATCTCATGTGCAGGATGATCTTTGGAGAGTTCGAACTCGGCCACGACCTCTCCCTGAGCGGCACCTTGCCGGACAAGTTCGGCTCGACCGCGCCAGCCCAGCACAAAGCCCAGCGAATCCAGAAGAATGGACTTGCCCGCGCCGGTTTCGCCAGTCAGTGCGTTCAGACCCGGCTGAAACGAGAGTTCCAGCCGGTCAATGATCAGCATGTCGCGGATATCAAGGGCGCGAAGCATCGGGTCTTTAGCGTCCCAAGCCTTTAGCCATGGCGACTACAACCACTCACCCTTGACCGTCTGGCGATAGATCTGGCTGAGCCAGTTGTTGCCACGGCTCTTGAGATCCAGACCACGAGAGGTCAGCAGTTTGTAACCGGCATCGTACCATTCGGAAGACTGGTAGTTGTAACCCAGAATCGCACCTGCCGACTGTGCTTCATCCACCAGACCAAGGGACAGATAAGCCTCGATCAGTCGATAAAGTGCCTCGGCCGTATGCGAGGTGGTCTGGAAATCCTCGACCACGACGCGGAATCGGTTGATTGCGGCGGTATAATGATCCTGACGCAGATAGTAGCGCCCGATCTCCATTTCCTTGCCCGCCAGATGGTCGAAGGCCAGATCGAATTTCAGGACCGCCGAAGTGGCGTATTCGCTGTCGGGGTAGACTTCGATAACGGTACGCAGCGACTGTAGTGCCTGGAAGGTCAGGCCCTGATCGCGACCAACCTCGTCGATCTGGTCATAATAACTGAGTGCCAGCAGGTACTGGGCGTATGCAGCATCTTCGTCGGTAGGATAGAAATCGATGTAGCGTTGTGCCGACGCACGGCTTTCTTCGTAGTTCTTGTCCGAATGGAACGAGAACGCCTGCATGATCAGCGAACGCTTGGCCCAGTCCGAATACGGATACAGACGCTCTACCTCGGAGAAATACCACGCGGCATCGTCCGGGCGACTTTGCGCCAGTTCGTATTCACCGCGGGTGTAAATCTGTTCGGGTGTATACCCTTCAAGATTCTGCGTGCGATCTGCGCCTTTATTGCCAAACAGCCCGCCTGCATTGCCGCATGCTGTCAAAGTAGCCGCCAGAAGAATCGCACTCGCAAGCCTGACTGCCGCTTTGCTGCCAACCATACCGCCCATCCTAGTCGTCTTGTCTCTTTGGGTAACCCCGGATTGGGCTTCGGTCTAGCACATAAAATTCCGGTGCAAAACGCCTTATCCGCGCTCTGGCATAATTGTCGCCAGAGTTGATCAGATCACGCTACTTCGGGGATTTCGCCCATAACAAGGCCTTGCCCAGGCAAACGGGCAGCTTGTTCCGGCGTACAAAGAACCGGACGAACCGCGCCAGGCGTTTCGAACAGCTTACGCAGCAGCGTATTTGTCATCGAATGCCCGGATTTTTCACCGACGAAATGGCCGAGAATCGGTCCGCCCGCCAGATAGAGATCACCCAGCGCATCGAGCATTTTGTGGCGCACCGCCTCATCCGCGTGGCGGAAGCCACCGGGGGTCAGTACTTCGTCGCCCTGCACAACGACAGCATTATCCAGCGTACCACCCAAAGCCAGGCCGTTGTCACGCATTGCTTCGACATCGGTGCGACGGCAGAAGGTCCGGCAATCGGACAATTCGCGTGCGAAAGCACCGTTACGCATATCCAGCGTCTTAGTCTGGCTGCCGATCGCATCATCTTCGAATTCGATGTGGAATTCGATCTCAAGCCCATCGGCAGGGCGGATCGACGCACGCGCACCTTCACGCTCGACCGTAATCGGCTTGAGCACTTCGTAGGCCAGAACCGGGCTGGCCTGACGGCGGACGCCTTTCGACATGATGCCACGCACAAACTCGATCGACGACCCGTCCATGATCGGAACTTCGGGTCCGTCGATTTCGATCAGCGCGTTGTGCACGCCGCAACCGGCCAGCGCGGCCATGATATGCTCGATTGTTGAAACAGACACACCGGCATCGTTCACGAGGCGGGTGCAGAGCGGGGTCCGCTCGACCACGTCATAGATCGCAGGGATCAGCGCATTGCCCAGTTCGATATCCGTCCGCTTGAACCAGATTCCATGCCCGGCGGCTGCCGGTTTCAGGACCATGGTCGCAGGCTTGCCGCTGTGCAGCCCGATGCCTTTGAACGTGACCGAAGATTTGAGCGTATGTTGCAAAATGAACCTCAGCGAGTGGTGTCCAGCCTGTACGACTGTGTTGGACCCTCAGTTAAGGAAGCGCGGATCAAGGCTCAACTCACTCTTTGTAACTGAATGAAACAGTTCTGCAACAGATCGGCAAAACCCTGCTTACACCCCCTTACAAGCCTGTAAACAAACAAAAAAGAGCCGCCAAACGGCGGCCCTTTGTTAAGATTTTGTTACCGCGATCAGTTGGCCTGACGGCGCAGGAAAGCCGGAATTTCGATACGTTCCTGCTCGGGATCGGCTTCATCATGCGCAGGTGCCGTAGCGTCAGCCTGGCGCATCACGGGCTGCTGACGCACTGGTTGAGCCGGTGTGTCAGCCGCATGACCTGTCATGCGATCGATCAGACGATTGAACCCGAAACGGGGGCGATCATGGCTTTCAGCCTCTGGCTGACGCGGCGCTGCATCAGCCACTGGCTGTTGCGCAACCCGCGGGCGATGCCCGTTTGATGGGGCGTTCTGAACCGCTGCCTGCAGACGCTGCAGAGCCTCTGGCGAAGGTGTACCAGGCGCCGGTGCACGAGGGGCAACATAGCTTTCCGGTTCAGGCTCTACCGCCTCGGGCTGCGGTTCGAATTCAGCCACGCGCGGTTGATAGGCCGGCGGCGGAAGCCCGTCGTCATCCTGCTGTTGAGTAGTTGAAGGCTCGAAATGCGATGTGGTCGGCGCAGGCTCCTCGCTCGCTTCAAACAAGGAAGGTTCGCGGTTTACTTCGGGCTGCTGAACCGGATCGGCAACTTCGATGGTTACCTCGTCCTGTGCCGGCTCTTCGGCAGAAACGGTACGGGTCAGCGGTGCAGACATCGAGCGGCGCGCGACCGGAACTTCTGCCTGCGTTTCGCTTGCGTCGATACCGGTTGCAACAACCGAAACCCGCATCTTGCCTTCCATCTCGGTGTCGAGCGTCGAACCGACGATGATGTTTGCCTCGGGGTCCACTTCCTCGCGGATGCGGTTTGCGGCTTCGTCCAGCTCAAACAGGGTCAAGTCATGCGAGCCGGTGATGTTGATCAGAACGCCTTTGGCACCCTTGAGGCTGATCTCGTCCAGCAGCGGGTTGGCAATCGCCTTTTCCGCGGCCTGGATGGCGCGATCTTCGCCTTCGCCTTCGCCGGTTCCCATCATGGCCTTACCCATCTCGTCCATCACCGCGCGAACGTCGGCGAAGTCGAGGTTGATCAGCCCTGGGCGGACCATCAGGTCGGTTACACCTTTGACACCCTGATGCAGAACGTCGTCCGCCATCGAGAATGCCTCGGTGAAGGTGGTCTTTTCGTTGGCAAGACGGAACAGGTTCTGGTTGGGGATGATGATCAGCGTATCGACAACCTTTTGCAGCGCCTCAACACCGTCTTCGGCCTGACGCATGCGCTTGGCGCCCTCAAACTGGAACGGCTTGGTTACGACACCAACGGTCAAAACCCCCAGCTCGCGCGCTGCCTGCGCGATGATCGGCGCGGCGCCGGTCCCGGTGCCACCGCCCATGCCGGCAGTGATGAAGCACATGTGCGCGCCCGCCAGGTGGTCCACGATCTGTTCGATGCTTTCTTCGGCAGCGCTTGCACCCACCGAAGGACGTGCGCCTGCACCCAGACCTTCGGTAACTTTCACGCCCAGCTGCACCCGCGCCGACGAACGGCTTTGCTGCAGCGCCTGCGCGTCCGTGTTGGCGACCACGAAATCGACGCCGTCCAACTGTTTTTCAATCATGTTATTGACGGCGTTTCCGCCCGCACCGCCAACGCCAAATACTGTAATCCGAGGCTTCAGTTCGTCGTGCCCGGGCATCGAAAGATTCAATGTCATGCTCTGTCCGCCTGTATTTATGTTCCCGCCAAAGCGGTGTTTTTCTTACCTATCCGCCTTTGATTCTACCTTTCGAATCCACAAAGGTCACGCCAAAAATCGCGCGAACCCACAAAATATGGAAGAAATAAGGCCTGATCCGGCGTCATTTTGCTGTGATGCGCAAATGTTGCGGTTTTGCAACCGGACAACACAAAGCAACCGACCGGCGCAGCCTGCAAAACCACAGACATGCGACGCTTCGGAGCATCTGTCATATTGCGGAAAACTGCTCAGTCCTGCCGCCAGGCCTCTGACGGGCCCTGTGGATATCTTGAGGGATAAAATTCGATACCGCAACCCGAATCTTTAGCTGATTGGGGTACTTGGACAGTTCACACCATCCTCGGTGATGCTGCGCACCTCCTGCGTTTCGCTGTTCAGGAACGTGGCCAATCGAACCAGCAGACGATCTTCGTACAGGAACGGCCACCAGCAAACCGGGATGCCGTCGGGATCATCATCGTACAGAAAACAGATCTGACCATTCGGAGTGGTGATCTGACCATAGACACACCCCCGCCCCTCCATTCGCCAGACCGAAGTTGATCGGTTCAGAAACTGTTCGGTCCCAACAAGGAAACCGCTGCGAACCTCATAGAACTTGATGGTTTTACCCACGACCGCATCCAGAAACTCGTCCGGTGTTATTACGGTCTGCGCCGGCGCCTGAGCGGGCAGCAGGGCTGCCAGCAACCCCGCGAAGGCCCGACGGATGACCCTACCAGTTGTCACGGAACCAGCGCACGGCGCGCTTGAAAGGGCGTGCCGCGTAGGTGTCGACCGGGATCTCGAAATCCCACCATTCATCCTGCGGATGCGCTGCAAACAGGCTGAGACCCACGGCAGACGAAAAACCCGGCCCCGTTGCAGACTGAGGAAGCCCATGAACCCTCAGCGGGCGGCCAAGGCGAACGCGCTGCCCCAGAATACGGCTGGCCAGACCGTCCAGCCCCATAATCTGGCTGCCGCCACCAGTCAGTACGATCTGCTGGCTGGGCATATGCTCGAATCCTGCGGCATCAAGGCGGACGCGTACCTCTTCGAGGATTTCCTCGACACGTGGACGCATGATACCGATCAGCTCGGCACGACTTACGGTGCGGCGATCGTGCTCCCAATCACCGGTGTCACCACCGATATCAATCAGATCGCGGTCATCCGCGCCCGTGGCATGAACCCCGCCATTGAAGGTTTTGATCCGCTCGGCCACCGATGCAGGAACACCCAGACCCATCGAGATATCCGATGTGACGTGATCACCGCCCATGCGCACGCAATCGGCGTAGATCATGTGTTTCTTCATGAAGATCGACACGCTGGTGGTACCGCCGCCCATGTCGATACAGGCCGCCCCCAGTTCCTGCTCATCCTCGACCAGTGCCGAGACACCCGAGACATAGGCCGAGTTGGCGATACCCGCGAGCTCCAGATCGCAGCGTTTGATACAGCGGACGATGTTCTGGATCGCCACAGCGTCAACCGTGAGCATGTGCATGTCCACCGCCAGCGACTGGCCCAGCTGTCCGCGCGGGTCGATCAGGCCCGAGCGGTTGTCGAGCGCGAAATTTACCGGTTGCGCGTGCAGCACCTCGCGCCCTGCCCCGTAGTCCGGCACATCGCAGGCGTTCAGCACCCGGCCGATCTCGGCCTCGGTGACCAGCTGACCTTCGAGATCAACTTGCGCATCCAGACCGTAGGAACGCGGGTTGGCGCCTGAGAAACATGCAATGACGTGGTCAACACGAATATCGGCCATCTTCTGTGCCGCCTGCAAAGCGGTACGGATTGCGCGTTCGGTTTCCTGCATGGCGGTGACTTCGCCAAATTGCACTCCGCGGGATCGGGTGGTTGCCGCGCCGATGACACGAAACCCCGTCTGACCGGCCATGGAGCCGATCGAATTGTCCTCACTCAGCCGACCGGTCCCATCGAAGCGCAGCACGAGACAGGCGATCTTGGAACTGCCCACATCAAGAATGGCAACGACCCCGCGTTGCATCGCCTGTCTGCGCATCTGCCGCATGGCCCGCTGGGACTGATAAAGATCGGTCATCATATTCGTTACTGCCCGTTACCCACTGTCACTTTTGTATTCCACCAGTCTTCGCTGGCGGCTTTGGTCATTCTGATTGTCGGTCGCTGTCCGAGGCGCATATCAACAACCGCCACGTCGCGCTCCAGAAGGTCCTGTACCTCGTTCACAGCCAGCACCCGTTCGAGCGCACGCACCGGGCGTTCAACCGGCAGCATGATGCGCTGCCCCCTGTCCAGAACCAGATCCCAGCGCCGCTCGCCAATGCGGACGAGGCCGCGCACGCGATCCCCAAGGCTGCGCGAAGTCGCGAGGATTTCCATCGCTTCAGAAACGTACTGATCCGCTCCCTTCCCTGCGATCAGTGGAAGGCCCGCATGATCGGCCCGGGACGTGACCGGCTTTACATGCGCACCGGTTTCGTCCAGCAGTTCGACCCCATTGCGGGTACGCCAGACGATAACCGGCTGACGTTCGACAACATCAACTTGCAGAACACCGCCCGGACGAATACGGACCGTTGCCGATTTCACAGGATCGAGACCGGTGATCACATCGCGGATCTGTTCGACATCCAGATCCCAGGAACTGATCGGGAAATCCAGTGGCACGACCTCACGAATATCCTCGGACAGGCCCGTACCTGCGCCATCTATGGCCATCAGATTGACCATGAATTCCGGGCGTTCCTGAATTGAGGTGCGGATGTCCGCGATATAGGCGGTAACCGCCTCTCGCCGATCATTGGATGCAAAATACAGTCCCATAGCCGCGGCTATCGCGCAAAGTGGCAGGCCGACCTTCACACCAAGGCGAATGCCCGGCGTCAGCATCCACCGTTGAAAACGATAGCTGAAACGCGATGGAGCTGGATCAGAGCGACTTGAGTTGCGACCGAACAGACCCGCACCACGCAACCGTAGCTTCGGCGCGACATCACTGTCCTGCTGAGGGGCATCATTGAAATCGGCGTCCGGCCCTGCCAGCTGTTTGGATCTGTGGATCACGGGGGCCCGGGTGGCGGTCAGCGGTCGCATGAGGCGTCCTCCACCATCCAGGCGCAGAGCTGACCAAAGGTCATACCCAGATGCGCTGCTTGCTCGGGCACCAGAGACGTTGGCGTCATGCCGGGTTGCGTGTTGGTTTCCAACAGGAACAGCCCATCCGCGCCCAAGCTGTCATCCCAGCGATAGTCGGTACGGCTGACCCCCTTGCATCCCAAAGCGTTATGGGCGCGCAGGGCATAGTCCATGCAACGATCAAAGATGTCTTGCGGAATCTCGGCTGGCAACACATGCCACGAGCCACCGGGCTTGTACTTGGCGTCGTAATCGTACCAGCCACCATCCGTCATGATTTCTGTCACGGTCAGTGCGCGGTCACCCATAACCGTTACGGTCAGTTCACGACCCGCGACGTATTTCTCGACCATCACCTGATCCGGCATATCCTCGGACAGCTGCGGAGGGCCATTCGACCCTTCGTGCACGATGTAGATGCCGACGCTCGAGCCCTCGTTATTAGGCTTGGCCACATAGGGCGGCTCCATCACGTGAACTTCGATCACCTCAACCTTGGGAACGATCACGCTCGGCACAACAGGCAGGCCTTCGGCCTCGTACACCTCTTTGCTGCGCTGCTTGTCCATGGCCAGAGCCGAGGCCAGAACACCTGAATGCGTGTAGGGGATACGCATCCACTCCAGCAGGCCCTGTACACAGCCATCTTCGCCCCAGCGGCCATGCAGGGCGTTGAAAACTACATCCGGTTTGATGTCCAAAAGGCGCGCATATAGGTCGGGACCTGCGTCCAGTTCGACCACTTCATAGCCTTCTCCCCTGAGGGCGGTTGCGCATTCGCGCCCGCTGCTGAGAGACACCTCGCGTTCCGCCGAGGGTCCACCCATCAATACCGCCACTTTGGGGTTTGTCCTGCTCGACATACCCAATGTGCGCCTCAATGTCCCTGGACCTTATGTGGTGGTCCATACTGCGTTTATGCCTTTGATCCGTCGCCTTAAATTGCCTGTTATTGGTCTGACGGCCAGGGCTTTATTCTTTCAGCGGTTCACCGACCCGCATGATTTCCCACTCTAGCGTGATGCCGCTTGTTTCGTAAACCTTTTTTCGCACCTCTTCACCCAGACCTTCGAGGTCGGCGGCGGTGGCTTCACCGGTGTTGATCATGAAATTCGAGTGCTTCGGGCTCATCTGCGCCCCACCTTTGGTCGCACCACGCATCCCCGCATCATCGATTACCTTCCACGCCTTGAGGTCGTGGACGTCATCAGCGCGGCCAGTAGATGAGAAACCGGCCGGATTTCGGAATGTCGAGCCAGCGCTGCGATCTTTGGTCGGTTGCGTCTCGTCACGTTTTTGCAGCTGTGCTGTCATGCGTGCATGCAGTTCTTCCGCGTCTCCGGACGGCCCTTCGAGCGTGGCAGAAACCAGAACCGCGCCTTCGGGCAGATCGGACTGACGATAGCGGAAATTCAGTTCTTCGGGGGAAAGATCCACGACCTCTCCTTGTCGGGTAACAATCGTGGCCTTACGCAGCACGTCCGCTGTGTAGCTGCCGTAACAGCCCGCATTCATCCGCACCGCACCGCCGATCGAACCCGGAATGGTGCGCAGAAAGGTCAGGTCAACACCTGCATCCGCTGCTTTGCGCGCCACATGCGCATCCAATGCGGCGGCACCCGCCGTAACCGTATTATCTTCGACCGAGATGCCGTTGAAGCCACGACCAAGACGGATCACTACAGCGCGCAACCCACCATCGCGAACGATGAGGTTCGAGCCAACACCCATGGGAAAGATCTGTATGCCCCCAGGCAGGTCGCGCAGGAAGTTTTGCAGGTCCTCAATATCAGCGGGCTGGAACAGATAGTCCGCAGGGCCGCCGACCTTGAGCCATGTCAAGCCGTTGAGAGGTTTGTTTTCCGTCAGTTTGCCACGGGTATTGGGTAAAGTGATCATGTCGGCTAGATCGCGGATTTGTTCAGACAAGGCAAGCCATAACGGCTTGGGGGCTCAGATCCGCTTGCGCAACCACCGACTTAGATAGATCACCGGCCAGCGCAGTACGGACATGCCTGCGGCCAAAACAATTAGACCGATCCACGGACCGTTTTCGTAGGTGACATAGCCAAGTATCGGGATGCCGACAGCGATCAGGATATAGGCGCGGGTCCAGTGGTTGTCCTTACTAGGGATCATCGCCAATACGTTGGCCGCAATTCCCCACAGACCGGCTAGCGCGATAGACCAGCTCATTCCATCACCTCCCCGCGCACCCATTTGCGCCAGTAATAGCGAAGTGGATTGCGGAACATCGAGGCAAAAGCCGCAAAGGCCAGCGCTGATATGATCCAGCCGAAATCAAATCCCAGCCAGATAATCAGCATAGGCGCGCAAATCAGAAGAACGATGCCGGGCGGGAATTGCAACCGCATCGGCAGCATGGCCACGATTGTGGCGCAGATCACCCAAAGGGCTGAAAAGACGACAGATAGTTGCATGCGCGCCTCTGAGACCGTACCGGATTTCGCGTGTACGAAACCACATCCTGAAGTTGTGCACCTAAATGGTATACAACGTCAAACGGCTTGTCTCCTTTGCAAACGCTCGGGCAATCCGTTGGCCCACGCACTGATCGTACCTGCCCCGAGGCACACAACCATATCGCCCGGGCGGGCCTGTTCGCGCACCAGACGCTCCAAATCATCTTCATTCAGGATCGCCCGCGCGTGGCGGTGGCCATGGCGGATAAGACCTTCGACCAGATCATCGCGGCTTGCGCCTTCGATCGGGTCTTCACCGGCCGCGAATACTTCGGCGATCGCCACGACGTCAGCATCGTTGAAGCAGGTGCAGAAATCATCAAACAGGTTGGACAGGCGAGAATAGCGGTGCGGCTGATGCACTGCGATGACCCGGCCTTCGGTCGCCTGACGCGCGGCTTTCAAAACTGCCGCGATTTCGACCGGGTGATGACCATAGTCGTCGATGATGGTGACGCCATCGATCTCTCCGACCTTGGTGAAGCGACGATTAACGCCACCAAAGTTAGCAAGGGCTTCGCGAATTTCAGAAGCCTTCATGCCCAGATGACGGGCAACGGCCACGGCACTCAGCGCATTCGAGACGTTATGATCACCGGGCATCGGCAAAGTGCAGCCCTCGATCACCTTATCCTCATGGCGCAGATGAATGTCAAAATGCGCCACCCCGCCCTTGTAAGTCAGGTTCACGGCCCGCACATCGGCCTGTGCATTGAATCCATAGGTCCGAACGCGCCGGTCTGAGATGCGACCGACCAGCGTCTGCACTTCGGCATGGTCCGTGCAGCAGACCGCGAGGCCGTAGAACGGGAGGTTCGAGACAAACTCGTAAAAGCCGTCGCGCAGGGTGTCGAAGTCACCCCAATGCTCCATATGCTCGGGGTCGATATTGGTAACGATAGCGATGGTTGCGGGCAGTCGGTTGAACGAGCCGTCGGATTCGTCCGCTTCGACCACCATCCATTCACCCTGCCCCATCCGGGCGTTCGAGCCATAGGCATGGATGATGCCGCCGTTGATCACGGTGGGATCAAAGTCGCCTGCCACCATAAGTTCGGCCATCATCGTTGTGGTGGTGGTTTTGCCATGCGTCCCCGCGATGGCGATGTTCGATCGCAGGCGCATCAATTCCGCCAGCATGTCGGCGCGGCGCACGACGGGCAAGCCTTGCGCCCTTGCCTCGTCCAGTTCCGGGTTACCCGGTTTGATTGCAGTCGAAACAACAACTACGGCCGCATTCTTCAGGTTTTCGGCCCGCTGACCAACAAAGATTTCAGCACCCAGACCTGCCAGACGATCCGTAATCTTGGACGCCTTCAGGTCCGAACCCTGCACCTGGTACCCCAGATTGAGCAGCACTTCGGCAATACCGGACATCCCGATTCCACCAATCCCTACGAAATGGATCGGCCCTACGTCCTGTGGCAGTTTGGTTGCTGGATTCATTTGGTCTCCTTCTGCGCCAGTTGTTCGACAAGGGCGACCAGACGCTCGGTGGCATCAGGTGCCCCAACCGACAAGGCGGCATGGGCCATTTTCTGTGCGGCTTCGGGGTTCGTCAGAACCGTGGTCATTTGCTCGGTCAGCGAAGGAACGTCAAGCGCGTTTTCTGGAATCATGATCGCGCCACCGGCCTGAACCAGCCCGCGGGCATTGGCGGTCTGGTGGTCGCCTGCAGCGGCGGCAAACGGGATCAGGATCGACGGGCGCCCGATAACCGAGATGTCAGCGACACTTGACGCGCCTGAGCGTGAGATCACCAATTGCGCCTCGGACATACGGCGTGGAACATCCTGAAAGAACGGTTGCACGTCAGCCTTGATACCGTGTTCGGCGTAGAAGGCCGAGACCCGCTCACCATCTTCATCGCGTGCCTGATGGGAGACGCGGATATATGAGCGCAGAAACTCTGGCAGAGCGGCAATGGCACCCGGCACCACGTCACTGAGGATGCGCGCGCCCTGCGAACCGCCCATCACAAGGACTGACATCGGATATTCGCCCGGCGGGATATAACCTGCCGCTGCACGCTCGAGCACAGCCGCACGAACGGGATTGCCCGTGTGAATCCCATTCGCACCTTCAGGCAGGTCCGTCGGCCAGACACCGCAGGCCACATGAGCGACACGTGTTGCAAACAGTTGGTTTACGCGGCCCAGAACGCCATTCTGTTCATGGATCATCCGGGGGATACCCAGCATCGTCGCAGCACTCAGCGCCGGGATCGAAGGATAACCACCAAAGCCCACGATCACATCCGGTTTGTCACGCAGGAGCTGAAACGCCATACTGGTCACACCACCGGCGATCTTTGGCCCGGCCAATGCTTTGGCGGCCAGACCACCACGGGCGAAGGTCGCCGAAGAGGCTTCGACAATCTCGGTCGTGTGCGGGAAGCCGCTGGTATAACGCGCGCCGCGCGCATCGGTGGACAAGCGTACACGCCAGCCCTTTTGCAGCATCGCCTCGGCCAGTGCCTGTGCCGGGAACATGTGGCCCCCGGTACCGCCAGCCGCAATCAACAGGTAAGGTTTCCCCATTATCCTCTTCCGCGCAGAATATCGCCAAGTTCGCCCTGTGGGCGTGTTCGGGTGAAGGCCAGCAGCATGCCGACCGCGATGCCGCCCGCGATGAGGGAGGAACCGCCATAGCTGACAAATGGCAGCGTCATGCCTTTGGCGGGCAGCAGGCGCACAGCCACGCCCATGTTGATCATCGCCTGAACACCAAACATGCAAGCCAGACCGGTACCGGCCAGACGCACGAACATGTCGCGTTCCCGCATCAACCGCAGCAGCGAACGCACCACGATGATTGAATAAAGCGCGATGATGATCAGAACCAGGATCAAGCCGTATTCCTCTGCCGCAACAGCAATGATGAAATCGGTATGCGCATCAGGCAGCGACCATTTCACCTGCCCCTCGCCCACGCCCACGCCAAACAAACCGCCCTCGCGGATTGCGTTGGTGGCATAGCCAAGCTGGGTGGTCGGATCGACCTCCTGGTTTAGAAAGCCATCGATGCGGCGAGCGAAGTGTTCAGAATTCGAATACGCGAACATACCGCCCAGCACGACAAAGCCTGCCATACCAACCAGCAGCAGCATCGGCGCCCCGGCAACAAAGTACATCACGCCCCAGCCGAAAAGGATCAGACAGGCCTGACCAAAATCAGGCTGCATCACCAGCATGCCTACGATGGCCATACACAGCGCGAAGGACCAGATCCGCCCCGGAGGGCCGTTGATTTCCTGCGATGCGGCCAGCAGCCATGCTGCAACGACGACAAATCCGGGCTTGAGAAACTCGGATGGTTGCAATGATGCAAAGCCCAGCGAATACCAACGCACGGCGCCTTTGCCGAAATCGGTGCCGAAGATCGGCAAAAATGCCAACGCCACAAAGGCTGCCAGAAAACCCAGCACAGCCAACCGTCGCACCAGCGTGGGCGACATCATCGACGTCAACAGCATCGCGATCAGCGCCAATCCGCCAAAGAATGCCTGACGTTCGACATAGTGAAACGGGTCGAACCCGTTGCGCCCGGCCAGTGGTGGCGATGAAGCCAGCCCCAGCAACAAACCGATGACAAACAGGATCAGAACGCAGGACATTGTCCAGCGATCAATCGTCCGCCACCACTTTGGTAGAATCGGTTCTCCGCGCTGGTCCTGGACCGCGCCATACACCATCTCAGTCATGAGATACCGCCACTCTCTGCCTCGCTCGCGCCCCGTTTTCGGGGTCTGATTGAGACTCTACAGTGATTTTTACGTTTGGGCTAGCGGAATGAGAGGTGATGGGTAAATCCGCTCAGCTGTGTAGCCGGTCGCGGATCAGCCATCCGGACATCAACTCACAAAGAGGTCCTCGTGCCGCTGCTTGATCCGGGGCCAACTGTTGGCAATTGCCGGAATTTCGAGGCCAAAGTCATACTTCAGGCAATCCACCAAGGCTTTTGGTGACGCAAGTACGTCCTCACGGGTTCCCGCAGAATCCAGTGTTCGCTTGACCAGACCACGCAGGACAACATGCCTGCTGGCGTAACGTCGTTGGGCCGTCAATGTGCGCAGAAACGGCGAGTCCGGGTCAGTTTGCAACTTCTTACTGGCGGGCAGAAATACGCTTGGGTCTACGTCATCCAGTGTAAACCAGTAGCCGGCTTCGCTGCCCCCTGCATTCTCTGAATATTGAATGAAGCCATTATGTTGGGCGGCAAGGCTAATGGTATAGGGTCGCTGAGTAACCGTATCGGGCTTGAGCGGGATCGGGGCAGACATCGCACCCCCGAAGCCGACATCGACAAGCAATGGCTCGTCACAATCTACCCTCAGCAACATATGATCGGACGCCTGATCCAAGGTAGGTCGATCCGGGCCGACATAGCCGGCCAGAAAGGACACGTTGAATCCAACCTCTTGCAGCGCCCAACTGAAGAGAGTGTTCAGCTCAAAACACCACCCTCCGCGCTTTTGAAGGACAATCTTCGCATAGATGTCGCTCAGATCTCCCGATACCGGCACGCCCATCTGCTGATCGAGATTTTCAAAGGCAACTGTGGCCAATTGGGCTGCGAACAGATCGTCGAGCGTGGCGCGATCAGGTTTCAGAGCGCCCGAGTATGCGATGCGTTCGAGGTAGTTTTCCAGATTCATCTCTGCACCTTCCAAGTCTTTTGTGCCGAAACATCGTGACAAGTATCTTTGTAATTCCTCAAGTTGGGTTGAGCTCAAGCTAAAACTTCGGAGCCCTTGTCTCGGCTTTGCCCCCTTGCCTTCACCCCCAATCCACGCCATGCGCAGCATATGAGATTTGACACGATCATCCTTGGTGCCGGTGCAGCCGGTATGATGTGCGCCATGCATTGTGGCGGGCGTGTGTTGGTGATCGATCACGCCAAAGCGCCTGGCGAAAAAATCCGCATCTCAGGCGGCGGGCGCTGCAACTTTACCAACATGTATGCGGGACCTGCCAATTTCCTGTCGCAGAACCCACATTTCTGCAAATCAGCGCTCGCCCGCTATACGCAGTGGGATTTCATCGATCTGGTAAACCGCCACGACATCGCGTGGCATGAAAAGACGCTTGGGCAGCTGTTCTGTGATGGGTCGTCGAAGCAGATCGTTTCGATGCTGGTCAATGAGATGCAGCGCGTAGGCACCGAGCTTTGGTTGCAAACCTCACTGCGCGATCTGCGCAAGACCGAGGATGGCTTTGCGCTGGATGTCGAAAGAGAGGGGCAGCGCATTGATCTGACCTGCACCAATCTGGTGCTGGCCACGGGCGGCAAATCGATCCCCAAGATGGGAGCCACAGGGTTGGCTTATGACATCGCAGATCAATTCGGGCTTAGCATGACCGAGACGCGCGCAGCGCTGGTTCCGTTAACGTTCTCGAACGGTGAATTCAAGGATCTGTCCGGTGTTTCCCTGCCCGCGCGCCTGTCCAATGACCGTACCAGCTTTGACGAAGCACTGCTGTTCACGCATCGTGGACTGAGCGGGCCATCAGTGCTGCAATTATCATCCTTTTGGCGCGAAGGCGAAACGATCCGGGTCAATCTGATCCCGGATTTACCGCTATTCGACCTGCTGAAGGAGCAACGGCAAAGCGGTGGTCGCAAGGCACTGACCACAGAACTGGCAAAACACCTACCCGGGCGACTGGTCGACTATCTGGGCCAGCATATTCCGATGTCAGGGAATCTGGCCGATCAGTCGGATGCAAAACTGACAGATCTGGTCACTGCCCTTTCCGGGTGGAGCCTGCTGCCATCAGGAACGGAAGGGTATCGCACGGCCGAGGTGACCCTGGGCGGCATCGATACCGATAATCTGTCG
>NZ_SMMF01000956.1:45514-53252 GCF_009711355.1 Roseibium sp. RKSG952 | reverse complement strand
GCGTGGTCCTCGGGCCATGCTGCAGGAACTGCGATCGCCAGCAAAGCTTAGCCTACGACGTTGTAGCCACGTCCGCGCATGCAGTTGCGCACGATCACTTCTCGGTTCTGGTTCTTGGCATAAACGTCTGCACCGGCGCCAAGCAGAGCACCCGCGGCTGCCGCACGACCCAGGTTATCACTGCTGTCCTGAATGATCGCAGTCGTTGCCGCCGCACCTGCCGCGCCAATGGCTGCATTGCCTGCAGTGCTTCCGTCGACAGCTGCCTGAGATGCGGCCAGTTGCTGACACTGTGCCAGATCATTGCTGTAGTTTGGTCCGACCGGGCCATCGATAACGGGCTGGTAGTTGGCGCCGGTGTTGGCGCAGGCACCGGCCAGCATGAGCACGGGAAGGATCAGAAAAGACTTACGGTTTGTCATAACGATGACCTCTTGTTGAATTACAGAGAAGCAAAACCAATTCGATTATGGCGTCAAGCTAATCACCTGAAACCTTGGCTGAAACGGCGGTCAATTGCAAACGGGGCTATTCCGCCAGCCGTTTTTTGACCTCAGCAACGAAATCATCGCCGCGCTGTTCAAAATTGTCATACTGATCGAAACTGGCTGCTGCTGGCGCAAGCAGAACCGTTTCTCCGGGCGCTGCGTCTTTCATCGCCTGCTCGACTGCTGCGGCCATCGTGGTGCAAACCTCGGCCTCGGCCTCAAGCTGCATCGCGAAACCGGCGGCTTCACGTCCGATGACATAAGCTTTGAGCACCGCATCCCCGGCACCGTTCAGTGCAGACAGGCCGCCCTCTTTCTCAAGCCCGCCGCAGATCCAGCGGATGTTTCGGAACGCGCTTAGTGCCTTGAGCGCGCTGTCAACGTTGGTGGCCTTGGAGTCGTTCACATAGGTGACCCCATCCGCCTCGGCGATGATCTGGCTGCGATGCGGCAGCCCCGGATAGCTGTGCAGCGCCTGTTCGATCACACGCGGCGCCAGCCCCAGTGAACGGCAGGCCGCATAAGCTGAACAGGCGTTCTGATGGTTATGCGCGCCCGGAAGCCCCTTGATTTCACGCAGGTCAATTGAACCTGCCTGACGACCTTTTCGGTATTCCGACAGAAACCCCTTACGCGCAAATACCTGCCAGCCCGGCCCTGTCAGCTTGCGGTCGACCGAGACACGGATGACTCGGTCATCTGCGGGTCCTTCGGCTAGTTGCCCAGCCAGAAACGCTCCTTCTGTTTCATCGATGCCGATGACGGCGCGGTCCGGCCCACCTTCGGCGAACAGGCGGCGCTTGGCGGCAAAGTAGCCGCCCATTCCGCCGTGACGGTCCAGATGATCCGGAGAGAGATTGGTGAAAACGGCGATATCCGGCGTCAATGACCGCGCCAGTTCGGTCTGATAACTGCTGAGTTCCAGCACTACCACCGATCCGTCACTACCGGGATCGATATCCAGAACTCCACGCCCGATATTGCCCGCAAGCTGAGAGTCGCGTCCGGCCTCGGTCAGGATATGATGGATCAGTGCGGCAGTGGTCGACTTGCCATTCGAACCCGTCACCGCGATGACCCGTGGCGGGGTTTCGAGATTGTTCCATTCGGGCCCCGCAAACGACCGGAAAAACAGCCCTATGTCGTTGTCGACGGGAACCCCGGCTTCCAGCGCGGCGACCACGACCGGGTTAGGTTCGGGATACAGATGAGGAATGCCCGGCGAAACAATCAGTGACGCGATATCATCAAAGGCACCCTGGCGGCGCAGATCGGCGCAAGTAAAGCCTTCGGCCTCGGCGGCGTCGCGCGCAGCTGGGTTGTCGTCCCAGCAAATAGCCTCGGCCCCGCCCGCGCGCAGCGCCCGCGCTGCGGCCAGCCCTGATCGGCCCAGTCCCAGAACCCCAACTTTTTGTCCTGAAAACCCTTTGACCGGGATCATTCCGCTCACCCTTTTGACAGTTGCTCTTCCAACCAGTTCGCCCGAAGGATCACGGCCATTTTCGGGACCTCCACCGTAACAAACCCGTATTCAGGTAAGCGGTCGCATAACGCTTGGTATTCTGCAAGGGCCTGCTCGAAATCATGCTGCCGGTCCTGATCCTGCTCGAAAATCTCTGGCCATGGCGGTGTCAGATATACATGCCGATCATAACTGACATCCAGTATTGCACGACGAATATCAGCGTCTAATGGCGTTCCTGTTCGGTCAAACCAGATCAAGGCATCCAGAGCTGAACGGTCGAATATCACCTGATCCTGCTGAGCGTTATGAAAATCCGCCAACGCGGTTTCGATGACACGGAAGCAAAATGCCTTTGGGTCAGACCATGGAAATGCCTGACCATTGTTATGCCGTTCCTGCGCGATCACTCGCCGCCCGGGTTCTGAAACCGTGGCATAGCCGCGCTCTGACATCTCTTGCAGCAAGGTGGACTTACCACCCCCGGAACAGCCTGAGAGAACAATCCTGCGCGGTTTCACCGAACCTTCAACGTCGCCAAGCCGATCATCGCAAGGATGAGAGAGATGATCCAGAAACGGATGACAATCGTGGGTTCCGCCCAGCCCTTTTTCTCATAGTGATGATGGATTGGAGCCATGAGGAACACGCGCTTGCCGGTCCGCTTGAAATACAGGACTTGAATGATCACGCTCAGCGCCTCGACCACGAACAGGCCGCCAACTACCGCAAGGACAAGCTCGTGCTTAGTCGCCACTGCAATCGCGCCTAATGCGCCACCCAGCGCCAGCGATCCGGTATCACCCATGAACACCGCGGCAGGCGGTGCGTTGTACCACAGGAATCCCAGCCCGGCGCCGAACAAGGCAGAGGTGAAGATGAATATCTCGCCGGTTCCCGGAACATAGTGCACGTCCAGATACTCGGTAAAGTCGACCCGACCAACCGCATAGGCAATGATGCCAAGTGTTGATGCGGCAATCATAGCCGGCATGATCGCAAGGCCGTCAAGACCATCGGTCAGGTTCACCGCATTTGCTGCACCGACGATAACGATGATCGAAAACGGGATGTAGAAGATGCCGAGATTGATCAGAGTATCTTTGAAGATCGGCAAAGCGAGTTGATTTTGCAGTGCTTCGGGATGGTGCAGCGAGGCCCAGAGCGCCGCGAGCACGGCGATCAGAATCCCCAGCGCCAATCGCATCTTGCCCGAAACGCCCTTGGTATTCTGCTTGGACACCTTGGCATAATCATCCGCAAACCCGATCGCCGCGTAGGCCAGTGTCACAAACAGCACCATCCACATGTATGGATTATCCCAGCGCGCCCAGATCAGCGTCGAGGTGACCAGAGCACCAACGATCAGCAAACCGCCCATGGTCGGTGTGCCGGCCTTCGAGAAATGCCCCTCGGGGCCGTCATCACGGATAGGCTGGCCCTTACCCTGTTTCTTGCGCAGAACGTTGATCAGCGGCTTGCCAAACAGAAAACCGAAGATAAGCGCAGTCAGAAAGGCACCGCCCGCGCGGAACGTGATATAGCGGAAGAGGTTAAAAAAGTCCCCTCCGTCCGACAGCGCGGTCAACCAATAGAGCATTACAAAACCTTTCTCACACAGAGGTCGCGGGTGCGGTCATTGATCAAGCGCGCCCCCTTGCCCCATTTTACGCAAACCGTCAACAATCCGTGCCAGCGCCATGCTGAGCGATCCCTTGGCCAGCACCACATCCTGATCCTGAATCAGGTCGGGCAAATGCGCCGCCATTTCGTCACTTGTTTCAAACCACAGCCCACGCTTGCCCGCAGGCAAGGCGTCATGCAGTGCCTTCATCAGCGGACCAATGCTATGCACCAGATCGACGCGAGCCATCGCATCCACATCTGCCATTGCTGCATGCATCGCCACTTCTGCCGAGCCCAGCTCTTTCATGTCGCCCAGAAACGCGATGCGGCGCTTGCCCTCGGCTGCGGCCAGCACATCTAGAGCTGCAGCCATCGAGGTGGGGTTGGCGTTGTAGCTGTCGTCCAATAGTTCGATCTGCCCGCCACCGGCCAGAGACAGCGCCTCACGCACGCCCCGCCCCTTGACCGGGGACCACTGCCTTAGCCCAGCGATGGCCTGATCCAGATCCACGCCCAACTCGACGCATGCTGCCAGGGCACCCAGTGCGTTCATCGCAAAATGTGTGCCAGCAGACTGAACGTCAAAGGTAATCGGCTTGTCATCGGCACTGGCCGTCGCGCGCACGGCATCGGCAGATTGGACCACATCCTTCAGCGCGTAACCTTGTGCCTGAGTGCCGAAATCTACGATCTTTGCGCCGCGTTCATCGGCGCAGTCACGTAGAATGTCGGCATGTTCGATGTCAGCATTCACAATAGCTGAGCCGTTATCCGTAAGGCCCTCGAATATAGCTGCTTTTTCTTGAGCGATACCTGCGACGGACTCGAAAGCCTCCAGGTGAACAGCAGCCACAGTCGTGACCAGCGCCACATGCGGCTTGGCCTGTCGGGCCAGCGGTCCGATTTCCCCGGGGTGGTTCATGCCGATCTCAATCACCGCATATTCCGTATCGCGCGGCATCCGCGCCAGCGTTAGCGGTACGCCCCAGTGGTTGTTGTAGCTGGCAACACTTGCATGGGTTCGTCCCTGACCGGACAGGATCGTGGCCAGCATCTCTTTGGTCGAGGTTTTGCCAACACTCCCGGTTACGCCGACGACCCGGGCATCACTGCGCGCACGGGCAGCCTGCCCCAGCGCTTCGAGCCCGGTCTGAACGTCCTCAACAATCAGCAGCGGCGCGTCTTCGGACACACCTTCGGGAATACGGGACACCAGCGCTGCCCCGGCGCCCTTTTCAAGCGCCTGCGCCACAAAATCATGCCCATCACGGGCAGCTTTGAGGGCGACAAACAGATCTCCGGGCTGAATAGTCCGGGTATCGATGGAAACGCCATTCACGCTCCAATCACCTGTCGTGCGTCCACCTGTTGCCTCGGCGGCCTCGGCTGCAGTCCAGAGTGTCATGCAACCCTCCCATCCAAAGCCGCAACAGCAATGCTGGCCTGTTCCACATCATCGAACGGAAGAACCTGATCACCAACGATCTGACCGGTTTCATGCCCTTTGCCCGCAATCAACAGCGCATCGCCGGGTTGCAGCGCATCAATCCCGCGTAGGATAGCCTCCGCGCGGTCTCCGACCTCGGTCGCCTCAGGCGCCCCCCCCATCACAGCTGCGCGAATGATGGCTGGATCCTCGCTGCGGGGATTGTCGTCGGTGACAAATACAATGTCGGCGTGATCTGCGGCTGCCTTGCCCATCAACGGACGCTTTGTGGCATCGCGATCCCCGCCGGCGCCGACAATGGCAATCAGCCGTCCCATGACGTGTGGGCGCATCGCTTTCAGTGCAGTGGCGACCGCATCCGGAGTATGTGCATAATCGACAAAAACTGCTGCGCCGTTGTCACGGGTCGCAGCCAGTTGCATCCGCCCACGTACAGTCGTCAGATGCGGAAGGGTTTCGAAAACCCGCTCGGGATCTTCACCACCTGCGATGACCAGAGCACAGGCCAGCAGAACATTTTCAGCCTGAAACCCGCCAATCAGATTCAGCCGGGTCTGGAATGTCTTGCCTCGCCATGAAAAGCGCAAATCCTGACCGGTTGCATCAAACCGCTGGTTCAGCAGGCACAGGTCCGCATCCTCTGAGCCGACGGTGAGTACCGTCTGGCCCCGGGCTTCGGCGACCCGGCGCATCTCGGCACCTTTTGGGTCACTGAGGTTGATAACGGCGATGCCATCCTGAGGCAGGACGCGGTCAAACAGCCCGGCCTTGGCGGCAAAATAGGCCTCGAACGTGTCGTGATAATCCAGATGATCCTGCGTGAAGTTCGAAAATCCCGCCGCCGTGAGATGTACACCATCCAGGCGGCGTTGTTCGAGCCCATGAGACGATGCCTCCATCGCGGCATGGGTTACGCCATTGTCCGCCGCGTCCGCCAGACACCGATGCAGTGTGATTGGTTCGGGTGTCGTGTGTGCCAACGGTGCAGTCCATGCCCCTTCAACACCGGTTGTGCCTAGGTTGATTGCAGCGTGGCCAAGCTCGGTCCAGATCTGGCGCACGAATGTCGCAACGGACGTTTTGCCATTGGTTCCGGTCACGGCGATGATGGTCTTGGGCTGCGCACCGAACCACAATGCTGCGGAATAGGCGAGTGCCTGACGCGGATCTTCGACAACGATTAGTGCGGCATCCGAGGCCACCAATTCTTCGGCCGCAATCTCGGCCCCTTTTGCATCTGTCAGGATCGCAGCTGCGCCCATACGCAAGGCAAACTGAATGAATTCGCCGCCATGCACGCGCGTTCCGGGAAGTGCTGCAAAAAGGAACCCGTCCTTGACCTCGCGGCTATCGACCGCCAGCCCGGTTATGTCGGGATTGCTTCCACCCCGCGCGGTCAGGGCCAGTTGGCTGAGTTTCTTTGACCTTGCGCCCATGCCCCACCTGCCTGGTTCTGCCTAGTTTGAGGTCAGCGTTATAGCAGCGCCCGCCTCAGGCTCAAGCCGTGGTCTGAGACCCAGAAGCGGTGCGATGCGACCGATCAGTTCGGCAGCGACCGGCACCGCTGTCCAGCCTGCTGTACGGCGCTTTTCGCCATAGGCCACGATGGAAGGTTCGTCCAAAGTGACGATCAGCACATATTTAGGATCATAGGCCGGAAACAGAGTGGCGAATGTCGCGATGACCTTGTCATCATAATATCCGCCGCGCGGTTTCGGCTTGTCCGCCGTGCCGGTTTTACCTGCCACGTCATAGCCGGGAACATCGCCGAAGCTGGCGGTGCCATCGGTCACGACCTTGCGCAACATCTTCTGTGCCTGCGTTGCGGCATTCTCAGACAGGACGCGTGGGCCGTATTGCGGACCGTTGCGACGCAGAATCGTCGGGCTGACATAATGCCCGCCATTGGCAATCGCCGCATAGCCCGCCGCCAGATGCATCGGACTTGTCGAAAGGCCATGGCCATAGGAAATCGTCACTGTGCTGAGCTCGCCCCATTTCTTGGGTTTGAGCGGCTCACCACCAGCTGCCTCGACAATCTCGAACGGGGTTGGTTCGAACATACCCAACGTGCTCAGGAAATCCTGCTGCCGCTGCGCGCCGATCTGCAATGCGAGACGCCCGGTCCCCCGGTTCGAACTGTGAACGATCACGTCAGCAACACTGATCTTGCCATAGTTTTTGCCGTTGAATTCACCGATGGGAAAGCGGCCAATTTTCATCGGGCCGGATGTGTCGATGATGGTGTTCGAGTTCACCAGCCCAATCTCCACCGCCTGAGCGGCCGTGAAAATCTTGAACACAGAACCCAGTTCATAAACGCCCTGTACATATCGGTTGAACAACGGGCTGTCTGACGGATCAAAACCCGAGGTTGGCGGGCGTGGACGGTCATTGGGATCAAACGATGGCAGCGATGCCGCTGAAATTACCTCGCCGGTGTGCACGTTCATAAGCACTGCCGAGGCACCCTTGGCATTCATGATCTTCATGCCGCCGTACAGCACCTGCTCGACCGCGGCCTGAATGGTCAGGTCCAGCGACAGTTGCAGCGGCTTGTTGCCGTTGGCGGGATCGCGCAGATAGTCATCGAACTGTTTCTCTACGCCCGCAACGCCAATCACCTCGGCAGCGCTGACACCTTCGCGACCGAAACCTGCTCCGCCGAGGATATGCGCCGCCAGTCGCCCATTAGGGTAAAGACGCATTTCGCGC
>NZ_SMMF01000956.1:44632-45352 GCF_009711355.1 Roseibium sp. RKSG952 | reverse complement strand
AGATACGCTTCTTGATCCAGAGGAACTTACGTTTGCCTGTGAAGTCCTTGACCAGACGCTCTTTTTCAAGATCCGGAAAGATTTTGACCAGCTCATCTGCCGCCGCCTCCGGATCGATCATCAGAGGTGGCTGTGCGTATACCGAATAGGTGTCCAGGTTGGTCGCAAGAATGCGCCCTTCACGGTCCACGATGTTCGCGCGCTGCATGGCAATGGATGCGCCAGGTGCGCTTGCCAGAGGCTCCTGAGCCTCAGAAGTGGCGAGCATGCCCATGCGCACACCGACGACAGCGAACGCGCAGAAGAAAAAGAGCCCAAGCACCAACAAGCGCCCTTCGGCACGGGCCCGAGCGCGGTCTTTCATATCCTCGTGACGCTGGCGGATATTCTCACGCTCGATCGCCTTGGGGTTTTCGCCTCGGGCGCGGGCGTCCAGAATGCGGGCAAGCGGGCGGAGCGGTGTGCGGGTCATGGGATCTGTACCTCGCCCAGTGCCTGAATGTCTGTGATGGCCTGCAATTCGATCGGATCGACAATCGGCAAGTCGGGATCTTCGGCATAAGCGATCTGATCAGCGCGACCAAACTGCTCGGCACGCAATGGCAGCAAACCAAGACGTTCAAAATTAAGGTCCGCCAATTCGCGCAGGCGATCAGGCCGATTCAGGTAAGCCCATTCCGCGTTCAGAACAGCCAATCTTGCCTGCGCGGCGCCAATCTG
>NZ_SMMF01000956.1:18731-44556 GCF_009711355.1 Roseibium sp. RKSG952 | reverse complement strand
TGCTGCGTGCGGTAGTTTTCCTGATAGGCCCACAAAGCCAGCCCGAATACGGCCAGGGCGGTCAACACATACAATACACTCTTCATCTTGCCCTTCCCCCAAGTTGCGGCATCCCGATGGCGCGGGCATCAATTTCCCCCGCCGGGGCATCGGTACGAATGGCGACACGTAGCTTGGCTGAACGCGCGCGCGGATTTTCCTGCAGTTCCTGATCATCCGGGCCAACGGCCTTGCGGGTTTTTAAAGTGAACTGCGGCTGTTCCTGCTCGATTTCAGGTGCGTAGCGGTTTGCGCGACCGGTTTTGCCCGCGCGCGACTGGAAGAACCGCTTCACCATGCGATCTTCGATCGAGTGAAAGGTGACGACAGCCAACTGACCACCCGGCTTCAGTGCCCGCTCGGCCGCCATAAGCCCTTGGAAAAGCTCTTCATATTCAGCATTCACCGCGATGCGAATACCTTGAAAACTACGCGTCGCAGGATGAGATTGCCCCGGCTTGGGGCGCGGCAGACAGGATTCGATGATCTCGACCAGACGCAGAGTTGTCGTGATCGGCTCTTCCGTCCGCGCCTTGACGATAGCCTTGGCGATACGCCGGCTGGCGCGCTCCTCGCCATAGTGAAACAGGATATCAGCCAGTTGTGCCTCGGTCGCTGTATTCACCAGATCGGCGGCACTTTCGCCGTCCTGGCTCATCCGCATGTCCAGCGGACCGTCCTTCATGAAGGAAAAGCCACGCTCGGCCTGATCAAGCTGCATGGATGAGACACCAAGATCCAGCACAACACCATCAAGATCTTGTGCGTATTCATCCATGCGTGAAAATACACCAGGCTGCATCACCAGCCGGTCACCATAGCCCTTTGCCCAATCCGCAGCCATTTCGAATGCCAGTGGGTCGCGGTCTACACCGATGACCTTGTCGGCCCCTGCCTCCAGTAATCCGCGCGTATATCCGCCTGCGCCAAAAGTACCGTCCAGCCAGACACCAGAAACGGGTGCAACCGCCGCAAGCAACGGGCGAAGCAAGACAGGGATATGGGGCTTATCCGAAGGGGAATGATCCGCGCCGGCCATGCCGTCACGCATCCCCGGGACCGTCGAGGAACTCCATCGGATCGAAATCGTCAGGCAGGTCATCCAGCCATTCTTCGGCTGCGGCCAGTTCTTCGGCCTCGTAGGTCTCGGGTTTCCAAATCTGAAAAGTATCACCGGCGGCGATAAAGAATGCCTCGCCTTCCAGTTCGATCTTGTTGCGCAGCTTTGCAGGCAGAACCAGACGACCGGTTTCGTCTACGTTGGTCGGGAATGACTGACCATGGAACATGCGCTGCAGCATCTTACGCTGCATCGAACCGCGGGGCAGTGCATCGATCTTGGCATCGACCTCGTCGATCGCCTCCATCGTATAACATTCAAGATATTTGCGGCGGTGGTCACCGTAGACAATCACGAGCTCTGGATTGTCGCCGGGCTGCCAGTTGGGATCAGATGCCTCAAGCACACGGCGAAACGAGGCCGGGATCGACACCCTGCCCTTTGTATCCACCTTATGCTGGCTTTCGCCTCTGAACCTGCGCGCCAAGACGACTGTCCCTTTCGCTTGCGCCCCACCTAAATTTCACGTCCCCCGAAGTTAAAAACGGCGGGTTGATCTGCTGCCACTGATCAACCCGCCGCATTCGCCCGCTTTGCGGGATGTCCAGCTGCGCGCGCCACCTGGGGGGATGTCTGCTCGCCCGCGCGCCGGATCTCTTGAGTGATGAAAGCGAGATGCCTGTATGAAACCTGTTCTTGTATTTTTGGTTCGGGGTCGTTTGGTGCCCCTTCTGCCTCGTCCTCATCGGATGAATAAGGGATGCCATGGGAATTCATGGAAATCAATATAATTTTTGAAGCTCATTCTCAATGAAAACGATCACAAGAGATAAATTACTCTCCACAATCTTGTCAATTCCACACTATATGCAAAAATTGAGTAACAGCACCACTATATATAGACAACATTTCAGCAGGACATTTTTTCCCATAATTTCCCATCTATTTCAAAGATTCGGATCACACGCCTTATTTGATCTTGTTTTGTTCTCAAAATCAGACCCGAATCACCCATAAACCCACCTTCGAGCCATGTTCATCTCAGTGCTGCTTCGAGTATCGAGATACTTACCCATGTATTCCCATAGAAGCGTCCCATGATTTCCCAGGCACATTTTTTAGGCAGAGTCTTCACTAACAGAACGCACAGAATTTCACAGATTCCGTCCAAAATTCCGGCATCTAAAGTGTAGGCAAAAATCATCGGGAAACGGTGCCCTGCGGTAAAGCAACCTCAAACCTATATTTTTAAGGTGAATTTTGGGGTTCAAGCAAAAACACCATCTAATCTATGCACTTGCCGCATAGCAGCATTGACGTCGCACCCTATTGTGCAATCGCAGCATTCACCTATTTTCATCCTCAAGCAAACGCCGGAACACACCGGCAGCAACAATAGTAAATCGGGTTACGAAAATGGCTGTAGCAACCAATCACACAGCGCTGAAAAGCGCACCGACATTTGGATTTGCTTCACTGGTTGAGGCGGTAAAGGTCCGTTACGCCCGGCACCGCATGTACCGCCAGACCGTGAACGAACTGTCTTCGTTGTCGAACCGCGAGCTGGCCGATCTGGGCCTGCACCGTTCGATGATCCGCCGCATTGCAATGCAAGCGGCAGAAGAGCAATCCGCGCGCTAAGCGCAACAGAAACAACGAGATCAGACCCATTCTTCCTCCCTTAGGGTCTGTATTTCAGCGGCGGCATCTCTCCTCCTCCCTGATGCTGCCGCACTTTATACCGGCCTCAAATGCCGGAAGCCGATACATCAGGGCTCTCCTCCTCCCTGCCTTGATGTTGAAAGCGCGCGGCGACGCCTCCTCCTCCCTGACGTCGCCGCGTCTTCTCCATACCGGGGTCAAACCCGGGTTCGAATACATCGGGGCTCTCCTCCTCCCTGTCCTGATGTAGAAAAGAACGGCGGTTCCCCTCCTCCTCCCTGGGAACCGCCGTTTTTCTTTTCCCTGTACAAAACAATGGCGCCACGGTCAGAACCGGGCGCCATACAAAGGATCGAGTATTTGCCGTCAGGCAAATTCCGCTGGATCAGAACGGGACATCATCCTTGGAAGACAGGAATCTGGCCACAACCTTTTTGGTCCCGGCCTTGTCGAATTCGACTTCGACCTTGTCACCTTCGATTCCAATGACCCCGCCATAACCGAACTTCTGGTGGAACACCCGCTCACCCAGCGTGAAACTGGCGACCGCAGTTGCGTCGATCACCGTATTCTTGCTCTCTTTCGGTTGCGACATGCCATATTGGCCCTGCCGCGCCTGCATTCGTTTCCAACCAGGCGAGTTGTAGACGTTGGCCTCAGCCGCGCGCGTTTCAATCCCGGCTGTGGGCTGACCACCACCATAGAGTCCCGGAGGGGTCAGAACCTCTACGTGATCCTCGGGCAATTCATCTATGAAACGCGATGGCATCGAGTTCTGCCATTGCCCAAACACGCGCCGGTTGGCGGCGAATGATATAGTGCAGACCTCCTCGGCGCGCGTAATGCCGACATAGGCCAGTCGCCGTTCTTCCTCGAGGCCCTTTAGTCCCGATTCGTCCATAGAACGCTGAGAGGGGAACAACCCATCCTCCCACCCCGGCAGGAAAACAGCCGGGAATTCCAGCCCTTTGGCCGCGTGCAGGGTCATGATCGAGACCTTGGCCCCGTCGCTGTCCTGCTCGTTGTCCATCACCAGACTGACATGTTCCAGAAACCCTTGAAGATTCTCGAAATTGTCCAATTGGTTGACCAGTTCCTTGAGGTTTTCCAACCGCCCGGGTGCTTCGGGTGTCTTGTCGTTCTGCCAATGCGCAGTATAGCCGGACTCATCCAACACGATCTGCGCCAACTCGATGTGACTATGTTCCGGCTCCCCGTAGCGGATCGGAGCAGTACCATCATCGATCACCGAATCGTCGTCGAATTCGATCCTTGGGCCTCGCGTCATAGCATTCCAGCGCGCCAGACCATCGACCAACTCGCGAAGCGCTTTGGCGCCCTTGCCTTTTAGCAATCCGTTATCAACGGCTATTCGCGCCCCATCGACCAGAGACACACCGTTTTCCCGTGCGGTCATCTGGATGGTCTGTTGCGCCTTGTCGCCCAGTCCGCGCTTTGGCGTGTTTACGATCCGCTCGAATGCCAGATCGTCTTCGGGGCTAACCACCAGCCGGAAATAGGCCATGGCATCGCGAATCTCCATTCGCTCATAGAATCGCGGACCACCGATAACCTTGTACGGCAGACCAATAGTCAGGAAGCGGTCTTCGAAAGCGCGCATCTGGTGCGAAGCGCGGACAAGAATGGCGATCTCATCGAGGTTCATGGGGCGCACACCACGGGTTCCGCCCTGCATCGCGTCGATCTCTTCCCCGATCCAGCGCGCCTCTTCCTCGCCATCCCAATGGCCAATCAGACGAACCTGTTCGCCATCTTCACGGTCAGTCCAAAGCTCTTTGCCCAATCGGCTTTCATTGCCGCGAATGACGTTGGACGCGGCTGCCAGAATATGTGGGGTCGAGCGGTAGTTCTGCTCCAACCGCACAACGAATGCGCCGGGAAAATCTTTCTCAAACCGCAGGATGTTGCCCACTTCGGCCCCACGCCAGCCATAGATCGACTGGTCATCATCACCGACACAACAGATGTTTTTGTGCCCTCCGGCCAACAGGCGCAGCCAAAGATACTGAGCGACGTTGGTATCCTGATACTCGTCCACAAGGATGTAGCGGAACCAGCGCTGATACTGCTCGAGCACATCCTGATGGGTCTGGAAGATCGTGACCATGTGCAGCAGCAAATCCCCGAAATCCACCGCATTCAGTTCGCGCAGACGGGTCTGGTACTGTGCGTAAAGCTCGATGCCTTTGTTGTTATAGGCTCCAGCGTCTGCAGTAGGGACTTTGTCCGGTGTCAGTGCACGGTTCTTCCAGTCGTCAATGATCCCGGCAAGCATCCGTGCGGGCCAGCGTTTATCATCGATGTTGGCGGCCTGTACCAGTTGCTTGAGCAACCGCAATTGATCGTCGCTGTCCAGAATGGTGAAGTTCGATTTCAGATCGACCAGTTCAGCATGGCGTCGCAGCAGTTTGACGCAGATCGAGTGGAATGTGCCCAGCCAAGGCATGCCCTCGGCAGGCTGCCCCAACAAACGGCCGACACGTTCCTTCATTTCACGCGCGGCCTTGTTGGTGAAAGTCACCGAAAGGATCTCATTTGGGCGAGCGCGGCCCGTATTCAGGAGATGCGCAATACGGGTGGTCAACGCCTTGGTCTTACCGGTGCCAGCACCCGCCAGCATCAGGACCGGTCCATCCAGCCGCTCAACCGCGTCGCGCTGTGCCGGATTGAGGTCATCCAAGTAAGGCATCGGTCGAGCGGCCATCGCCCGCGTCGACAGGGATGCGCCTTCGAAGGCGTCCATTTCATCAAAACTGCTCATTCGCCCAAACTACGCCGGATAGGCGTCTAGGGAAAGGGTTTGTTCACGGCTTGTTCACACAGATTTTCAAAATTCTTTCCAACGAATTCTAAACAACTCCACTGATCACCCCACGCCGGCGTTAACCATCTGTCAAAACTTGACCCTGATGCTTGGCCCATTGTTGTGGGAGCGCGAGATCATGAAAAATCCGGATCGGGGGACCGTCAATCACCGGCTGAAATGGACCGGTATCACCTTTTTGCTGGTCGCTCTGACCATTGCCGCCGGGTGGGGCATTTACAAACTCCCGGCACCTCTGGTCGACCGGATGCTGCAGACGGACATCCTCAAACAGGCCGAACTGTGGAAACGCAGAGTGGTCCTGCATCTGGATGATCCCGAAATGGCACTGCGCACCGGTAACATTGATGATCATGACCTTGAGTTTCTGTCATCCATGCCCGAGGCCTCGGATGTCTACCGTTTCAAACTGCTCGATACGGCGGGGCGGGTGGTCTGGTCTACGCGCGCGAATGAGATCGGCAGCATGGAAGAGCGCACATTTTTTCGCAGCGACGTTGCCCGGGGAATGGTCCACTATATACAACAGGTCGTTCCGCTATCCGAGATCGACGGGCTGGACCTGCACACCGACAATATCCAGAACGCGACGCAGCACCACGTCGCCGAAGTGTTTATGCCGGTTACCAAGAACGGGCGATTTATCGGCGCCATCGAGTTTTTCACCGACTTTTCTGATTTGCGCACGACCTTCATCTCGCGCCTCAGAATCTCGCTGGCAATATTAAGCGGGATTGCCCTGTTTGCCCTTGGTGCAGTTTCTCTGGCGACCTACCGGACTAACCGGTTTCAGGTCCTGGCCCTGCAGAAACAGTCGGCAAAAGAAAGGGATCTGATGGACGAACAGCTGCGTCTGGCACGCGAAGTGCGTCTGCTGGGGGAGTTGAATGAATGGCTGCAATCCAGCAGATCACTGGACGAGCTGTTCGATATGGTCACCCGGTTCATGACCCATATCCTGCCCGAGGCCGAGGGCAGTGTTTATGTCTATTCCAACTCTCGCGATGTTCTGGATGGCTGTGCTAGCTGGAATGGCGGATCACATAAGGCGCACATCCATCCCGAAGGATGCTGGGGTCTGCGCCGGGGACGGACATATGAATTCGGCGCATCCGAGATCGATTTTGTCTGCGAACATGCCGAACCGCATGATGGTCGACCCTATTTCTGCTTTCCTATTCTGGCGCACGGGGAAACGGTTGGCTTGTTGCATCTGCGCGCGCATGAGGGCAGCGGCGAAGAGTTTCACAGCAGCAAGAAACTTGCGCAGCTTTGTGCGGAACAGATCAGCATGGCGATCGCCAATGTCCGCATGCGCGATCAGTTGCATGACCAGTCCGTGCGGGATCCGCTGACGGGATTGTTCAATCGCCGCCACATGACGGAAACCCTGCGCAAAGGCATCAGCCGCAGTCAACAGACAGGTGCCCCGCTCAGCCTGATTGCCGTGGACGTGGACCATTTCAAGAAATTCAACGACACGCACGGGCACGACGCCGGTGACATGGTTCTGCGCGCCGTTGGTTCAGCGTTGGAACAAGGCTGCGACCGGGACGAAGTTGCCTGCCGCATCGGGGGAGAGGAATTCATGTTGATCCTGCCGGACAACACGCCCGAAGACGCAATGACCCGGGCCGAGAAATTGCGACAGGCAGTCGAGGCGGTCTCGGTCAGGTATGGCGAGAAATCCCTGCCGCGCATCACCATTTCGGTGGGCGTGGCCCACTATCCGGCACATGGGACGATGCCACAGGACCTGATGCGTGCAGCCGATGATGCGCTGTATGTGGCCAAGGACAAGGGACGCAATCAGGTACAGGTTGCACGCGCAGCGCATATCATCAATACCTCCACCGATAAGGGGCCGACCGGGCCGGGCACAACACAGCCTTCGTCGTCAGCTGCTTGAATACCTTGCCGAATCGCGTTGCAGGTCCGATCAATCCTCATGGACCTGCACAGCACTTATCCGGGTATCGAAGATCTGAAGCGGCGCGCCCGGCGTCGACTGCCTCACTTTGTCTGGGAATATCTGGACAGCGGCACGGGAGCAGAAGTGGCCCGTCGACGCAATCGCGCAGCGTTGGATCGGATCGGCTTTATGCCATCGATCCTTCACGGGCCGCTGGATTTCGATCTGAGCACTCGGTTTCTGGGGCAGGGCTATCCCCTGCCCTTTGGTATAGCTCCAATCGGAATGTCCGGACTGGTCTGGCCTGACGCAGAAGGCATTCTTGCGCGCACCGCTGCTGAAGCGGGAATTCCGTACACGCTTTCTACGGTCGCGAGTCAAAATCCCGAAGACATGGCGCCGCATATCGGACCGGATGCCTGGTTTCAGCTTTATCCACCGAAAGATCCGGACATTCGCACGGATATCCTTAACCGTGTGAAGGATGCAGGTTTTTCAACATTAGTCCTGACCGTTGATGTCCCTGTTGCATCGCGCCGAGAACGGCAAACGCGCTCTGGCCTGACGCATCCGCCCAAACTGACGCCGCGCCTGCTGACGCAGATCGCCCAACGGCCCGCCTGGGCGCTGGGGATGGCGCGAAATGGCGTTCCTCGGATGCGGACGCTCGACAAATATATCGACAACAATCTGCAACTACCGCCGACCGCGCACATTGGTTACCTGCTCAGAACGTCTCCGGGCATGGATTACGTTGAATGGCTGCGCGACCATTGGGATGGCCCTTTCATCATCAAAGGGGTCATGCGCCCAGAAGATGCCGAAAGGTTGGAAAGTGTGGGAATCGATGCGCTGTGGGTCTCGAATCACGGTGGACGGCAGTTTGACGGTGCACCCGCCAGCATAGACGCCTTACCCGCCATGCGAGCCGCGACTGATCTGCCTCTGATCTTTGACAGCGGTGTTGAAGGCGGGCTGGATGTCCTCCGCGCTTTGTCCCGAGGAGCAGATTTCGTGATGCTGGGACGAGGATTTCTCTATGGTCTCGGGGCTTTGGGAATCGGTGGCCCTGCTCATGTGATCGACATTCTGAGGCAGGATCTGCAAGCGAATATGGGGCAAATCGGGGCGGCAGACCTTGGTCATCTGCCCCCTTCAATCGATACATTTGATGCTGCAGCGCAGCGTGTGTATTAAGAATGCGCTAATAAGCGGCGTTTGCGAGCGATAACATGCCGGTTCTACCCAGAACTACAGATATCACTGCGCGTAATCTCCGCCTATTCATACGGCCACACCAATAAGACCGGGACCTGCCATGACCGACTTCAAGAAAATCCTGATCGCCAACCGCGGCGAAATTGCCATTCGCGTAATGCGCGCCGCGAACGAGATGGGTAAACGCACCGTTGCTGTCTTCGCCGAAGAAGACAAACTGGGGCTGCACCGTTTCAAGGCTGATGAGGCATATCGGATCGGCGAAGGTCTGGGACCAGTTGCCGCCTATCTGTCGATTGACGAAATCATCCGTGTCGCCAAAGAAAGCGGTGCGGATGCGATCCACCCCGGTTACGGCCTTCTCTCGGAGAATCCGGACTTTGTGGATGCCTGTGTTCAGAACGGCATTACATTCATCGGCCCCAAAGCCGAGACCATGCGCGCACTGGGTGACAAGGCGAGCGCCCGCAAGGTCGCGATTGCGGCAGATGTACCCGTCATCCCCGCGACCGAAGTACTGGGCGATGATATGGATGCGATCCGCAAGGAAGCAGCCGAAATCGGTTATCCACTGATGCTCAAGGCCTCTTGGGGCGGCGGCGGCCGCGGGATGCGCCCGATTCTGTCCGAGGACGAACTGGAAGAGAAAGTGCTGGAGGGTCGCCGCGAGGCCGAAGCCGCCTTTGGCAACGGTGAGGGCTATCTGGAAAAGATGATCACCCGCGCACGTCACGTTGAGGTTCAGATCCTCGGTGACAAGCACGGTGAGATCTACCATCTTTATGAGCGCGACTGCTCGGTACAACGCCGGAACCAAAAGGTCGTTGAACGCGCCCCTGCCCCGTATCTGAGTGAAGAACAGCGCGCAGAGATTTGCGAGCTGGGCCGGCGGATCTGCGCCCATGTGAATTACGAATGCGCGGGCACGGTCGAATTCCTGATGGATATGAACACCGGCAAATTCTACTTCATCGAAGTGAATCCGCGCGTTCAGGTGGAACACACCGTCACCGAAGAAGTCACCGGCATCGATATCGTGCAGGCACAGATCCTGATCGCCGAGGGCAAGACGCTGGCCGAGGCCACCGGCAAGTCCAGCCAGGATGAGATTCGCCTGAACGGCCATGCACTGCAAACGCGGGTCACGACTGAAGATCCGTTGAACAACTTCATCCCCGACTATGGCCGCATCACCGCCTATCGTTCGGCCACTGGTATGGGCATTCGTCTGGACGGCGGTACTGCCTATGCGGGTGGTGTGATCACCCGTTACTATGACTCGCTGCTGACCAAAGTGACCGCTTGGGCGCCGACCCCGGAAAAAGCCATCGCCCGGATGGACCGTGCCCTGCGTGAATTCCGTGTGCGTGGCGTGTCGACCAACATCGCCTTTGTCGAGAACCTGCTGAAGCACCCGATCTTCCTGTCGAACGAATACACCACCAAATTCATCGATGAGACGCCGGATCTGTTCCACTTCAAAAAGCGTCGTGACCGCGGCACCAAGGTTCTGAACTACATTGCTGACATCACGGTCAACGGGCACCCCGAGACCAAAGACCGTCCGATGCCTCGCGAAGATCTGAAAGAGGCCAAGGCCCCTGCGCCGAAGGCTGAACCTCAGATGGGGACCCGCAACCTGTTGGAGCAAAAAGGCCCGCAGGCCGTGGCTGACTGGATGAAGGCCCAGCGTCAGCTGCTGATCACCGACACCACTATGCGTGATGGCCACCAGTCTCTGCTGGCCACCCGGATGCGTTCGATCGATATGATCAAGGTAGCACCAAGCTATGCCGCCAACCTGCCGCAACTGTTCTCGGTTGAATGCTGGGGCGGTGCGACCTTCGACGTGGCCTATCGCTTCCTGCAGGAATGCCCGTGGCAACGTCTGCGCGATCTGCGCGAGGCGATGCCGAACCTTATGACCCAGATGCTGCTGCGTGGGGCGAACGGGGTTGGCTATACCAACTACCCGGACAACGTGGTTCAGGAGTTCGTGCGTCAGGCCTCGAAGAATATTGATGTATTCCGTGTTTTCGATTCGCTGAACTGGGTCGAAAACATGCGTGTCGCCATGGATGCGGTCATCGAGAACAACAAGATCTGCGAAGGCACAGTTTGTTACACCGGCGATATTCTGGACCCAGATCGCGCCAAGTATGACCTGAAGTACTATGTCGGAATGGCGAAAGAGCTGCGCGATGCCGGTGCACATGTGCTGGGCCTGAAGGACATGGCAGGCCTTCTGAAACCTGCCTCGGCCCGCATCCTGATCCGCGCGTTGAAGGAAGAGGTCGGCCTGCCTATCCACTTCCACACACACGACACCGCGGGTATCGCCAGCGCCACTATCCTTGCCGCCTCTGAAGCGGGTGTGGACGCAGTCGATTGTGCGATGGACAGCTTCTCGGGCAACACGTCGCAGGCAACCCTTGGTACGGTGGTTGAGGCGTTGCGCCATACGGATCGTGACACTGGTCTGGACATCAAGGCCGTACGCGAAATCAGCGACTATTTCGAAGCTGTGCGCGGTCAGTATGCAGCCTTTGAAACCGGGCTTCAGGCGCCTGCTTCCGAGGTGTATCTGCACGAAATGCCCGGCGGCCAGTTCACCAACCTCAAGGCGCAAGCGCGTTCATTGGGTCTGGAGGAGCGCTGGCACGAAGTGGCGCAGATGTATGCGGATGTGAACCAGATGTTTGGTGATATCGTGAAGGTGACACCATCGTCCAAAGTGGTTGGGGACATGGCCCTGATGATGGTCAGCCAGAACCTGACACGTTCGGACGTCGAGGATCCGTCGACTGATGTGGCCTTCCCCGACTCGGTCATCGACATGATGCGCGGCAACCTCGGCCAGCCTCCCGGTGGTTTCCCGAACACCATCATCAGCAAGGTGCTGAAGGGGGAGACGCCGAATACCGAACGCCCCGGTAAAGGCGTCGATCCGGTCGATCTGGATACCACGCGTGCCAATCTGTCCAAGCAGTTGGAAGGCATGGAGATCGATGACGAGGATCTGAACGGATACCTGATGTATCCCAAGGTCTTCCTGGATTACATGGGCCGCCACCGGACATATGGACCAGTGCGTACCCTGCCGACGCGCACCTTCTTCTACGGGATGGAGCCGGGCGAAGAAATCACCGCTGAGATCGATCCGGGCAAGACGCTGGAAATCCGCTGTCAGGCCATTGGTGAGACCGATGAAAACGGCGAGGTCAAAGTGTTCTTTGAACTCAACGGTCAACCGCGTGTGATCCGTGTACCGAACCGTCTGGTCAAATCCGCCACAGCCTCGCGCCCCAAAGCCGAAGCAGGCAATTCCAACCATGTCGGTGCGCCGATGCCCGGTGTTGTGGCCATGGTTGCCGTAACTGCTGGTCAGGAGGTCAAGGAAGGCGACATGCTGTTGACCATCGAAGCGATGAAGATGGAAACCGGCATCCACGCCGAGCGTGACGCGACAATCAAAGCTGTCCACGTCCAACCCGGTGGCCAGATTGACGCAAAGGACCTTCTGGTAGAACTGGAATAACCGGAAAAACAGCGTAAGCTCATTCGGGCCGCGTGGGAAACTGCGCGGCCTTTTCTATGACCTCGCGGAGACCCTTACATGCTTGCCATCACACCGATCTACGCCGCCCTGATTGCCATCCTCTATGTCGCACTCAGCGCCAATGTCATCCTGCATCGTCGCAGTGGTAAAATCTCGGTCGGGGATGGTGGTGACAAGGCCATGATTAAGGCCATGCGCACGCATGCCAACTGTGCCGAATACGCACCGTTTGCGTTGCTGCTGATCGCGATGGCCGAACTACAGGGCGCGGGCTGGCTGATTCTGAACCTGTTGGGGTTGATGCTGCTGGCTGGGCGCTTGCTGCATGCCTATGGCTTTGGCCGTTCCAGTCAGATCGTGATTCTGCGCCAGGTCGGCATGCTTCTGACATTCGCAGCCATTCTGATCGCAGCGTTGGCCAACCTGTTTCTGGCACTCTGAGCTAGTTCCGGCAGGCGCTTATCAGGTCAAAACCTGTACTTCGATTTCAGCGGCAGGCATCAGGATCGGCTCGACCTGACCCAGCCTGTCGCTGTCTGCCCGGGAAATTGCCGTTGCCAGCAAAATCATCGCGGCCAGAGCTGCCATCTTAACGTTTTCAACCCTCGCCATATTTTCACCTCCACCATTATCTTTTCGTAATGCGTTGGTTCTTTAACGGGCGAGCGCAGCGCTTCCGTCGAAAAAAGATTTTTTCAGAATTCTGCGTTTTTCCGCTTGCAGCCCTGCGTGGGAATTTATACATCCCTCCTCACTCAACGGCGCGGGCGTAGCTCAGGGGTAGAGCATAACCTTGCCAAGGTTAGGGTCGGGCGTTCGAATCGCCTCGCCCGCTCCATTGAGAGGTCTTAGGACCAAAGCATATGTATCTGATGCGGGCGTAGCTCAGGGGTAGAGCATAACCTTGCCAAGGTTAGGGTCGGGCGTTCGAATCGCCTCGCCCGCTCCAGATACTAACCTTTCTCAACACGCTGGTTCTTTCGCTCCTGTTGCGGCATCCTCTGATTGTAACCAATCACGACGGAGACCCGGCCATGCCAGAATACGTAATTCGCGCTTTGACAGCGGATGAGGTCCAGACAGCCGTCGACTGGGCCGGGCGGGAAGGCTGGAATCCCGGACTGCACGATGCCGTATGCTTCCGAAGCTCGGACCCCGAGGGGTTCAAGGGTGGGTTTCTGGATGGTCAGATGATCGCGTCGGCATCAGCCGTGAATTACGACGATACCTATTCCTTCCTGGGCTTTTATATCGTGCACCCTGACTATCGCGGATCGGGATACGGGCTTCAGGTGGCTGAAGCTGTCAAGGCGCATTGCGAGCACCGGAACATGGGCATGGACGGCGTTGTTGAGCAGCAAGACAACTACCGCAAGTTCGGCTTTGATCTGGCATATGACAACTACCGCTTCTCGTGCTCGGCCGGCAGCATACTGGATCAACTGGGCCGATCAGAGCATGTTCGTATCGCTGCGCTGGATAGCCTGACGGACGAGCTGAGGTCCTATGACAGGGGCCTCTTCCCCGCCGCACGAGATACATTCCTTCACGCTTGGCTGGATGCGCCCAATCATGCCTCTCGGGTGTTTGAGGAAGACGGTCAAATCAAGGGCTACGCGACGCTGCGGCGATGCCTGAGCGGGTACAAGGTCGGCCCGTTGTTCGCGGATAGTCCCGAGATCGCCGAGGCCCTTCTGGTATCGCTTCTTATGACTCTTCCCGCTGACCAGTCGGATGCCGAGATATTCATCGACATGCCCAACCCCAACGCACAAGCCATGGCGATGGCGCAACAGTTGGGAATGACCAAAGTGTTTGAAACCGGCCGCATGTATTCCAGCCATGCGCCGGACATTGATCTGGATCGGATTTATGGAATCACGACGTTTGAGCTGGGGTGATATTCCACCCCGATACTCCAAGATAATGATCGATTGAGAGGGTTCGAAACCATGCCGGGAAACAACCAAAAGCGATTGCTGCTTGAGATGTTTGAGAACCTGCCGGGCGTGAGTTTCATGGTTCTGTTTCGCGCAACAGGTGACCTGCAACTGGCCGGATGGGTTGGGACGGTTCTGGCGGCAGCGGTGTGCGTTACATATGCCAGAAATGGCCTGCGGCCTCAGCCAATCCTGCTTGGGATCAACATTTTCATGATCACAATCACTCCGTTGATCGAAGGCCTGGTTCTTGCGGGATATCGAGATGCCGCGACGCTTTTGATCGGGAATATCGCAACGCTGGTTCTCATGAGCGTTTTTGTGACCGGTCTGATTTTGACCGCCTTCGCCCCAAATGGGTTTTTAAGCTATCAGCCCAGCAGCACTAATCAAAAGCGCACTCATTCCGTCGTGCTGCTGATTGTTTGCGCATTCGGGGTCGTGTGGTCTCAATTTGCGGGAGACAACTACCTTGTCTCACTTGCTGTCCCGTTGATGGTGCTGTTCGGCGTTCATCAGTTGCTCCGGGCAGGAACAACTGATCAGCAATCACGCAGCGGCGCGGTTCTGGCATGCGCGCCGCAACAAGGTTCGATGTCTGAGGCCTCGATCTAGTCAGAACGCCTTGAAGGTCATGGTGGTCAGCGAACGCTCGATATTCGGGATCACCAGCAGGTTTTCGTTGATGAAATGGCCCACATCATCGGTTTCCGGGATGTAGAGCTTGAGCAACAGATCGTATTCACCGCTGGTCGAATAGAGTTCGGAGTGAATTTCCCGCAAGGCGATATCCTCGGCGACCTTATAGGTGGTGCCAGGCTTGCAACGGATCTGAATGAATACGCAGGTGGACATGAATTTGGCCCTGTTTGTTTTGTTGGCGGCAGGCTGACATGGTGGCACTGCGGGCGCAATCCCCTGATTGCGCCGCAACAGTTTGCCGCGAATGGTACGGGCGGTCTGGAAACCTCTGCCCTACCCCGTCTATAAGCGCGCCTGTAGCAAAAGGAATTCGCCCATGCGCAGCGCAAAGATCAGCCGTCAGACCGCCGAGACCGAGATCACGGTCGAGGTCAATCTTGACGGCACCGGTACCTATGACAACCAGACCGGCGTTGGATTCTTCGATCACATGCTGGATCAGCTTGCGCGTCATTCGCTGATCGATATGACGATCCGTGCCAAGGGTGATTACCACATCGACGATCACCACACGGTCGAGGATACCGGCATTGCGCTGGGTCAGGCGCTGACGCAGGCCCTGGGCGACAAGAAAGGTATCCGCCGCTATGGCGAGTGCCACCTGCCCATGGATGATGCACAGGTCCGCTGTGCGTTGGACCTGTCGGGCCGTCCTTTCCTGATCTGGAACGTGGATCTGCCGACGCCCAAGATCGGCAACTTCGATACCGAACTGGTGCGCGAGTTCTTTCAGGCGCTCAGCACCCATGGCGGTATCACGTTGCACATCGATCAGTTGCACGGGTTCAACAGCCACCACATCGCCGAAGCCGCGTTCAAGGCGGTCGCCCGTGCATTGCGTCTGGCGGTTGAGACCGATCCGCGTAAGGCCGACGCGATCCCGTCAACCAAAGGCGCGCTATAAATGCTGACTGCCATAATCGATTACGAAAGCGGCAACCTGCACTCCGCCGAAAAGGCGTTTCAGCGCATGGCGAGTGAGATGGATGCGGGCGAAGTTGTTGTGACTTCGGATGCCGATGTGGTCTCAAGAGCTGATCGGCTGGTCCTGCCCGGCGATGGAGCTTTTCCGGCTTGCGCCGCCGAGCTGCGCGGGCACAAGGGCATCTACGACGCCATGGTCGAGGCCGTCGAACAGAAAGGCCGTCCGTTTCTTGGTATCTGCGTGGGCATGCAGCTCATGGCCTCGAAAGGTCACGAGTATTCCGAGACCAATGGGCTGGACTGGGTCGCGGGCGATGTTGTGCGGATTGAGCCGTCAGACAGCGCACTGAAGGTGCCGCATATGGGCTGGAATGATCTGGTGCTGGAAAATGCCCACCCTGTATTTGACGGCGTCAAATCCGGGGATCACGTCTATTTCGTTCACTCCTATCACTTCCGGGTCAATAACCCGGCGGAACGTCTGGCTTATGTGGACTATGGGCAGGAGGTCACGGCCGTGATCGGCCGTGACACGATGATTGGGATGCAGTTCCACCCTGAGAAAAGTCAGGATGTGGGGCTGCGTATGATCGGGAACTTCCTGACCTGGACCCCGTGACGGGTTATTGAACCCGCGTCCAGGTCTGACCGCGGCAGACCAGCCCACCAGCCACACAGCCTTTGACGGTCAGCTTGTTCTGACCGTCCAGCGACATTTTCGAGCTGTAGGTCTTGTTCCGGTCCGGAGCCCAGATCTTACCGTCGTCATAGCTGCCGTTTCCTTCAGGGACCATGTCCCAGATGATCTGCTTGCCGAGGTTTTCGTAGTTCAGCTGCTCATTGCCATTGGCGTCAAAGGCGGTATCGATTGTACCGCAGATGGCGCTACCACAAGGTGCAATCGAAACGTGCAGATAGCCGCCGGTGTCACCCGGCTGGGTTTTCCACAGCCCGTCAACCGGATCCGCAAAAGCGCCTGTTGCCATAGCAGCAAATGCAGCTGCGAGTGTAAGCTTCTTCATGATCTTCTCCCTGTTTTGACTTCAGTCTGACCCGCTGAATGCCTTCGGGCAAGATTGACTTAGCGTCGCGTTGCATCCCCTGCCCCGCATGTGCGATATCCCGCGCGAACAACTGTCATATAGGGCCGCGTCACATGATCCTCTACCCCGCCATCGACCTCAAAGACGGCCAGGCCGTTCGCCTGCTGCGCGGCGAAATGGACAAAGCCACCGTATTCAACGACGACCCGGCAGCACAGGCACGCGCCTTTGTCGAGGCGGGCTGCGAATGGCTGCACCTGGTTGATCTGAACGGAGCTTTTGCGGGTGAGCCTGTCAATGCCGCCCCGGTTGAGGCGATTTTGAAGGAATGCAAAGTCCCTGCACAGCTAGGCGGCGGCATTCGGGATATGGCGACAATCGAGACATGGCTGGACAAAGGCCTGGCACGCGTGATTCTGGGAACCGTTGCCGTCGAAAACCCTGATCTGGTGCGTGAAGCAGCCAAAGCGTTTCCCGGCAAGGTCGCCGTGGGCATTGATGCTCGCAACGGCATGGTCGCAACCAAAGGCTGGGCCGAAGAAACAGACGTACAGGTCACGGATCTGGCCCGCAGCTTTGAAGACGCTGGCGTTGCGGCAATCATCTACACCGACATCAACCGCGACGGCGCGATGCAGGGCCCGAATATCGAGGCGACTGCCGATCTGGCCCGCGCTGTATCGATCCCGGTCATCGCATCGGGTGGCGTTTCCTCAATTGCTGATCTCATCGCCCTGCGCGATTGTGGCGCAGGTCTGAACGGTGCCATCTCTGGCCGTGCGCTGTATGATGGCGCCATTGACCTGAAGGAGGCTCTGGCAACGCTCAGAGCGTAGCCGAATGTTCAAATCACTGGTGATTCGATCAGCACTACCGACATCAAGCCTGCTGCATAACCGCCTGAAGTCGGGCGATTTCCTGGATTGCTTTAGCGTCCCATCTGACCTGCCACCTCGTCAGGCGGCAGAGATCATCACGGCGTTCCCGTCTTGGGCCATCGCGCTGGTTCGATTGAGGGGTCTATTGGTTGCACCATTCGGGCTCAGCAACACCGGACCGGACGCGGCGGACAAGGTTGGTATCTTCCCGGTAGAACATGAAGATGAAACCGAGGTGATTGCTGGTTTCAACGACCGGCATCTCGATTTCCGAGTTTCAGTGCACTCCGAGGGTGGTCGGATTTCGCTTGCCACATGGGTCCACCGACACAATCTGGGTGGTCGGCTTTATCTGGCAGCCATTCTGCCCTTTCACATCCTGATCGCCCGAAACGCGCTTGCACGCGTAAGCCGGGCGACCAGATGGCCTGAGCCGGCGTAGATCAGCCAGCGGCAGCAGCCGTCAGCTTGGCAAGCGCACCGCGCATCTTTTCGATGACCGGGGACTTCTCGACCTCATCGAGCTCGTCCATCGTTTCTTTGGGATCCTCATAGGCCAGCCAGACCAGACCGTCCGCGTCCTGATATGCCTGCACCTTGAGCGGCAGGAACAGCCCGGCGCGAGGATCGATTTGCATGGCAGGCGTACCCAGCGCGGGGTTGCCAAAGATCAGAACCTGATTGGCCGGAATGGTCAGCCCAACCTTTTCGGCACCGGCCGCGTGATCTACGCGGGCAAAGACGGTTGCACCCGCATTGCCAACCGCCGCCTCAAGCGCATCCATAACCTCCTGCACTGATTTGTCGGTGTTTACCTTGATAATATCGTCTGCCATTGCTGCGACAGTTCCCCCAAGAATGAATGTGGTCGCGAGAAAGAGTTTACGCATCTCATTGATCTCCTGATAAATTTAGGGACAGTTTTCACAGCTTTGAGGGATGTGACAATCACAAGTCTGGCATCGGCGGGGCTTTGCCGGTAGAGGTGCGCCAACAAAGGATGTCTTATGCTGAAAACCCGCATCATTCCCTGCCTCGATGTCGCCGATGGCCGCGTGGTCAAAGGTGTCAACTTTGTCGGCCTGCGCGACGCAGGTGATCCCGTAGAATCGGCCAAAGCCTATGATGAGGCCGGCGCCGACGAGATCTGTTTTCTGGATATCCACGCCACGCATGAGAACCGGGGTACCATGTTTGATGTGGTGCAACGCACGGCCGAACAGTGCTTTGTGCCGTTAACCGTGGGCGGTGGCGTGCGCACCAAAGACGATGTGCGTGCCCTTTTGCTGGCCGGAGCGGACAAGGTCAGCTTCAACTCGGCCGCCGTGGCAAACCCGGATGTCATCGTCGAAGCCGCCGACCAGTTTGGAAGCCAGTGCATTGTCTGTGCGATCGATGCAAAAACCGTTACCCCCGGGAAGTGGGAAATTTTCACCCATGGCGGGCGCAAGCCAACTGGCATTGACGCCGTTGAGTTCGCCAAAACCGTAGTCGCCAAAGGCGCAGGTGAAATTCTGCTGACCTCGATGGACCGCGACGGCACCAAGGCGGGCTTTAACCTGCCCCTGACACGCGCCATTTCCGATGCCGTGGACGTTCCCGTGATCGCATCAGGTGGCGTAGGCAATCTGGACCACCTGGTTGAGGGCGTTACCGAAGGCGGTGCTAGCGCCGTGCTCGCTGCCTCGATCTTTCATTTCGGCGAATACACAATCCGCGAAGCCAAGGAACATATGGCTGCCGCAGGCATTCCGATGAGGCTGACATGAATATCCTGCAAGAACTGGCTGACACCATTGCGGCCCGCAAGGATGCCGACCCCGAATCCAGCTGGACTGCCAAATTGCTGGCCAAGGGCCCTGAAAAATGCGCCGAGAAGTTCGGGGAGGAGGCCATTGAGGCCGTTATCGAAGCCGTCAAAGGTGATCAGGGCAAACTGACCTCAGAGGCCGCGGATGTGCTGTATCACCTTCTGGTTATGCTGGCCGCGCGGGATGTACCTCTGGATGATGTGCTGACTGAACTGGCAAAGCGTCAGGGCATCAGCGGTATTGCTGAAAAGGCTGCGCGGCCCGACAGCTGATTGGACGGGTTCCGTCACGACATTCCACGCCTTATAGTCACAGATCGAGGCGCTCCGGCGCAGGACCGATCAGAGGACGCGTGAATGATCAGACCCTTTGCCTGTGTGCTGGCTGTGCTTGCGATGGTGACGCTTGGTGCGTGCTCTGCCCCACCACCCGCAACCGGAGACGAAGTCCAACGCCTTGCTGCAGAAATACAGAGCCTAGGACCTGATATCGACCCCGAAGAAGCCAACCGGGCGGCAAGCATCACATATGCCTACACCGCCCAACTGGTGCAGGAGTACGAGATCACTGATCCGCCCCTGATCCACAATGCCAAGGTCAACAAGGGGCTGCGTCCGCGCGGGCTTTGCTGGCACTGGGCCGAAGATATCGAGCGGCGTCTTAGACAGGAGAATTTTCAGACCCTCACGCTGCATCGCGCGATCGCAAACGCCGACAATCCGTTCCGAATCGATCACAGCACGGCGATAATCAGCCGAAAGGGTGAATCGATGTATGACGGGATTGTTCTGGATCCCTGGCGCTATGGCGGCGTTTTGTACTGGTCACCGCTCGTTGAAGATACCCGTTACGAATGGGTCCCGCGTGAGGTTGTTCTGGAAAAGCGGCGTCAGGAGCAGTTGGCCGAACTTACACCGGCTTTCAACGAATAAAGGTCAGAGTTTCGACGAAATAATACCGGTCGCAAAACCGCCCATACGAAGCTCACCAAAAAGTCTCTGATACTCGATCTTAGGGCAGCGGTTCATCACCACCTCGACACCACGCGCCTGTGCCGCTTCGGCGGCTTCCGGGTTTTCGACACCGATCTGCATCCAGATGGTTTTCAGTTCCGGAAAGGCTTGCAGAGCTTCCTCCACAATCGGCGGGACAGCTTCAGATCTCCGGAATATATCCACCATATCAACTGGTTCCGAAATTTCGCCAAGCGTAGCGCGAACCGTTTGACCAAACAGCTCCTTTCCCGCGTGGCCCGGATTGACCGGAATGACCGTATATCCCTTGAGCGACAGATATCGCGCCACATAGTAACTGGGCCGCACCGGATTCATGGAGACGCCAACAACGGCGATCACCTTGGTACGCCGCAGGATCGTTTTGAGGAAATCATCTGAATAATCCGGCATAGCCGCACCCTATCCGGTGTCCCCAAAAGAAAAAAGCGCCCAAGAATCTCTTGGGCGCAAGTTTTGGAACGAGGGACAGTGAAATGACCCGCGGCAGTTCCATTCCGCGGTCACTGTGACATTTAAGCATGAGTTTCTTAAAAAAAAGAGGGGGCGCGCATTTTTGTGATGACAGGCCACAAAAATCAGAAATCCGCCTAGTTCTTATATAGAACTGCCGGCCAGTATTCTTCGGCCATGCGAATATTCTGTGTCAGGTTCCTGTCCCACATCCGTTCGATTGCAGGAGAGTGGGTCAGGTATAGTCTGCCTTCTACGATCTTCCAGGCATTCGGATCAGTGCTGCTGAGCGAACCATACGTCATGGCATAAGCGCAGTACCCCCCGAACTGAGGCGCAAATGCACGTGGGTTACTTTCGAACCGCTCGCGATTTTCTTGTGAAGCGAAATGCCACTCGGCCCCTTTCCACATCACTGCGATTTCGGGTTGGCCACGCGTGGGCACACCTTCGTCAAAGTAGGACACGGCATCATAGCCTGCCATTGCAAGACCATCATCTGCGTAGAACACAGGCCTATCCTGCGCATGCAGCGCAGAAGCAAACAAGGCGGCAGCAAAACTGGCAATCAGGGAACGACGGGATAGCATTGAAACTTTGGATTCCGGATTCTTAGGGTCTCAAAATGCAATTTTTTAGCGCTGGCGGAACCCCCGATGACAAGCTTGTGAACACCCGTGTCGCTGCTGCCGCATCAGTCGAATATATCTTCGATCACGTCCCATGCTTCATCAAGCGCGCGCGAGAAGAGCCCCTTCTTCTTTTTCTTCTTCTTTTTCTTTTCGAACTGCGCCTTGCCCGCGCCGCTGCGCGCAGAGGAACTGTCTGAGACCTTGCTCTTGGGAATCATCTTCATATCGTGCAGCGGGGCGCCGCAGCTTGAACAGCTCAGTTCATGCCGCTGACTACCTTTCAGAACCAGCGCGGCGCGCGTTCCGCAATAGCAGCAGGTGGCGATTTTGGACGGGCTGGAAATGGTGCTCTCCTGTCAATGGTGTCTGGAAGCATATAAGGCGATCGCAGCCGCATTTGAAACGTTCAACGAACCGAATCCGCCCGATGCGTCGATTTTAACCAATTGATCTACGGTCTCTTTGGTCTTTTGACGCAAACCCGGCCCCTCGGCACCTAGGACCAGTGCTACAGGAAGGTCGCGTTTGCCATCCAATGCAGTTTCAATGGTCTCGTGTGCTTCGCCATCCAGACCCAGGACAAGAAATCCCATCCCCTGCAGTTCCACTATCGCATCTGCCAGATTGCGAACCCGCAAATAAGGCTGACGCTCCAAAGCACCGCTCGCCGTTTTTGCCAAAGCCCCGGTTTCGGGTGCTGAATGATGTCGGGTGCCGATCACAGCGGAGGCACCCAACACTTCGGCTGAACGCAGAATCGCACCCACGTTGTGCGGATCAGTAACCCGGTCGAGCAGCAGCACCCTTGGATTTTCCTGACCAATGCAGTTTTCAGCCAGACCACCCCACTCCAGCGGCTTAACTTCAAGCACGGCGCCCTGATGGACAGAGCCGGGATCTATCGGAGCACTGAATTTGCGTGGATCTACCATCTCTGGCTCGATACCTGCAAAATCAATGGCTTCGGCCAGTTTGTCTTTGGCATTTCGGGTTACGATCAGGCGTAGTTTCTGCCGGTTCGGGTTCATCAGCGCATCGCGAACCGCGTGCAAACCAAACAACCAGACGGTTTCGAATCCAGCCGCTTTTCGCGCCTGTTCCTTTTCAATCACCCACTTGGGTTTCTTCATTTTGCTGGCCTCCGGGCCGTGGAACATGTTTCCTGCGCCAAAGCGGAATTTTCCTGTTGACGCTCCTTTGGCGCGCTAGTAATCACGCCTCCACGTCAGGTGCAACGCCTGACAGTGGGCGACAGGCCGCAAGGTGTGGCAGGGGACTGTAACTCCCTCGCGGAGACGCACGCCTGGTTCGATTCCAGGGTCGCCCACCATTTTCTTCAGCATCAGATAGTTACTGCACGCTAAACGAAAGTGGTAGGCCTTACGCCTTGCTGCATATTCTCGAATCCTACCTGCTTATGCGTCGCCAATGCGCGACATATTCCAGATCAATGTCGCTATTGGCAAAAATGTTTGAGGATTCATCCTAGAATACGCTTATTGCCGGTCGTTAGGCTTCGGACTAACCGAAGAGATTCTGGCGCGGCTTTTCACACAGCGAATCCGTGCACGGAGAACTAACCATCTGGGCCGACTAACAGACGCCCCAATTCGCGAGGTCTGCTGGTGAGCCTGTTTGTGATCTGCATCATCTTGTCGGCGGCACTTTTGCATGCGGTTTGGAATGCGATTGTAAAAACAGCCGCCGACCGCACAACCACGTTGGGTTTGGTGGCTTTTGGCCATGTAATTCCGGCAAGTATCATGATTGCCGTGCTGCCTCTGCCAAGTATGGAGAGCTTTCCCTACATCCTGATCTCGACCGTTGTGCACTTTGGCTACTACTTCATGCTGGGCAAAGCCTATCAGCATGGCGATCTAAGCGTCGTCTATCCGATCGCCCGTGGAATTGTTCCGGCACTGGTTGCCCTGTGGGCGTTTCTGCTGGTTGGTGAAAGCCTGCCCTTGCAAGCCTGGATGGGAATTCTGCTGATCGCATTCGGCATTCAGCTAAGCAGTTGGAAAGCCTTGCGTTCTGGCGTTGATCGAGCTGCATTGTTCTTTGCTCTGTGCACCGGGTTTTGTATCTCGATGTATTCGGTGGTGGATGGCATTGGGGTGCGCCTTTCCAACAATACACTCAGCTACTGGGCCTGGGGTGCATTCCTACATCTGTTCATTGCCGGTTTTGTTGCTGTTCGGAAACGAGCCGTCCTGCGCGAGCTGCCGCTGAAGGTCTGGGGTATAGGTATCCTCGGAGGGCTCGTGTCGATGATCGCATACGGGTTGGTTCTGTATGCTAAGAACTTTGCCCCATTGGGTGCCGTATCTGCTCTGCGCGAGACCTCAGTTATATTTGCTGCGCTAATCGGCTTCATTTTCCTGCGCGAGGGTAACTGGATTCGCCGCCTTGGTGCGGCTGTTCTTATGGCTGCAGGCGTGGCACTGGTCGGGCTATCAGTCTAAACAGCACGCTCTTTTCGCTCGACCCTGCCTTAGTTTGGTAAACATCCCCATTCATGGACGACCTCATTGCCGCGAATTCCAAGCAGCAGACCGAACTGATTAAGAACCGCTTCGCTCTGGCTTGGGCGCAGTAAAGCAATGTCACCCGGTCGCGCCCGCGTTGCTTTTGGTCCGGTCCAGACCTCCTGATTGCTCGACCGGCCAAAGATGCCAGAATACTTGAACTTCTCGGGATAGGTGGGTTCGGCCAAATAGTGTCCGCCGAACACCGCAATATCGGCACGTCGACGAGGGCCCAGAAAATCCAATCCGGGCATCCGGTTGCCCGGCATTACTTTCAGAATTGGCGTCGCCAGAAATAGCGCCGGTGAAAACGCTTGTGTTGTGGCATGATCGAAGTCTGATGGCTTGACCAGTACAGAGCCAAAAGCGACCTCGGTCGCTGATCCACTGGCCATATAACTCTGAAATGTCAGGCTGCCGCCCGTGTTCAGGCAAAGATCACCTCTGCCCGACCCCAAGGCCTCAACCGAACGACGGTACGCTTCCGTGCAGGACTGGGCGGCCGCCCCGCGCAACACCGAAGGAAGCTTTGCCAGATGCGCCTCATACCCCATCACACCGGACAGAACCGCGTGAGGATGCGCGTCGATCTGCATATCAGCCTGCGAGACCTGATCGGGCGTCATACCCCCCCGATGCAGGCCGATGTCCAGCTCGAGCGACAGACGAAGCGTGCTTTCGATCCTCTCAGCCAAATCCAGATACTCTGCCAGGCGCGCGGGCGTATCAATCAGCCACTGCACACGACGGGCGGCATCTGGTTGCACCTGCAGAACGCGCGCTGCCGAAGTTACAGGCAACGGCTTTCCCAACAGATGGTCAATCTCAGGCTCAGCCGCGAGCAGCGCCAGCAGCATCGGCTCCGAGAACGTCATGAGGCCCGATGTGGGTATCTTTGACCGGATGTGATCCAACAGGGGCAGGCAGGGCAGAGACTTCGCCACCAAGCGATAATCGAGCCCCTGATCTGCCCCCTTCGTAGCTGCCGCACAATTCGCATCAAGCCGGTCCAGATCCACTACCGCGACCGGCTTGTCCACACCATGGCGTTTCAGCGTGTCCGAGAGCTGCCGAAGGTAATTATCGATCATGGTCGGAACAGCCGTGCCATCGCAGGCGAAAGGAATTTCCCGGTCGGGTCCAGTTCCTCTCGCAAGGCGCAGAACCGGTCGAAATCGGGATAGAGCCCCGAAAGTTCCTTATAGGTCAGGCCGTGCATCTTACCCCAGTGCGGACGGCCACCCGCTTCGACGAACAGGGGTTCGATGGCATTGAAATAGCGCTCATGATCCTCATCCGCATCGCTGTGAATTGCGATCGAAATACGAGGGCCGTCCTGAAAAGGTGAAAGCGCCGCGTTGTCACCCGCTGTCTGCCGAACCTCAATCGGGAAATAGATTTCCCTGTGGTCACGCTCGAGGCGCAGGATGACTTCTTTCAAGACATCTTCTGCCGTTTGAGGTGGCAGATGGTACTCCATTTCCTTGAAACGGATACGCCGGTCACTGCAAAGCACCTGCCAGCTTTCGCCTACATAATCCTCATCCGACTGCGCCAGTGTCAGCAGGTGCAACAGCCCCTTCCGCAAACCGGCACTGAGATGACC
>NZ_SMMF01000956.1:0-18613 GCF_009711355.1 Roseibium sp. RKSG952 | reverse complement strand
GCGAATTTCAACGGCCTTGCCTGTGAAGGGGATGTAGAAGAACTCGAAATTCCGGTTCCCGACCCAATTGTCGTGCATGGTATCCAGGCTGTCCTGTAAGGCAGACAGGCGTACCCGGCGATGGAGATTGTATTTTGGCACGACGTTGATCTGCGCCTCGGTCAGCACACCAAGCAGGCCAAGCGTGACCTGTGCCATTTCCAGCGGAATATCATCAGTGGACAGCATGTCGCCATTGGCTGCAACAAAGCGTGCGGCAGTGATTTCCGCCGCCAAGCACGGCAACTCACGTCCCGTTCCATGAGTTGCGGTTGAAACCGCACCCGCAAGTGATTGGGTGTTGATATCGCCAAGATTGCGAAAGGCGACCCCATGTTTGGCTAGAGCCGGTGAGAGATCACGCAGACGCGCATTGGCGTTGACCCATGCCTTGTCGCCATCGACCTGTAAAACAGTCGGGACGTCGAGATCCGAAAGATCAATGATCCGGTCAGCGCCGGATATGACCGGGGTAAAGGAATGCCCTGCCCCCACCGCGCGCATGGATTGAGGAGCAGCAACCGCCTGCTGCAATGCCGCGACCGATACCGGCCTTGCCGGCGTTATCTGTGCTGTTTCGTTTCCGGCCCAATTGCTCCACATGCTCGCTGTCCTCCCCAATTCCAAGGAGGATTGCAGCGGCGAGACCACGAAACAAGTCTGGTTTTCAGCGCATTACGCAGCGTGACTTGGGTTATTCAGCAGCCGGGCGCAGACCGGTGACACGGTCGAACCATGCCTCGATGCTGTCCAGGTCTGGATCCAAAGCCTGAGCCGCGTCATCGGTAAACAGCTGGAACTTGTCATGGTTCAGCCCGTTCACGCCAACCAGTACAGGAATATCCAGCGCCAGCGCTTCGCCGATCACAGGACGGAAACCGCGCCCGTCAGCTTCGTGCTTGCCGAATTTGTTGATGATCAGCAGTTGGGGGGCCTCAGCCAGTGACGCGGTGACATAGCCTACCGCTTGCTCAAGTGCTGCAGGGTCCAGTCTGCAGCCACGCGACATGGTACCCAGCGACTGGGAAATACGAATGGTCTCGCCATCCGGCAGAACCCGAAGATCCATGTCGCACTTGCTGTTGTCAGCGCATTCCGTATTCGTTTGCACCACACCGGACAGCTTTGCTCCACGGGCCAACAGGCGCTCGGCCACCGCACTCAGCAGGCGGTCGGTTGCACCCCGATCGGTGGTTGTGACATAGGCCAGATTCATTGAGAGACCCTCATAGTACCAGATGTGACGTTTCAGATAGCACGCATGACCGCTTGCGACCACTCCCCCGCGTTATGGCAACGGAGAAAGGCCGATCAAAGGTGCGTGCAGGTGGAGAAGGACCGCATAGGACACAATTGCCGTCAGCCAGACCCATGCGCGCGGCAAGGGCTTTGGTATACGGAGAGACAGACGTGCGGTGTTACGCGACAGGCGTTCCCAGTCTTGCCCCAACTGACGCTGTTTCCGTCGATCAATCAGGGCCATACCCATCCATGCAAATCCGGCAAATAGCCCGAACAGGATGACGTGGGACAGGCTGCCATTAGCCAGAATATGCGCGAACGCCCAAAGCATGAGCGCGACAAGGATCGGATGGCGCGTCGTGCGCAGGAGACCGGGGTTGTCCGGATCAAATGGCTTGCGTCCAAGCCCACCGAACGAAAACGGGTTCTGGATTACCAGACCTGCAACAGCCAACCAACACACCACCGGCATAACCAGCAAAGGAACCCAGCGAAAGACCGCAAGGGGCGGGATGACCTCGACATAGGGCGCCTGCGCCGCAGCTATGATCAACCATGTCAGCACAGCCAGAGAGAACGTAGAATAGGCCGCAAAATATCCGGTTCTGCCCAGTGTATCTATCAGACGCTCACGCACAGCAGGACGCGCAGGGATGACGTGGCTGAGCATAAAAACAAGAAGTGCTGCAAGGAATGAGCCCCAACCGGCCATGGTAATCTCCGAACTCTTTTCGCCCGAATTACAGCCTGCTGAACACGTCGTCTTTGTTCAAAGTCAAACTCGGGCAAAAGGGGCGGTCGCGCCGCCCCTGCCCTTTTTCTACAGCCCCAGAGCTTTGCGCCGTTCCTCGGCAAAGCCCTGCACCATACGGTCGGCGATCAAAGCAAGGATCGCCATCGCTGCACCAGCCGAAATGCCTAGCCCGACATCCGCCTGCCCCAGCGCCAGATAGATCGACTGGCCCAGACCGGTGGTGCCAATCAGCGCCGCGATTACCAGCATGGCGAAGGCGTAGAGGATAGTCTGGTTCAGTCCCAACAGGATTGTTGGCGCAGCATAAGGCGCGCGCACATCACGCAGGATTTGCCATTCGGTTGCACCGCTGGATATCGCTGCCTCCATCATCTCGTCCGGTGTGTTGACCAACCCATGCCGCGTGTAGCGGATCATGGGGACGATCGCATAGGCGCAGATAGCCAGAAACGCCGAGAATTCACCGATCTGGAATACCATGAGGACCGGGATCAGGAAGACGAACAGCGGAATGGTCTGCAACATGTCACAGATCGGGCGAACAATCTTCCAGACGGGGCTCCAGACTGCGCTGGCCAGACCGATCAGGCCGCCTACAACAGCACAAGAAAATACCGCTGCACCGCTAAGATAAAGTGACAGCAATGCCCTTTCCCACAGACCAGAAACCAAGATTGTGCAGAGCAGCCCCACTGACAGCGCGGCAAGACGCCAGCCACCGGCAACCCAGCCCAGCGCCGCCGCACCAGTTAGCACGAAGGGCCAGGGCAGGTTTGAGATGCCGGTTTCGAGGATGCCAATCAGAATGAGTACAACCAGCCCGCCAGTCAGGTGTCCGCGCCACGCCATAAGCAGCGCAATCACTGCACCGGCTGCGAACAGGCCATAGCTCATAGCAGGGGTCCACATGAAACCCCATGTGAAAGGCAAGACAGCCTGATCTAGGCCGATGCGCAAAGGCAGCAACACATAGAACATTGAGTTGTTCTTGAGGCTATCGAGCCAGGGACCGTTGTTCTGGGTAAAGGCCGTCAAGCCGCTGTCCACCGCTTCGGCCAACGGATCCAGCAGCGTCAGGTCGGACGGATTTGGCAGCCATGCCCAGAAGGCGACCGTAAACAGCACGGTGAACGCCAGCATTGCCCAGACAACGCGCCGGTCATAGCGCTTGCGCTCGGTCGCCAGCGTACCGCTCATCCGGTCGATCACAACGGCAAACACCACGATGACGAGGCCCGCCAGCAGTGACTCGCCAAACTGCGCCTTGCGCATGGTCAGCAGAACTTCCCAGCCGATATCATTGAACCCGCCAATGACCGCCGCAATGATAACCATCGACAATGCAGCCATAAGGCATTGGTTCACACCAACCATGATCTGCGTCGCGGCGGACGGGATTTCGACCTGAAACAACTGCTGCAGGCGCGAACCACCAGACATGATGGCGGCCTCTTTCACCTCGTGCTCGACCCGCTCGAGGCCCAGCATCACGTTCCGCGCCATCGGTGGTGCAGCATAGATCGCCGAAGCGATTAGACCGACCACTGGGCCAAAACCAAACAGCAGCAATAGCGGCGTCAGATAGGCAAAAGTTGGCACCGTCTGCATGATGTCGAGCACAGCCTGAACGATCGATTTTACCTTCGGCACCTCGTTCGCAAGGATACCGATTGCACCGCCCACGATCAGCGCCACGGGCACGGACACCGCAACCAGCGCGAGGGTATTCATGCTTTCTGGCCAATAGCCCGAAGCCAGAACAAAGCTCAGGCCCAGAAAACCCAGTGCAGCCATTGGTAGGCCGCCCAGATACCAACCCAGCGCTGTGACCAATCCGATCAGTATCGGCCACGGCGTGTTGCCAAGCACATAGTTCGCCGCATCCATTGGATAGGTCATGATGTCAGAAAACAACCGGGCAGCCGGTTTGATGCCGTTCAGGAACCAGGCAAGGAATGATCCCACCCATTCTGTTGCAGGTAATTCCCAAGCCGTGGGCCATTTGATCAACCACGGCATCACGGATTCAAGCGCAAGACAGATTGCACCAACAATCAGCGTGATCAGTGCAGCCTGCGCGCCTGCCGTCAGACGGGCCGAACCAGACGTGGGCACATCGGTAACCGCGCTCATGTCTCTTCTACCTGTAGGGCTGCAGCCAGATCCGATGGATGCACCGTGCCAACGATCTCACCCTTTTCATCACGTACCGGGACCGGTTCATATAGCTCCATGCAATGCGCAAGGGCTGCATCCAGTGTCATCGCGGTAGTGAGACCAGGATCATCAGGGCCACGCTCTGCATCGCCTTCGCGCATGACCGAAGCGACTTTGGCGTGCTGACCCTTGGCCACATCTTTCGAGAATTCACGCACATAATCGTCCACGGGCCGAAGAACGATGTCTGATGGCGTACCAATCTGGACAATCTTTCCATCGCGCATGATGGCAATGCGATCCGCAAGCTTCAGCGCTTCGGCGATATCGTGGGTGATAAAGACGATGGACTTCTTCAGTGTCGCCTGAATGCGCAGAAATTCATCCTGCAGCTGGCGGCGGATCAGTGGGTCAAGCGCTGAAAACGGCTCGTCCAGAAACCAGATATCGGGGTTTACTGCCAGTGAGCGCGCGATTCCCACACGCTGGCGCTGACCGCCGGAAAGCTGACGCGGGAAACTGTCTTCGCGCCCCTCAAGCCCAACAAGCGAGATCACTTCCTGCGCACGGGCACGGCGCTCCTTTCGGCCGACCCCCTGAACCTTGAGCGGATAGGCCACGTTCTCGGCAACGGTCATATGTGGAAACAGACCAAAATGCTGAAACACCATGCCCAGTTTTTTGCGGCGCAGTTCCGTCAGCTTTTTCTTGGATGCTCCGACGACGTTTTCGCCTTCGATCCGAATTTCACCGCCCGTACCGGGCAGCAATTGCGAAATGCAGCGGATCAACGTGGACTTGCCCGAGCCACTGAGGCCCATAATGACAAATAGCTCGCCATCGCGAACTTCGAAATTGGCATCCTGAACGGCCGGGATGAACCCCTGTTCGCGCAGCTCGGCTGCGGCTTTGTCTGCGTCGTTCCCTGACCGAGACAGCGCGTCGGTCAGGGCTTTGTCGGCGCCCGGGCCAAAGACCTGCCAGAGATTCTGGCAGGCAATGGCTGGCGTAGTCGTGTCAGTCACTTATGAGGCTCACTTGGTCGCCGCGTCGACAACGGGACGCCATTTGTCTTCGTTCTCGGCCATCCATGCGGCGACAACTTCTTCGACCTGACCGCCGTCAACGTCGATCGCGCCCATCATCGGCTGTTGGTCTTCGACCGCCAGTTGATAGTTGGACAGGATCTCATAGGCCGCCGGCCACTTGTCTTCCATGCCGCTCCAGCTGGCCTTGAAAATGCGCGAAGGCGAGAAGTCACAATCGTTCACAGCGTTCGGGTTCGGACCCCATGCCGGATCGTTGAAGCATGCTTCTTCACCTGCAGGCAGATCGACAAACTGAACATCATAGGCCGACATCGCCCAGTGCGGCTGCCAGAAGGTGATCAGCAGAGGCGACTTACGCTCGGTCGATGCGCGCAGTTCAGCGATCAGTGCACCTTCGGAACCTGCAGGAACCGCCTTGAACGGAAGCTCAAGACCAACCATGCGGTCCGCACCTGGAGTACCCCAGTCAGCCGGATAATCGACCAGACGTCCCGACGGCAGGGTTTCAGCAGTTGCAAACAGCTGCGCACACTCGTTCAGTGCCTCCCATGCTGGCAGTCCAGGGCACAATTCAGCCACATGCGCCGGATAGGCAATGCCCTCTTTCGCATCCAGACCCAGATCGCCGATTTCAACAACGGTGCCTTCATCGATCTTCTTGGCGTATTCATCGGAAACGTTGGAGGACCAGATTTCCAGCGTCGCGTCGATGTCACCATCCGCCAGTGCCTGGAACTGGTTCATCATTCCTGCAGTGACAAACTCAACATTGTAGCCAGCAGCCTTCAGCATTTCGCCTGCAACATGTGTCGTAACGTGCTGACCTGTCCATTCGTTGATGGCCAGTTTGATCGGCTCGTCCACTGCACCCATATCTGCCGCTTGCGCCGTACCCGCAACTGCAAGGGCCAAAAGGCTTACACTCAGTTTTTTCATGGAATTACTCCCTGTCTTCTTTGTTTTTGCCCACCCCGGCGAGTGTTTGCCCGCCGGCTGACTTGTCTGTCGACAATACCATGTCGCAACATGCACAAATTTGGCCGGAAAAGGAAAGTGAACAGTTTGCTACAGGGCGGAATTATCATCGCCCTTTCGTACCGTTATGCCCCACCAGCACTGCAACTCAATTGTCCAAGCGCGCGAATATCGGGTGATTTTCGGCTCAAGACATTGATTGACGAGTCAATCACAAACCCGAATCCCCTCGTTTGTCGAGCTTTTCTTTTATTTTTTCTCGAAAAATCAGGATGAAGGGTGCTGCAGGACGTCTGAGCAGTTAGCAGTGACCATAAATTAGTCTCTTGTAACTGCCGCTCAAATTGGCAGCATCTATGGCGGAGGACATGACCCATGCGCAACTTCGACGAAATCTTTGACATCGCGGCAGAGCGCCATGGCGGGCCTGATGCATTGGAGGAAAAGCTGGGCAAACCCAAAAACCCGGCAGAGCTTGCAGACATGCCCGAGGACCGCTGGCTTTCGATCATTACGAAATGTGTGTTTCAGGCCGGTTTCAACTGGAAAGTCATCGAAGCCAAGTGGGATGGGATTGAGACCGCTTTCGATGGATTCGATGTCGGGCGATGTGCGTTCATGGATGATGAGAAATTCGATTCCTTGCTGCAGGACACCCGCATCGTGCGAAACGGTACCAAGATCGCCACAGTTCGGGACAATGCGGTTTTCCTGCTGGAATTGCGCGAAGAAGGCGGTGCCGGGCAAGTGTTGGGAGGCTGGCCGTCAACCGACTATGTCGGGTTGTTGGCGATGCTGGCCAAACGCGGTTCCCGATTGGGGGGCGCCTCGGCCCAATACGCCATGCGATTTGCCGGGCGTGACAGCTTTATCCTGTCGCAGGACGTGACCGCGCGCCTAATTGCAGAAGGTGTCGTCGACAAGGCGCCGACTTCAAAGAAAGCCATGGCAGCGGTACAGCAAGCTTTCAATATCTGGATGGATCAGTCGAACCGGTCGCTGACGGAAATCAGCCGGGTTCTGGCGATGAGCCTGTGAAAAGCACTTGCAGCGACGGCAAGGCGCATTAGGCTTTTAATTATGCGTCGTTTCTTGCTGTTTTTTACCATCGTTATGTTCGCGTCCTGTGGCCGTCCACTGACGCAGCAGGAACGGGATTTTGCACAGAATATTCACGGCGACACCCTGAATCTGAACCGGGTCCGCCTTGTCGAAGGTGCCCCTGTCACCGAGATTACCTATGAGCGCAAGGCGCGACCGCGTCTGGCCTGCCGCGAGCGTATTCTGCCGCCTGTCAAAGAGGGCATTGTCAGCGGCAAACCGGCGGCTGTTGCGTTGTTCAACCATGTCTATTTTACCAAGGACTGGTATCTGGACGACTACATGTCCAAATATCCCGAACGCATGAATCTGGTCGCGGCCATGTTGCTGGCACACGAACTGACCCATGTCTGGCAATGGCAGAACCGCAAGACCACCGGGTATCATCCGTTGCGCGCGGCGGCCGAACATGGCGGGCGCAAAGACCCCTATCTGTTTGACCTCGACACCTCGCCTGATTTTCTGGCCTACGGTTACGAACAACAGGGCGCCATCGTCGAGGAGTATGTCTGCTGCCGTGCATTGGATCCCGACGCCCCCAGAACGAAACGCCTGCATGAAATGCTCGACAAACACTTTGATCTCTCAACATTGCCCGGAGCCAAACGCGAGCGCGATGTTGTGATCCCGTGGAGCGGCGCCAAGATCGAAGGCATTTGCAGATAGGTTTTAGCCTGCCTAGAGAGTTTTCAGATAGGCCACCAGATCAGCGATGGGCTTGCTGGTCAGCACAGGTTGACCTGTCGGCGCTTTGATCGCTGTGTCATTGCCTTCAAAGAAGGGTCCATAGACAGGCATTGGGCTGCCATGGCTGACCAACGGGTCCCGGCCGTCGATGCGTTCGACAACTCGGATGGTCGGGAAAGCACCGCTTTGGTCAACCAGCTCCGTCAGATTGGTTGGTTGAATAATCAGGACACCCGCCATCGGACCATGCCCGGTCGCATCGATACCGTGGCAGGTGGCGCAGTAATGCTGGTATAGTTCTGCTCCGGCATCCGCATCCTGCGCTAAGGCCGCATAGGACGGCAGGATCAACGCAGTGGTGAGAGCGGTAAGTATCGATCGGATCATCGCATTCCTCCATTCAATCACGCAATTGCAGGGTTGCCCGACAAGGGTTCAGCCGCAATGATCCAGATCAACGAGATTGGCACAGAGGTTCCGAGCAATGACACAATATGCAGCCATCATGCTGGCCGCCGGGATTGGCGTGCCGATCCTTGCGGCGTTGAACGCAGCCCTGGGAAAACTGATCGGATCCCCAACAACAGCTGCGGTGATCCTCTTTGCAGTCGCATTTGGTGCGTCAGCTCTGGTGATGCTGCTTTTTCCGGGGGTCGAGGCAATCTCGAAGGTCGCGCAGGCCCCAAAGCACCTGTTTCTTGGCGGCGTTCTCATCGCTTTTTACGTTCTGACGATCACCCATGTGGCCCCGCATTTCGGGGTCGGAAACGCAGTGTTTTTTGTTCTGCTTGGGCAACTGATCAGCACCGCCGCGATCGATCATTTCGGCCTGTTCGGGGCTCAGGTCACGCCGCTGACCATGATGCGCGCAGGCGGCATCGCGGTCATGGCAATTGGCGTGGCCATCACTCAACTGGCTTGAGAACGCCCGCCTCAAGCCGCACCATCCGATCCATACGCGCAGCCAGATCAAGGTTGTGCGTGGCGATCAATGCCGACAATCCGGCCTCGCGCACCAAAGACATGAGCGCTGCAAAGACCTGATCCGAAGTGTCCGGGTCCAGATTTCCGGTGGGTTCATCAGCAAGCAACACACGTGGATCATTCGCCAGTGCGCGGCAGAACGCTACGCGCTGCTGTTCTCCCCCGGACAGAGCCGCGGGTCGGTGATCTGCGCGGGCTGCGACGCCCACGCGATCCAGCAGGGACATGGCCCTGTCGCGCGCGGCTTTCTCAGACACGCCATTGGCCAGTTGCGGCAGCGTGATGTTTTCGAGCGCCGTGAACTCTGGCAGCAGATGGTGGAATTGATAGACAAAGCCCACGTCCTGTCGACGCAGTGCTGTGCGTGTCCGGTCGCCTCTGCCCGCCACGTTCTGACCAGCAATCTCAACCGAGCCATCGTCCGGCGCATCTAGCAATCCCGCGATATGCAGCAAGGTCGATTTACCTGCCCCCGATGGGGCAACCAACGCTACTGCCTCACCCGCCCGCAGTTCCAGATCGACACCGCGTAGCACCTGTACCTCTCCCGGCGTGCCTTTCAGATAGGTCTTGGTCAGGCCGTCCAGCCGCAATGTCACATCATTCATAGCGAAGCGCCTCAACCGGGTTCAGCCGTGCCGCACGACGGGCTGGAAAGTAAGTAACAAAGAAAGATAGCCCCAGCGACAGTCCGACGGCTTTGAGCACATCAGACAGATGCAACTCTGCCGGCAGCGCATAGATCCCTCGAATAGCGGGATCCCAGACACCACCACCCATGACAAAGTTCACGAAGGAAAAGATCGGATCGATATAGAGCGCAAACAGGCATCCCAAAATCACACCCATCGCCGTACCGATAATGCCGGTGAACGCGCCGCAGATGAAAAAGACCCGCAGCACCGAACCTTCGCTCAGGCCAATTGTGCGCAGGATACCGATGTCACGCCCTTTGTTTTTGACCAGCATGATCAGGCCGGACACGATGTTCATTGCTGCGATCAGAACGAGGATCGACAGGATGATGAACATCACATTGTCTTCGACCTCAAGCGCCCGAAGAAATCCACCCGAAGAATCTTTCCACGTCCAGACCTGGGTCCGCTCACCGGCAGCCTCGAGAATGGGAAACAGCAGAGGATCGAGGTTTTCGGGATTGTCGACCATGATTTCGATTTCATCCGCGACGCCCTCACGGTTGAAGAAGCTCTGTGCTTCGGTGAAGGGCATGTAAACGCGGGTGCGGTCGATGTCATAACGCCCGGCAGAGAACACATAGACGACTTCGTAGGCATTCACCCGAGGCGAGGTGCCGAATGCGGTCTTAACTCCATTTGGTGAAGTCACTCTGACCGTATCACCAACCGTTGCGCCGATGGCACGGGCCACGCCCGAGCCGATTGCGATCCCTTCGTCAAACCGGGACAGATCGCCATAGGCCTGTTTGCTTTCCGCAATACCGGGCAGACTGTACAGATCGCCGGGGCGGATACCGTAGACTTCAACGCCCGTGCTGCGGTCGCGATTGGTAAGCAGAACCTGCCCTTTCACCAACGGAGCAGCGCGTTGCACACCGGGAACCTGTGCAATACGGTCCGCCATGGCATCGAAGTCAGCAATCTTTCGATCTATACGACCCTGTGCATCGACCTCGCCTGCTGAATAGACCGTGACATGAGCGTTGGCCCCCAGGATGGTGCCCACAAATTCGGACCGGAAACCTGAACGCACCGCCAAAGTGGCGATCAATGCGAAAACGGCCAGCGTAATTCCGATCAGCGAAATCCATGTCATTACGCTGACGCCACCTTCGGCGCGCCGAGCGCGCAGATAGCGCCATGCAATCTTCCATTCGAAAGGGGCAAAGGGCGGGGGTGTCTTGGCCATTCCTGCTCCGGCAATGTTTTGCGGGGACATTTTCGGCATTTCACCCAATGGTCAACCCGGTTCTGCGAACTCTCCTTCTGACGCAACCCGAACAAGCTGTCAAAACGGCAAGCCCTTGCGCAAATCTGCCCTCGCTATCCGAATCAATGAATGTAGGTCCCGGATCGGGTTTCGGTTCAGGGGAGTGTCGATGATCGAAGCTACACCAGAAGTTGTGAAGTCAATCACAGACAAGACGGCATTGTTTCAGGTATGAAGTCAATGTGAGCTTTTGGTGAAAAACTGAACTCAATTTACAACATTTATTAAGCAATTTTATTTCGTGCTTTGCTTATTTTATGAAACTTTGTCACCCTAGCTATGGGGGAACACATTTTTAAAGAGCGGGGGTCGCTCATGGGTATTGTAAGGGAATTGGAAGGGGTTGGTCCGATCAGGACCACAAATGCATCTCAGGATTTGGACTGTGAAACGGCGGCTTTGCTGCGTGCAGCGATGCGACCGTTATTCAGCAACGCCGCAAGTTGGGAGGGTCTGGCCGACATCCTGAAGGAGAAGGGCTATCGTCTGGCTTTTCAGAATGGTCGGCTTTGCATAACGGACCGCACCACGGGTGAGCGGGTCTGTGGCATCAGGTTTCTTGGATTTGAGCTCGACGATCTGGTTGAACGAATGGGACGCCCCATTGTCGTCGCCAGAGGAGGTCAGGCCGATGGCGATCTGCTGTTGACCCGGCCAGTGGCGGGTTCGGCCTAGCATCGGCTGTAACGCCAGCCTGCGCCCAGCATAGCAGCTTGGCTTTAACGTTTCGCCGCGCCATTCATATGATGACGCGGCGAAAAAACATCCAGACTTTTGAATGATCAACAGAGAACGCCAGATCAGGCGATGTTTTCGTAAATCTCTGCGATTTTTGTAACGGCCTCTTCCGGGCTCAGCTCTTCGCTTTCTCCGGTCCGACGGCTGGTCAGCTCTACCACACCGTTCTTCAGACCACGCGGGCCCACGGTGATGCGCCACGGCAGACCGATCAGGTCCATTGTAGCGAACTTGCCACCTGCCCGTTCGTTGCGGTCATCATACAGCGGCTCGAGCCCCAGCGCCGTCAGCGCCTTATAGATCTTTTCACATGCCGCATCCGCTTCTTCGTCACCCTGCTTGAGGTTTACGATACCGCAGTGGAACGGCGTGACGCCTTCGGGCCAGATGATGCCCTTGTCGTCATGGCTCGCCTCGATGATCGCACCAATCAGGCGGCTGACACCGATACCGTGGCTGCCCATGTGGACCGGAACCGGCTTGCCATCAGGTCCCTGAACGGTTGCGCCCAGAGGTTCGGAGTATTTGGTGCCGAAATAGAAGATCTGGCCAACTTCGATCCCGCGCGCCACGCGGCGACGGTCTTCGGGGACCTTGTTGAACAGTGCCTCGTCATGGGTTTCATCCGTACGGGCATACTTTGAGGTGAACTCTTCGAGGATCGCCTGACACTGTTCACGATTGTCATAATCGATCTCACGGTCTCCAAAGGTCAGGTCGGTGACGGCGCTGTCATAGAAAACCTCGGACTCGCCGGTATCAGCCAACACTAGGAATTCGTGTGTATCATCGCCACCGATGGGGCCGGAGTCAGCGCGCATCGGGATTGCCTGCAGGCCCATACGCTCATAGGTGCGCAGGTAGCTGACGAGGTGGCGGTTATAGGCGTGCAGCGCGTCTTCTTTGGTCAGGTCGAAATTGTATCCGTCCTTCATATAGAATTCGCGACCGCGCATGACGCCGAAACGCGGACGGATCTCGTCGCGGAATTTCCACTGGATCTGGTAGAGCGTCAGCGGCAGATCTTTGTAGCTGTTGACGTGACCGCGGAAGATGTCAGTCACCAGTTCTTCGGCCGTAGGTGTAAACAGCATATCGCGATCGTGGCGATCCTTCATGCGCAGCATTTCCTGACCGTAGTCGTCGTAACGACCGGACTCGCGCCAAAGGTCTGCGGACTGAATGATCGGCATCTGAATTGCGATGTGACCTGCCCGCGCCTGCTCTTCGTGGATGATGTTTTCCAGCTTACGCAGTACTTTGAAGCCCAGTGGCAACCAGGAATAGATGCCAGCAGCGGCTTGCTTGATCATCCCGGCCCGCAGCATCAGCCGGTGGCTGACGATCTGGGCCTCGGAGGGGTTTTCCTTGAGAACGGGCAGAAAATAACGGCTGAGGCGCATTGTTTGACCTTCAAAGGTGAGAATTCGACTTCAAAGCTGCTTATGCCAAAGCCCTGCCGGGGGCAATCATGCAATGGTGTTTTTGCGACCTCAGGTCAGTCGGATTTTTGATTGACCCGCCAGTCAGGCACCCCGATGGTGGCGCAAACATGAATTTGCGAGGCGTAAATGCAAACAATTACAGAACCAGCACGCGAGGTTCCGGTCGTCCATAAGACAGATGTGCTGGTGGTAGGCTCAGGCCCTGCCGGATTGGCGGCTGCGCTGGCGGCTGCACGAGCTGGGGCCGAAGTCTCGCTGATGGATCGGTTCGGCTGCATGGGTGGAAATATCACTGCCGTCGGGGTCGAAGGCTTTGCATGGTATCGGCATGAGCAGACTGTCGAAGCAGGCGGCATCGGGATGGAATTCGAGACCCGCGCCAAAGAGATGGGCGCGGCGGTACCGGAAAGCCAGTCACTAAGTTACGAGCTGGACAGCGAAGGCTTTAAGCTGGTGGCCGACAAGCTGGTTGAAGAAGCTGGCGTGCATCCGATGCTGCATCGCCAGTTCGTCGCTCCGATCATGGATGGGGATCGGATCACCGGCGTCATCACTGAATCCAAGGCCGGACGCGAGGCGATTCTGGCTCGGGTGGTGATCGACGCCACCGGGGATGCAGATGTAGCGCACCGTGCTGGCGCACCGACCCATAAAACACCACGAGAAGACATGATGGCAGCCTCGGTCATGTTCCATCTGGCCGGTGTGGACAAACGCGCCTTCATGGAAGGCGTCAAGGCCGATCCGCAGACCTACAAGGACTGGGGCGGTGGTGGCGAATGGAACATCGAAACCTCGGGCAAGGAGGACGACATGTTCTCGCCCTTCGTGCACAAGCCATTCCAGCAGGCAATCGATCAGGGTTTGATCCCGCCGCATTTGAACACGATCGCGGGGACATGGGGCGCCATGCATGACACGGGTGAGCTGACCTATATGAACCTCATCCATCTGGCCGAGATCGACGGCACCGATCCTGATAGCCTGACAAAGGGTGAAATCGAAGGGCGGCGGCAATCGATGCTGGCCATCGAAGCTCTGCGTCGGTTCATGCCCGGTTGCGAAAATGCACGCCTGCGGAATTTTGGAATGACCATCGGCATCCGCGACACCCGCAAAATCGATGCTGTCTACAACATGACGGAAAACGATGCGCGACATCAGGGCCGTTTCGAAGACACGATCGGTATCTACCCGGAATTCATCGACGGCTACGGTATCCTGATCCTGCCCACAACAGGACGATATATGCAGGTGCCTTATCGTTCGATGTTGCCAAAAGGGATCAAAGGTCTGCTGGTGGCCGGACGTTCACACGGCGCAGACCGCGTAGCACACGCTGCCACCCGCAATATGGCATGTTGTGCGGTCATGGGTCAGGGCGCGGGTATTGCAGCTGCACTTGCCCTGAAAAGCAATCAGGACCTGCACAGTATGAATCTGGCGCCGGTACACTCCGAACTTGAACGACAGGGTGTAAGGATAAGCTAATGGATCATATTCCAACGATCGACATCTCTCCGCTGACCGATCGCGCGCACCCGACGTACGACGCAACCGCGCAGCAAATCGTCGAGGCCTGCACCGGGATCGGCTTCCTTTCGATCACCGGCACAGGCATCTCTCAGGACACCGTTGATCAGGTCCGGTCGAGCGTCCGTGCAATTTTTGACATCGAAGAAAGCAGTAAATGGGATCAGGCAATCACCCGCGAAAACTACCGCGGCTATATTCCCATGGGTTTCTTCACGCCCAATGATGGCTCAGGCAAGGCAGACAAATATGAAGGCTACAAACTTCATTACGAAGTTTCCGAAGATGCACAGGTTCGCAAAGACTGCGCCTTGTATGCTCCGAACCTATGGCCGAAAGAAGTGTCCGGCGCACGGGACATAATTCTCGGCTATTGGGCCCAGCTGGACCGAGTCGCGGATATGCTGCTTGGCGCACTTGAAGTTGGACTTGATCTTGAATCAGATGTTTTGCGCGATGCCTTCCGTGAGCCGATGACCAATATGACCCTGTTGCACTATCCGCCGCAGGCGCCGGATGAGGGTGGCTATGGCATCCACCCCCACAAGGATACAGACGCACTGACCATCATTGCCCCAGATCCCGTTGGTGGCCTTGAGGTTCAGACCCGGGACGGAGGCTGGATTACTCCGGATTGTCCACCCGGCGGGTTCGTTGTGAATATCGGTGACATGTTGGAGCTATGGTCCGGTGGGCGGCTGAAATCGACACCGCATCGTGTGGTCAATCGTTCTGGCAAGGAACGTTACTCATTCCCTTACTTTGCTGTCCCTCGGCATGATGTGGTTGTTGAACCCTTGCTGTCGCCCCTGCCCGGATTTGACCGGCCAGCCGTTCATTGCGGTCACTGGTCGGCAGAAGTCTGGCGTACCAACTGGCCTGACGAAACGGCGACCGACGACACGCCCGAACTGGGAACACTGCACGACTGACCAACAAATCCTTTGGCCCATGAAGCGCTTGCATCACGCGGCAGCATGGGCCAAGAACACTGGCAAGAGCTGCAACAAGGGACTGCGCGATGGCTTTGCCGGTAAAAGATCAGCTCAGATATTGGGGCCTTGCAACCGCAATTTTCGTCCTGATTCTGTGGCTGCTAGGGGATGTGCTTCTTCCTTTCGTGATCGGGGGCGCAGTTGCCTATTTCCTCGACCCGGTTGCAGACCGCCTTGAAAAACTGGGTCTTTCAAGGGTCGGTGCGACAGCTATCATTACCGTTTTTGGCGTGTTTCTGTTCGTCCTGATGATCTTGCTGGTTGTACCGGCACTGGTTACACAGCTGATCGATCTGATCGACGTTTTACCCAGCCTGTTCAAAGAGCTGCGCGCCTTTATTGAACGACAATTCCCAGCAATTCTGGATGCTGAATCCAGCACGCATCAGTTTCTCGTCTCGTTGGGCGACACGTTAAAATCCAAGTCTGGAGATGTGCTGCAAACGGTAGTGACATCCCTTGGGTCAGCCATCAACGTGGTGGTTCTTGTTGTGATCGTTCCCGTTGTTTCAGTCTATCTGCTACTGGACTGGGATCGGATGACCGCACGTATCGACGAACTTCTGCCCCGCGACCACGCCCCGACCATTCGCAAACTTGCGCATGATGTCGACAAGGTCCTTGCCTCGTTCGTGCGCGGCATGGGCACCGTCTGTCTGATCCTCGGCACCTATTATGCCGTCGCACTTATGGCTGTAGGTCTGCAATTCGGTCTGGTGGTCGGGTTCATCGCCGGACTGGTGACCTTCATCCCTTACCTGGGCGCGTTGATCGGCGGCACCCTGGCGATTGGCCTGGCCTTATTCCAGTTCTGGGGTGACTGGGCCTCAATTGGTCTGGTGGCGGGTATCTTCATCCTGGGTCAGGTCACCGAAGGCAATTTCCTGACCCCGAAACTGGTTGGCAGTTCCGTCGGCTTACACCCCGTATGGCTGTTGCTGGCATTGTCCGTTTTTGGGGCCCTGTTCGGCTTTGTGGGAATGCTGGTCGCGGTCCCCGTCGCCGCCGCGCTGGGTGTTTTCGCGCGCTTTGCCACATCACAATATCTGTCCAGCCGCCTCTATACCGGGCTTGAAGGGCTGAATCAGGAAAACGACTGAATGGCCAGACAACTGAGCTTTGATCTTCCAGCCAAGACCGCGCTGGGGCGAGAAGATTTTTTTGTATCCCCGGCGAATGCTCTGGCCGTCGCAATGATGTCCGCCAATTCCTGGCCCGGGAACAAACTGGTGCTCAGCGGACCTGCGGGGGCGGGCAAAACCCATCTGGCCCATGTATGGGCAGCGGAAACAGGCGGGCGTATCATTCAAGCTGCGGCCCTGCGCTATGACGATGTCCCCGAACTGTCCAGATCACCCGTCGCTGTCGAAGACGTTCCAATGATCGCAGGTGATCTGGAGCAGCAAAAAACGTTGTTCCATCTGCACAACCTCGCACTCGCCGAGGGACAGACTTTGCTGATGACCGGGAGGTTAGCCCCCAAATTCTGGCAATTGCCATTGGCAGATCTGCAGAGCCGCGTAGAAGGGGCACATCACGTGGCACTCGACCCGCCTGACGATGCGTTGCTGGGCGCTGTTCTCGCGAAGTTGTTCGTGGACCGACAATTGAACCCCGGCCCCGAAGTGATCGCCTATCTGGTCAAACACATGGACCGGCGTTTTGAAACAGCTGCGGAAGTTGTTGAACAGTTGGATCAGGTCGCCTTGTCCGAAAAGCGAGAGATTACGCGTGCTTTAGCAGTTCGCGTACTGAACAAAAGCATAGACGATTCCGAAACCGGCAATTGACCCATCACTGGTGATTTCGCATCCTGCCTTTGGAAGTATTGGACAGAACATGGAACAGACCGTCGATTCCAATATCCCGGACTGGGGGCCATTCGGAAAGCCGCTGTTTGACGATCCCGAAGCAAGGGCATTGTCTCGTGTGGGTGTGGTAGACGTCGGGTCAAACTCGGTCCGAATGGTAATTTTTGACGGGGCCGCGCGATCACCGGCTTATTTTTATAACGAAAAGGTCATGTGCGAGCTGGGCGCAGGTCTTTCGGAAACCGGCCGCCTGAACCCGCGTGGCCGCGACCGTGCATTGAAGGCGCTGCGACGGTTTCAATATCTTGCCGATGATCTCGGTCTGCCTGGTCTGCACGTCGTTGCGACCGCTGCGGTGCGAGAAGCCGAAGACGGCCCGGATTTCTGCGCAGAAGTCAAAGCCGAGACTGGTCTAACCATATCTGTAATCAATGGAGCGGAAGAGGCGCGACTGTCTGCACAAGGCGTACTACTGGGGTGGCCCGGAGCCTATGGTCTGATTTGCGATATTGGCGGTTCTTCGATGGAGCTGGCCGAGATCGGTGAGGGTGAGGTTGGCTTGCGCGTCACGTCATCACTTGGCCCGCTAAAACTACGCGACATCAAGGGCGGACGCAGGGCCAGAAAGGCCCATATCAAGCAAACCATGGAAGAGTTGCGCGACCGCTTGGGACCACAGCGGGATCGTTTGTTTCTGGTCGGTGGCAGTTGGCGTGCCTTTGCCCGGTTGGACATGTTGCGTCGCGGATATCCCCTGAACGTGCTGCACGAATATCGCATGACCACCAAGCAGGTGCGTGAGACGATCAAGTTTATTGAAAAGAATGACCCGGACAAGCTGCGCAGCCAGGCTGGCGTATCCAATTCGCGCATGTCGCTGATCCCGTATGCCATGGATGTTCTGGCCCGGCTGATCCGCACGTTCAAACCCAAGGATATCGCGATTTCAAGCTACGGCATCCGCGAGGGATTGCTTTACGAACAGATGCCGCAAGCTCTGCGTGACCGGGATCCGCTGATCGAGGCGAGCCGCTTTTCTGAAGCCAAAGACGCGCGCCTGCCGGGTTTTGGTCGGCATTTGTACGATTTCGTGATGCCCCTATTCCGCTCAGCGCCCCCCGCTCGGGTTCGGTTG
>NZ_SMMF01000352.1:0-681 GCF_009711355.1 Roseibium sp. RKSG952 | reverse complement strand
AGAACAGGAAAACGACAATGGCGAAGTATCGGAAGAAGCCGGTTGAGATTGAAGCGGTGCAATTCACCTACCCGCCAACCGATGAGTTGAAGGAATTTGGCGGCGTCCATCTCAAAAACTTGCGAAAGGCACGTCATCCCGGCGCGAAGGCGGAAGTCGATATCATCACGCTTGAAGACGGCTCCGACGGTCGTGCCAAGCATGTGGCGACCGAAGGCGACTGGATCATCAAGGGGGTTAAGGGTGAGCTTTATTCCTGCAAGCCGGACATTTTTGAAGCCACTTATGAGCGCGTGGTTGATCGGTCTGACACTCATTCCCACGAAAAGGGGCAAGACCCTCTAGACCCCCTTATCGCGGCAATGTGGAGAAACATCGAAGAGCAGGTAGCCGAGATTCGGCAAAGCGCCCAAGACACGAAGCAGAGCATCCGCAAAGGCGCAAGGCGGACCTCACACCGGTTTTCGCTATGAGCCCCTAGATGGCCTAAGCCGGTCGCGTTCGGTGAATTCAACGTTCGGGCGAGTATGAATCATTTCAATGACGGCTCGACTATGGATTATCTCGAATCACTACCTGAAAGCTGCCACCTGGCCCGGGTTATTCATCAGACGACTTGTTTGTGTGTGTGCGATGGCTATGGAATTGACCGGGCGCACTTGAGCGTTGCGCTGGCATTCC
>NZ_SMMF01000464.1:0-1146 GCF_009711355.1 Roseibium sp. RKSG952 | reverse complement strand
GTCTTCACCACCTTGCGTGCCATACGCGGTCACATCCACCGCCGCCTCGGTCGGACCATAGAGATTGCGCAGGACGGTGCCAGCCCATTCCGTCCTGGCAACCTTGTGAAACCGCTCGACCGCCCGCGCCGACAAGGCTTCCCCGCTGGTGAACACCGCGCGAAGGTGCGGCAGGCTGCCAAGCCCTTCGCCTGCTTCCAGCAAGTCTAGATAGGTGTCGAAAAGGCTTGGCACGAAGTGCAGTGCGGTTACGCCGTGGCGTTCCATCGCCTCGGCCACAGCGCCCGCATCCCGGTGTGCACCGGGCGCAAGCATGACAAGCTGCGCACCATGACACGCCCACCAGAAAAATTCCCACACCGACACGTCGAATGTGTAGGGTGTTTTTTGCAGGACCACGTCTCCGGGCCCGATCGGTACATCTTCCTGCATCCACGAGAGACGGTTGGTGAGCTCCCGGTGACCGACCATCACACCCTTGGGCTTGCCGGTCGAACCGGATGTGTAAAGGATATAGGCCAGCGTAAGTGGCGTGAGCGGTGCGGACCGCTCGGCATCGGTGACTGCGGTGCCGGAACACCGGGCAAGCGCCCGTTGTGTTTCGGCGGTGTCCAGCATCAGACCTTTGCCGGCAAGACCCCGGTGACCGCCGGAAAGTTCGGCGTTCGTCACGACGACCTCAACCCCGGCATCCTCCACAATGAAGGCGAGGCGTTCTTCGGGATAGGCCGGATCCAGCGGCAGATAGGCGCCGCCAGCCTTGAAAATTGCAAGCAATGCAGTCATCAGCGCGGTCGAGCGGTCCAGGCACACGCCCACAACACTTTCCGGTCCGACGCCCCGCGCCATCAGATGGCGGGCCAAACGGTTCGACGCCGCATCGACCTCGGCGTAGGTGAGCTGCCCCTCCCCGTCCACGACGGCAATCGCACCCGGGCTGGCTTTGACTTGCCCTGCGAACAGATCCACCACCGTCTGGTCCAGCGCGAAGTCCTCTGCGGTTGCGTTGAAATCGCCAAGCAGGACGGCTTCCTCGGCTTTATCCAGCAGTGGAAGATCAATCAACCGTGTTTCCGGCGCTTCAGAAACAGCCTCAAGCAAACGCACGAACATCGCAGAAAGCCGTTCTGCCGTCGAACGGTCGAA
>NZ_SMMF01000223.1:0-399 GCF_009711355.1 Roseibium sp. RKSG952 | reverse complement strand
GGAAAGAGCGTAAGGAAAGCATCTCCAAATTAGACCTGATCAAAAGACTGCCGAAACTGAAAGACGCGACGGAAACGGCGTGACTGAAGACAGCGGACATTCGGGCACTGCAACAGTCGATCCTGCATCTGGACGTGGCATTTCAGCGCTTCTTCCGAGGACACGGGCGCTACCCGCGCTTCAAGTCAAAGCACGGACGCCGGGCGATCTCGAGCCTGCAGAGGGTCAGTGTCGTTGACGGTTCTCGTCTGTATCTGCCGAAGGTTGGCACTGTCCGCGCGAGGCTCCATCCCTGCCCGGGGAGATCAAGACATCCGGTGCCATCGGCATTGATCTGGGTCTGACGGACTACACCATCCTGACGGGTGGCGTGGACGGGCGGAACGTGAAGTTCCCGAA
>NZ_SMMF01000001.1:0-200 GCF_009711355.1 Roseibium sp. RKSG952 | reverse complement strand
CGCCATGTGGATTTGATCCGGATCAGAGGCTGAGCAGATTTCGGGAGCTTATCCTATGAATTGAAAGCTGTTTCCATGTTTCAGTAACTCTCGAGAGAGCTTTGTCTGGAAAAGGCTGCGGCACACGTTGAAGGGGGTATCAGGATACCGACCCCGTAGATCGTTCAGGCTTGCGCCTCAAACTCCTGAAGCGGCAGGTG